>NZ_FXUY01000001.1:603214-904821 GCF_900182985.1 Pseudomonas helmanticensis | reverse complement strand
TTCGAAGACGATGCAGACCTTGACGCCCTTGGCGATCACCCACTCCTGCAACTTGACCAGCTCAACGTGCAGCTTGCGCAACTGCTCAAGGTAATCCTTGTTTTTCAACTTCGGACTTTCAGGCGCCTTGACGGCCTTCTTTTTGTCTTTTGCCATGACCGAGCCCTCACGAATGAATGCGGAAACAAAGCGTTTATTGACGCGGCAAACCAGACACGTGAGGTTAGCCCACGACTTGCGGTTTGCCATTAACGGGCAAAAAGCCAAATCGCCATGTGTTTCCTTCGTTCTTTGTTACGTCGCACTGTTCATTGTCCGCCCCTTGTTCGCTGGAGTTTCTCGATGCCGTCGCCCAAATCCCTGCCCACTGCCCTGCTGGGCCTGGCCCTTGCCTGCCCGGCGATGGCCGAGACTCAAGGAATGGAACTGGGGCAAGTGCTGATTTCGGCCGACGAGCGCGGCGGTGCAGACGCCAGCATCGAAGAAGCCAAGACCCGGCTCGATCAGGTGCCAGGCGCCACCAACGTCGTCGATATGCGCCAGCCTTTGCAGGGCCGCGTGGCGAGCAATCAGGACGTGCTGGCCTATCAACCGGGTGTTTACGCGCAGTCGGCGGGTAACGAGGGGGTGAAGATTTCCGTGCGTGGTTCCGGCATCAACCGTGCGCCGGGCGCCCATGCCTCGGGGCTGTACACGATGCTCGATGGCCTGCCGTTGACCGGCCCCGGCGGCACGCCCTATGAATTGCTCGAACCATTGTGGGTCGATCACGTTGAAGTGTTGCGCGGCGCCAATGGCTTTGACCGTGGCTCGCTGGCACTCGGCGGCGCCATCGATTACGTCAGCCACACCGGCTACAACGCTCCGAAACTGCAAGTGCGCTACGCCACCGGCAGCCACGGTTATCAGCAGCGCCAGGTGAGTTCCGGACAAGTGCTGGGCGACTTCGATTACTACGTGTCGCTGACCGATGCCAACGCCGACGGTTATCAGGATCACACCGCCAGCGAAAGCAAAGGCCTGATTGCCAACTTCGGTTACCGCTTCAACCCGAATCTGGAAACACGCTTCTACATCCGTTACCGCGAAACCGACAACGACCTCGCCGGCCGCGTGACCAAGCATTCCATCGAACATGATCCTCGCGCCGCCAACCCTTCCTACGTGTCGCGCGACGACAGCCGCAAACAGCCCGGCAGCACCTTCATCGGTAACAAGACCACGTTCTACATCGACGACGATTCGAGCATCCAGACCGGCCTGGTCTATCACGATTACCCGATGGACCTGCGCGAAGGCCCGAACCGCCTGAAAGTCGCCTACACCGACGTCAGCGGCACCTTCGACTACAAACGCCGCGACACAATTTTTGGCATGGAAAGCCGCAGTAATGTCGGCCTGCGCGTGACCAAACATTTGCCCAACGACGGCGCCAGCGAAATGGTGCGCATCCCCACCGGCAACACCGCCGGCTACGCGCCGGGCACGCACATGCGCAACTTCACCTATCAGGGTTCGGACACCGTCCTGCACTTGGGCAACGACCTGGAAATCGCCGACGACCTCTGGCTGACCACCGGCCTCGCCGCCATCTACACCCGCCGCGAAAGTGACGTGACCTACCCGCATAGCGGCGGCAAAACCAGCATGAACGATTGGGACTACGCCCCGCGCCTCGGCCTGCGCTACCAGATCACGCCAGACCTGCAAGTGTTCGGCAACCTCAGCCGCTCGGTCGAAGCACCGCACCCGTGGTCGCTGATCTACAGCTCCAACGTGCGCTTCCCGGCCGGCAACGGCGCGGCAACCGGCACGCAAAAAGATCCGGTCAAACTGCAAAACCAGACAGCGACCACACTGGAACTCGGTGGGCGCGGTGACAGTGTCGTCGGCGAATGGAGTCTGGCGTGGTATTACGCGCAAGTGCGGCATGAGCTGCTGTCGGTGCTGCCGGATGCCAATGCCGTCACGCCGTATGAGTTGAATGCCAGCCCGACCGTGCACCAAGGTGTCGAAGCCAGCCTGAACAGCCAACTCTGGTCGGCTGCCGATGGCCGACAGTTGAGCTTGCGCCAGGCGTATACGTTCAGCGATTTCCACTATCGCGACGATGAGCGCTTCGGCGATAACCGCTTGCCGGGGTTGCCGATGCACTACTACCAGGGCGAATTACGTTATGACTGGCCGCAGGGTTTCTTCGCAGCGGTGAATACCCAGTTGGTTTCCAAAGTTGCAGTGGATTACGCAGACAGTTACTACGCCGATCCTTACGCGCTGTTCGGTGCAACGCTAGGCTACAACGCGCCGAAGGGCGACTGGCAAGGCTGGGTGGACATGCGTAATTTGACCAACAAGCACTACGCGGCGACGGTCACGCCGGGCTATGACGACAAAGGCCTGGATGCTGCGCGGTCGACGCCGGGTGAAGGGATGGGGGTTTATGTTGGGGTTTCGTGGAGTTTGCTCTGACACTTCTTCGAGTAGTTCCTTCAGACGGCTACTCAACTGGCTGTGACTTGGATGAACAACCCTTTGCGATGTGAAATCGAGAGTGTTATCTATGCGACTTTTCTCGGCCTCTGGCGCCCAGGGAAGTTCGACAGTCAGCGGTTTGGACAAGCGTTTTCCATGGAAGCATTATGAAAACAGACATCACAAAACAGCTGATCCAGGGCCTCCCACAACACAGCAGTCCCCGCGAACTACTCATTCAGGTACTGGAAGCCTCGATCGAGTTGGTATCGCTTCCTGACAATGATTTCAGCTGGTCTTCATGGGCGGATGAGGATGCGGCAAAAACCGAACTGGAGTTGCTGCTTGATTCGCTCAGAGCTGGCGCGCTACCCGACAAGCTTCACATCGCCGTGCTTTTCGCTCCTACTGGACCGCTTCAAGAGCTCAGTCTCAGCAGCGGATGGGCAGATACTTTTTTGAAAGTCGCCGATAAATTCGATGAAGCTGAAGCGCGCCTGTGGTGAGTGAAGGCACGTCCCGGTCTGGTTTTGCAAACGCTTTGTAGGAGCTGCGGCACGCTGCGATCTTTTGATTTTGCATTTAAAGATCAAAAGATCGCAGCGTGCCGCAGCTCCTACAGGGGCGTGGGGACGGCTTTCGTTGTGTTGGGCCGCTGTGTATCATCGGCGCAGGCTGATGCTGCCTGCCGCTCGCTTCCGAAAGGAAAGGTGAAAGCATTGCTTCTTTTCCCCAAATCCCTGCGCATTTCTTGAAGTCGAGGTTTGGCAACGCGAGCACCAGAATATCTCGACCACAGGAGATACGATGCTTTCAATCGAACAAGCCAAGCAGATGGCCAAACGGCTGCGCGCCGCGCTGGCGTCGAGCGATCAAGCGATGACCCATTGCGCAGCACTGGAAACAGTCGCGCAGCAATTGGGCTACAAGGACTGGAACACCGCATCGGCAATGCTGCCTGCGGCAAAACCCGAATCCGCAATCACCTTCGACAAAGCCATTCCGATCCTGCGAATTTTCGACGAAACCAAAACCCGCGAGTTCTACCTCGACTTTCTCGGTTTCAGTGTCGAATTCGAACACCGGTTCGAAGCGGATCTACCGCTCTACCTGGGGATCAGCCGCAATGGCCTGCAACTGCATCTTTCCGAACATCATGGCGATGCAAGTCCAGGCTCGACGGTGTTTGTGCCGATGCATAACATCGAATCGTTCGGCGAAGAATTATTGAACAAGCGCTACGGATACGGACGTCCGAGTGTTGTGCAACAGGACTGGGGCAAGGTCCTGGAAGTGTACGACCCCTTCGGTAACCGCATCCGCTTCTGCCAGAGCTGATCGTAAAATGCGGACCGGATAGTCCGGTCCGCCACAAGGACACGTGAAAAAATGAAAGTACTGCTTATCGCGGCGCTTGGAATTCTGTCGGTTGTTCAAACATCTTTGTCCGTTGCCGATAACGCCAATGGCAAGAGTCTTTTTGTGCAGCGATGTGCGATGTGCCACGGAGCCGATATCAAGGCAACAGGCCCCTTGGCAAATAAAAGCCAGCCGCCGGCACCTGACCTGACAACAACCGCCTTCAAGAAACGCCTGAATGATTATCCGGGGGTCATCGTCTCCTCGATCATCCTTCGCCCCAATGGCGACTTGATTCCGAGGACCCTGCGCGAGAACGGCGTAAAAATAGCGCCGCACGCCTGGAGCGTTGAAGACTTTCGCGACTTGAATCAATACATGAGTAGCGTGATTTCAAAAAGTCGCTGATTTGATAAGCGGCATTAATCAGGCATTTCCGGCACGCCTCTCGTCGCCAAACTATTCCCCGCCCCCCAAGGAAGGCACGTTTTTGAATCGCATTAAATCCAACAACCAAAACACCCTTAATCGCACTTTGCCGCTGCTACTGCTGTTGGCATCAACAGTTCTGCTCAACACGGGATGCGCCCATCCACCGCCACCGGTCGAACGCGACCCGTGCCTGGATGAAGACCCAAGCCAGAGTGCGGCTTACGAGGACTGTGTGGTTGACCGTAATGACGAAAGAGATGCGGCACTCAAGGCCATTCTTGGCACTGGTCCTGGTCTTTATACACAAGCACGTCTTGTCGAGCCGAGCGAGGACCCTCTACAGGATTCCGACTACCTGGATATCCCAGGCCCCATGAACTTCCACACTGCCAACACAATTTCTGCGGCGGAGCAGCAAGCGTTGCCGTTCAAGATGAAAGTCCGCTGGAACTACACTTCCCGGAAGTTCCTGCCGCGACCTCGCGATCTGGTGCGCATGAATGAAATGGAAGCTTTGCTAACGTCGGCCGCAACGGAAAACGGCCTGGCGAAGTGGGTGTGCACCGTGACCGGTGAGCAACGTCGAGAGTGGGTTTTCTACGCCCGAAGCGACGCTGATTTCATGACTCGCATGCAAACGATACTGGCCGCGACCGGGCCGTATCCCGTCGAATGGAGCGGTCGTAAAGATCCTGCGCACAAGGTCGATGGGACAAGTAGCGCCAACGCTTCCGGGGAAATCCTTATTACCCCGAAACTGTGCGTGGAGTGATATTCAGGGGCACTTGCGGCAGAGCGTGATTAACCTCCGCCGCCATCTGTTCAGCACTGCTCATCCCGGCGTTTGCTGATATCGCTAGCGTTTGCTCTGCTATCAAGTCCTCCCGCGCCCGGTTGCGCCCGGCACCGTTCCGCTCGTTCAGGGCGTTCGTTCCTGAAGTCTCTGTTGCTTATGGGGCTTGTCGCGCCTGGCGTATCCGGTCACCATCCACGTATTAGCCATCTAATTGCCACCACGCGATTTGGCTCCACTTCTCTTGTGAAACATCAAACAAAACGCCTCACTAACAAGGACAGAATGCGTGGCCAGCGAACTTCAAGCACCTTCCAGCACGATATTGCCCCCGAATCCTCAGGATGCAGTCTTGGCGACCTTGCCACCCATGGCCAACCTGATTGTTGATCGCGCTATCGATAACGTGACCCGCAAGTTGGTGGCAGGCTACCGCAACAAACGCAACGCCACTCCGAACGCCAACCACACCGATTTCAGTGCCGAGGCTAAAGAAGCTTTGAAAGCGACTTCGGCCCAGTCCGTCATGCAGGTCGCAAACCGCGGCCAGGCGTGGAAAGAGATGATTCAGAAGAGCCTGACGCATGGCATTTCATCGCTGGCAACCTTGAAGTTCGATGGCAAGTTCACGATCGAGAATGGCCAACGACCGGATGATTTCAAGCAGAAAATGCCCAACGCCCCCGGCGTCTATGTTGTCTTCGATAAATACGATAAGCCTGTGTATGTGGGCGACAGCGAGAACATGCAATCGCGCTGGAATGCCGGCCATTTCAACGAATACAAGCAGGGGCAGAAACCTGGAGCAGAGCCTTACAAACTCGCCGATGTGATGGAAACCGGTTGTACCGTCCGGTTCATCAATATGGAATCCAAAGAGACCGCCGCCGCATTGGAAGCCCATCTGATCAGGGAGAACTTTGCTCAGTTCAAGGACGTGAGCAAGAGCGAGAAAAATTCTTCTGCGGACGAAGATGCCAAACGAGAGCCGGCATTGTCCGACGGCAGGCTTAGGAACAGAAAGGAGGAGCTGGCGACTGAACAGGGCACCCGCAGCAACCAAGAAGCGAAGAAGATCAAAGACACATCGGGGGCGACCATTTCTCTAGCGGCCGGTGCAGCCGGCGAGGCTTTCAAGAATGTTGGTTATGACATCTTCGAGCGACTGACGACGACTGCAATCAAAGCCATCAAAGATGAACTGGTAGACGTGTTGAGTGGAGGCGTCGCCAAGATCAAGGTGCGCGTAGATCGGATGTTGAAGAAGATCCTCGCAGTATTGCGCAATGTATTGGAAAACCCGCTACAGCTCTTGCGTGGTATTGCCGAGTTCATCGTCAACGCCCTGTCCAAGACCATCGGCCAGATCTACAACCTGGCGCGCAACCTTTTCGATTTGGCCAACAACAGCTGGCAGCTCTACAAAGGGGCGCAGACGATGCCCCGTGAGGAGCTCGTCCGCAAAATCAGTGAAACCGTCATCATTAGCGGATCATTGGTGATATGGGATTCGCTCGACCTGATGCTGGAAAAATGGCTGGTAGCACAGACAGGTGGCGCCTTGGCCCCATTCGCGCCTTACATCTCAGCAGCCGTCGCTGCCGTGGGTTTCGGCATTTCAGCTCATGCCCTGCAAGGTTTCATGACCCGCATTATCAACGCAGTCATCGCCTTCCAGGACGGGCAAGTGGAGGTGCTGAACGCTGAGCGCGCAGCGTGTGAGCAACTCATCATCGTCGCAGAAAACGAACTGGCGCTGTTTGGCGATCTGGGTGGCTACATCGAGTCAGAGCTGATGGTTCTGGGACAGATGGAAACTTATACCCGCACGTTGTCGATTCATGAGCCCATTGCCGCGATCGACCCTCTCACTCTCCGTATTATCCGCTCCTGATTCGAGAAGCACGCCTATGAACATGCATAACACCCCCGCCAGGCTTCCTGCTGTAATGCGACGTGCCGACGGTATCCTGACAGCCGCCAACCACCAAGAGATCAGGGACTTCACGCGAGCCCTTGAAGAGGCGGTTCTGGACATAGAACGGGCATCACGCCAGAGTTTAGAAGTCAAAGACCAGGCTAGCTCACTAATGAACAGTCTGGAGAGCCGGAACTGGTGGGGCCAGCTCACCTCGGGGTTGTCAGGTAACACCGATAAAGAGCTTGCCATTCTGGTTCAGGGACTGGGCGCCAGTCTCGTGGTCACCCAGAAAGTGCTGCAAGTCATGTTGAAGGTCATGACCCAGAAAAACCAGGTGCTGCAGGGATTCAATGAGGCACTGGTCAACAAAATCGCGATGGTCACGGCAGATACAAAAACCCTCGATGGCAATCAGAGAGCCGTGGTCAAAGCTTTCCTTGACCAATTGCAGCAGCAGGTCTGCGACCAGTTACAACAGCAAGACATGGTCGATAGTCTGGAACTGCGCATGATTGACTGTGAAGCATGGCGCGAAGAAAAAGAAATCCATGAACAGTTTGTCAATGCGCAGTTGACCAGGCATGAGCAAAGTCAACAATCGGCAACTTCGCGCACCCAGGAACTGGAAGGCAACGTTAAAGTTCTTACCGATCAGACAGGTCGACTCGCACAGCATCGAACCCTTGATGATGCACGGATAACTGAACTGGCGCTGAAGACGGGGGCCTTCTCACAGCAACTGCCAGCGCTCGACAATTGCAATCGCGTACTTGCCGGCCGTGTGGATGTTCTGGAAGCTGAGCGTGCTGACTTGGCCAGGCAGATGCACCTATTGACCGACCGCACCAAGACGGCGGAGGCTGCACTAACGCAGCAATCTGCAACGATCAGTCTGCTGCAGCAGGTTAATATTGAGCAGAAAACTCTGCTTCGCGCCGTTGAACAGCGGCTGTCGTCACTGGAAGCTATCGATAGTTCGTCGCGAACCACAAAGGCGCGAGCCATCCACTATGCACCGACGCTGGTGGCTTGCCTGCTGGGAGCGCTGGCGATTTATCTATCGCTGGCAACGTAAGCAAGCTACAGCGCAGTGTGCAAACTGTGTTGCACACTGCCAGCGGGTTGCAAATTGCTAACCCCTCCCCCCAATCATGGAAGATCCACTCATTGAAACCAGCTCTCGGTGCCCTGCTTCTAACCTGCCTGACCACCAGCGCGCTCGCTGACGTCAACGCTATCGGTTTCCAGTCCTCGACCCTCGACCCGCACAATGAGCGTGCGCTGGAGATGGTCGTCTGGTATCCGGGTAAAACCACTGTCACACCCCAATTGATCGCCGATGACGTGGTGTTTGTCGGCAATGCCGCCGTGCGCGACGCGCCGCCCACCGCAGGCGAGCATCCACTGGTGGTGCTTTCCCACGGTTATCGGGGCAACTGGAGCAATCAGGGCTGGCTGGCGAGTGCGTTGGCCCAGCAGGGTTACATCGTCGCGGCGGTCAACCACCCCGGCACCACCACCCATGACCGTACCCCGCAAGCTGCCGAGCAGTTGTGGCAGCGGCCGGGCGACCTGAGCCGGGCGATTGCGGCGGTGACCTCGCAGCCGCAGAAGTTTGGCGCCGTCGCACCGCGCCAGATTGCTGTGGTGGGCCATTCGCTCGGTGGCTGGACGGCCATTGAAATCGCCGGTGCGCGGTTCGATCCGGAGCTGTTTGCGCGTGACTGCAAGGTTCATCCGCAACTGGCCAGTTGCATCAATTACGACAAGATCAATCCGGCCAGCACGCCCGCACTGAAAACTCAATTGGCCAGCGACTTGCGCGACAAACGCGTCACCGCCGTGGTTTCCCTTGACCTCGGTTTTTCGCGCGGGATGACCAGTGAAAGCCTGGCAGCGCTGCCGGTGCCGGCGCTGGTGATCGCTGCCGGTGCGCCATCGCAAGACCTGCCTGCGCAACTGGAGTCAGCCGACCTCGCCAAACGCCTGCCACAGGCGTCAACGCAGTATGTCGAGATCCGCGATGCCAGCCATTTCACCTTTTTGGCCATGTGCAAACCGGGTGCCGTGGCACTGCTTGAAGAAGACGTGCCTGGCGATGGAATCATTTGTGGAGATGGCGAGGCTGCGCGTCCTCGGGGGGTTATCCAGCAGCAGGTTGCAACGTTGATCAACGAGTTCTTGCAGCAGGCCTGGAAGCAGCAAGACAATCTGGCGAAGCGCTGACAGCGAGGCTTTTGCAGACAGGAACAACCGGTTTATCAAGTGCTTGTGTGAGTGAAGCTGAGCGGATGAGTGCAGCAATGCCATTGATGTGCCACTACTGAAATAGTATGTTACTCAAAATCCATCCCCAGCTTCACCCCCGCACAAGGAAGACGTCATGTCGCTCAAAGGAAAGATAATCTCCGGTTATCTGGTCATCGGCTTGATCTACGCGCTCTACTCCTGGCTGTTCAGCTCCATCTACTCCCACGCAGGCTTCTTCTACAACCTCGGCCGGGGCCTGATGTGGCCAGCGGCGATGTTCCCGGCGCTCGGCGCATTCATCGGCGGTGTCGTACTGGTGATCATCGCCGGCGCCTACGCGCTGAGTCGCCGCTAAGCCTTCTGCACTTCAAAATCTTTCAAGGACCAATGCTCATGAGCATGAAAAAAATCACCCTGGCCGTGTTGCTGGCAACGGCGCTGGCCGGCTGTGGTGGCAGTAAGGACAAGGCGCAGGAACTGGTCGAGGCCAGTGGCATGACCAAGCAATATGGCAGCATGGTCGAGATGGTCTCCACCGCTTACGCCTCGCGCTACCCGATGCTTGAGCGCGAGCAGATTCGCAACGTCGTGCGCGAAAACATCGATCCCGAAGACTTGAAGGACAAGGTCGTCGAGATCTACGCCGACCACTTCGACAACGACGAACTCGACCTGATGATTCGCGCCAACCAGCATCCCGAGCAGGCCATGGCGATCATCCTGACCTCGAAAAAAGGTCGCGATCTGGCTGAAAAAGTCATGACCATCCAGACCACCATCACCAAAGACATGCAAGAAGCGATGGCGGACAGCGATGAGGCAATCATCGACGCGCTGGATGATTTGAAGGATGAAGCGCAGGGCTGAGACCAAGTCGCCAGCGCGCGGAATGGCGCCGTGCCTGAAGGGCCTGTGACTGGCCCTTCAGGATTATCGATTGAGCACTTGTGTGAGTGAGGGGCAACTGCCGCAAGCGATCAACGCTGCGGCAATCGCCACGGTATTCGACAGTTTTCATCCTGAAACGGTGGGCATGCCCTCTCGACGACAGCATGCCCACGCTCTCATTGCTTAAGCCTCAGCGGTAACGCCCTTGGCCCGTTCTGGCACAAAAGTCGGATAGTCCGTGTAGCCGCGCGCAGTACCGCCGTAGAAGGTGTCGCGGTCGTAGTCATTGAGCGGCCACTCACGACGCAAACGCTCAGGCAAATCCGGGTTAGCAATAAAGTCCCGACCAAACGCCACCATATCGGCGTCCCCGGCTTGCAGGATCGCCTCTGCTGACTGCGCGGTAAAACCACCCGCTGCAATAATCAACCCGCGATAGTGCTGGCGCATCAGCTGCGACGCGACCGGAGCCTGGTCCTTGCTGTCATCGATGACGTTGCCCAGTACGCGCGGTTCGATCAAGTGCAGATAAGCCAGGTCGAGGCTATCCAGCCTTTGCACCACGTAGGTAAACAAGGCCTTTGGATCGCTGTCCTTCATGTCGCCGAAGGTGCCGCTCGGCCCCACGCGCACCGCCACTCGCTGACTGCCCCACACGGAAATCGCAGCTTCGGTGATCTCCAGTAAAAACCGCGCGCGGTTTTCGATGCTGCCACCGTAGCCATCGGTGCGCTGATTGCTGCCGTCCTGCAGGAACTGGTCGATCAGATAACCGTTGGCGCCATGAATTTCCACGCCGTCGAACCCGGCTTGCAGTGCCCGTGCAGAGGCGCTGCGAAAGTCTTCGACCAATGCCTTGATTTCGGTCTCCGTCAAAGCGCGATGCGGGCTGCTGGTGACCCAACCGTCGGCGGTGTAAGCCACGCCGTTATAAGCCACTTCGGAAGGTGCGACGGGCAACCCGCCGTTGGGCTGCATGTCCTGATGCGATTGTCGGCCGGCATGGAACAGTTGCAGAAAAATCGTCCCGCCCTTGGCGTGCACGGCTTCGGTGATGGCTTTCCAGCCGGGGATCTGTTCGTCGTTGTACAGGCCCGGCGAACCCAGATAACCGTTGCCAGTCGGCGACACCACGGTGGCTTCGGAGACGATAAAGCCGCCCAGCGAAGCGCGTTGCGAATAATAGGTTTGCATCAGTTCACCGGGGCGATCGCCCGCTTCGGAACGCATGCGCGTCAGCGGCGCCATGACAACGCGGTGAGACAAGGTGTAAGGCCCAAGATGGATTGCCGAAAACAGTGAGGACATGATCGTGACTCGCTTGAAGGAAGAAGGTTTGCCTGCATCGCTCATCTAAGCCGTTTCGGCTTGTACGGGGTGCGGGATGAAGCGCACTGTAGGCAAACCGTCGGCAGGGAAAAACGGCCTGCGGGGCCGTTCTTTGCGGACTGGTTGTCCGCAATCACCGCTGTCATCCGATCGTTGAGGAGTGTTGCACCGTGCAGAAAGTGGCCTTAGTGATACGCGAGGATTTCCAGGTGATGAGCCTGGCCGCGTTGTCTGCCTTCGAGTTTGCCAACCGCAGTGCTGGCGAGCCGCTCTACGACATTCATGTGTTGTCCGAACATGGCGGGCCTGTCGCCAGTTCGCTGTTTGCCTCGGTGCACACCGAACCGTTCAGCAATGCCGTGTACGACACGATTCTGGTGGCGGGCGCGATGGATCGCTCATCGACGCCGGCGGGCGTTGTCGCGTTTTTGCGCGAAGTCGAACCGCGTGCGCGTCGGGTTGGGGCGCTGTGTGTCGGCGCGTTTGCCCTGGCCGAAGCCGGTTTGCTCAGTGGTCGGCGGGCGACCGTGCACTGGCGGCGTGCGGCGGAGTTGCGCCGCGACTTTCCGCAGATCACCGTCGATGAAGACCGGATTTTTATCGTCGACGGCAAAATCTGGACCTCCGCCGGCATGACCGCCGCGCTCGATTTGACGCTCGGCATGGTCGAAAAGGACCACGGCGCCGCCCTCGCCCGTAGCGTCGCGCAGAGTCTGGTGCTCTATCACCGCCGCGCCGGCGGGCAGTCGCAGCACTCGCAACTGGTCGCGCTCAACCCGACGTCCAACCGCGTCCAGCAAGCCCTCGACTATGCCCGGCGCAACCTGCGCAAAGACCTGCGCAGCGAAGATCTGGCCAACGCCGCGTGCCTGAGCCCGCGCCAGTTCAGCCGGGTGTTCCGCACCGAAACCGGCACCTCACCGGCCAAAGCCATCGAAAACCTGCGTCTGGAAAGCGCTCGGCTGTTGGTGGAACAGGGTCGGCACTCGCTCGACAACATCGCCACGGAAACCGGCTTCGGCGACCGCGACCGCATGCGCCGGGCGTTTCTGCGTGCTTTCGGGCAATCGCCGCAATCGCTGCGCAGCGCCGTCGAACCGCTGGAAGAATCGCTGCCCGTGTGAATCGCCAACCTGCATTTGCGGCCAAACGGCTTTGGCCGGAAACGTCGGTTTTACGGCCCATCCGCCGCCCTGCTCACGCATAGCATTGTTCCTGAAGTCACCGCACGGGCAACCCGCCCGCTGCTGACACAGGAGATCAAGCATGAGCAGCATCCAACACGTCATCCTCGTCCACGGCGCCTGGGCCGACAGCACGTCCTGGCACAAGGTCCGCGCTGAACTGACCGCCGCCGGCCTGAGCAGCAGCACCGTCGAACTACCCCTGACCTCGCTGGCCGCCGATGCCGCCGCCGTCGCCGAAGTCATCGCCGCCAGCCCCGGCCCAGCGCTGCTGGTCGGCCATTCGTACGGCGGCGCAGTCATCAGCGAGGCAGGTGAACACCGCAACGTTGCCGGTCTCGTCTACATCAACGCTTTCACCCCGGACATCGGTGAATCGGCGTTGGGCCTGACCGAACGGGTCGAGCCTTCGCTGATGAGCGCAGAGATCCGTGGCGACGACGCCGGCAACCTGAGCCTGACCTACAACGGCGTCTACCAAGGCTTTGCACAAGACGTCAGCGACGCCGAAAAGCATCAGCTGTTCAGCCATCAGCGCCCGACTTCCGCCGCCGCCCTGACCGCCCCGCTCACCCGCGCCGCTTGGCGCAACAAGCCGAGCTGGTATTTGGTCGGCACCCTCGACAACGCGATTCCACCGGCGCTGCAAGAACTGTTGGCGAAAAAGATTGGCGCCATCAGCACCTTCGTCGATGCCGGTCACTGCTCGATGATTTCCCAACCCGACGCGGTCGCCGAACTGATTATTCGCGCTGCCAAGTAATCCTCTTTCATTCCCTTTGCGAGCACTCATCATGAAACTGACTGAAAACACTATCTTCATCACTGGCGGCGGTTCAGGCATTGGCCGTGGTCTGGCTGAAGCGCTGCACAAACTGGGCAACCAGGTGATCATTTCCGGCCGCCGCCAGGCCCATCTCGCCGCAGTCGTCGCCGCTAATCCGGGCATGCACGCGGTCGAGCTGGACATCACCGACCCGGCGAGCATCGCCAAGGTCGCCGAGCAACTGATCCGCGACTTTCCGCAGCTCAATGTGCTGATCAACAATGCCGGGATCATGCTGCCCGACAGCGCCGCCAGCGTTATTGACGATGAATTGCTGGTGTCGACCATCACCACCAACCTGATGGGGCCGATTCGCCTGACCTCGGCGCTGATCGAGCATCTCAAGCAAGCCGATAACGCCTACGTGGCCTACACCTCTTCGGTGTTGGGATTTGTGCCGATGGCCTTGACCGCCGTGTATTCGGCAACAAAAGCGGCCCTGCATTCTTACGCCCTGTCGCAACGCTTCATGCTGCGCGACACCTCGGTCAACGTGCTGGAAATCGCGCCGCCATGGGTGCGCACCGAACTGATGGACAGCTCGGAAGCGGAACTGGCCATGCCGCTGGACGAGTTCATCGCCGAAACGATCGCCGCGCTGGGCACCGACGCTGTCGAAATCCTCGTCGAACGGGCCAAGCCTCTGCGCGCCAATGCCGGGCCGGATGAACACGCCTTTGTCACCGCGTTCAACAGCCAACTGGTTGAACTCTACGCCCAGTAAATCCCCCGGCAGCCTACAGCGATGTGGGCTGCCCGACCCGGAGCGTTTCCGCATGCATAACCTCGACAACCTCAGTTCGCTGAAGATCTTCTCCCGCGCGGCTGAAACCCGTAGCTTCACCGAGGCCGGCAATCAACTGAGCCTGTCGGCCTCGGCGGTCGGCAAGGCGATTGCGCGGCTGGAACAACGTTTGGGTGTGCGCCTGTTTCATCGCAGCACGCGCAGCATTCAATTGACCGAAGAAGGCCTGCAATTTCTCGACGGCTGTCGACGGATTTTCGACGAGATGGAAGCCATGGAAGCAGGCCTCGCGCTGACTCGATCGGCGCCGCATGGTCGTCTGCGCGTGAGTTTGCCGCTGGCCGGGATGTTGATGACACCGACGCTGACTGCGTTTATGCAGGCGTATCCGGAGATCGAACTGGACCTGCATTTTTCCGACAATCTGGTCGACATCATCAATGATGGTTTTGATGTGGTGGTGCGCACAGGGGATGCTTCAGATTCGCGGCTCATCGCTCGTAGCCTGGGCAACTATCACCTGAAACTGGTGGCCTCACCGGCTTACCTGAAACGCGCGGGTACGCCGTTGAAACCGGCGGATCTGATTGATCACAGCTGCCTGCATCATCGTTTTCCCACCAACGGAAAACTGGAGCGTTGGCCGTTGATTGCGCCGGTCGACAGCGAGGATGTGGTGGTTCCGGTGGCGACCACGTCCAGCACGGTTGAACCGCTGATTGCCTTGGCCGAAGCTGGCCTCGGCATAGTCTGCATTCCAGATTTCGCCTGTCGTCAGCAACTCGCTGCCGGGACGCTGGTGCAGGTCTTGGGCGAGTACACCGAACACACCGGCACCTTTCGCGCGGTGTGGCCGGCCAACCCGTATCGCTCGCCGAAGCTGCGGGCGTTTGTTGATTTCATGGCCGCCCACTTGCTCGCCGCCAAGCCTGCCGCGCCAACCATGCGCCTCAGCGCCTGAAGCCCCCACCCCCTGTAGGAGCTGCCGCAGGCTGCGATCTTTTGATCTGTTTTTGTAGAGTCAAAGGCAAGATCAAAAGATCGTAGCCTGCGGCAGCTCCTACATTGGGTGGTGGACATTCAGGTCTTGCGGGTGCTAACCGCTAACACTAGCAACGCGGCAATACCGGCGACCACGCAATACCCCAGGGCCTGACTCACGCCTAACCCATCCACCAACAACCCGCCGCCCAATGATCCCAGCGCAATCGAGATCTGAAAGTTGGCGACAAACAACGCCATCCCACCCTCTTGGGCATCCGGTGCAGCCTTGGCCATCCAGATCTGCAACACCAACGGCAACGCGCCGTACGCCAAGCCCCACACCGCCATCAACAGCAGCACCCACGCCGGCGACGTCGCCCACCACGCCAGCATTCCCAACGCGCCAAACAACAGGCCAATCGTTGCCGCTAGCAGCGTTTTCACGCTGAAGCGCTGCAAGCCACCAACGATAAAATTGCCGCCCAACCCCACCAACGTATAAGCAAACAAAATCGCCGAGATCGACGCCGCGTCAAAGTGCGCCTGCTGGGCCAAAAATGGCGTGACGTAGGTGTACGCAGCAAACTGCCCGCACAGCGCCAAAAACATCACCAACAAACCGACACGACCGTTGCCCGTCAGCACGATACCGAGCAGATCCCGCGCCGGCATGGCGCGCTCAACCGGCAACTTCGGCAGCCACAACGCTTGCGCAACAAAGCTCAGCACCGACAACCCCAGCGCCAAAGCGAACGCGCCCGTCACACCGAACATCTCACCGATCAACGCCCCGGCAGACCCGCCGAGCAACATACCAATCGAGACCCCGGCAAAGATGATCGACGTGGCGCGTGCCACCGACCCTTCCTGCACCAGACGACTGCCAATGCCCGCGCCCACCGCCCAGAACCCCCCTAGGCCGATACCAAACAGCACCCGGCCGATCAGCAAAACCGCAAAACTGCTCGCCAGCATCGACAGCAGATTGGCGACCACCAGCAACGCCGCCAAGCTCAGCAACACATAACGCCGATCGATCCGGCCAACGCCAATCGCCAACAACGGCGCGGCCAGTGCGGCGAGCAAACCGGGCGCAGTCACCAGCAACCCAGCAGTGCCCTCGCTGACGTTCATGCCGGCGCTGATATAGCGCAGCAAACCAATCGGGAGGAATTCGGTGGTACAGAAAACGATAGCGCTGATGGCCACGGCAAACACCGCCAGCCACGCATTGAGCGGTTGCGCCGAGTCGGCGGCAGCAGACACGTCGGCGTCTGCACAGTCAGTCGTTGGAAAAGACATGGGATCACTCCAGAAATGAATGGAACACCGCAGGCGCCAACGTTAGAGCCAGTGACCTCTGCGGTACTGGCGCCAAGGATCCGCGTGCGTCGCCGGCGGAAAAAGAGCCTGGCTTTCCACTCACTTGTGCCGCCGCTGTCCGCAGTCGCAGTTCCGCCGAGCCTGCCGATTCACCCCGGCGCAGTCCGCAGAGTGACGAACGCCACACCCTTTTTCCGCCGGGCACCGCTCAGCACAATCGCTGCCTGCCAATCACGGCTTTTTCGAGGTATGCGATGAACACTTCAACCCCCACGACGCCCCGTATCCGCGTCGGTCTGGTCGGTATCGGCAACTGGGCCAAGCATGGCCACGTACGGGTTCTGCAACTGCTGCCACAGTATGAAATCCGCGCGATCTATTCCCAGCGCGAAGCGGCCGCGAGCGAGGCTGCCGCTCAGTACGGCATCCGCCATGTCGTCGGTTCGCTGGAAGAGTTGGTCAACCATCCGGAAGTCGATCTGGTGGTCGTACTGACCACCGCGCCGCAACATGAAGTGGCGGTGCGCGCCGCCATCGCCGCGAAGAAAGACGTCTATTGCGAATGGCCGCTGACGCCGAGCACAGCAACCTCGCAAGAGCTGCTTCGCCTCGCCGAAGCTGCCGGGGTGCGCACCATCGTCGGCTTGCAGCGACGCCTGGCGCCGCACAATCGTTACCTGCGCGACCTGCTGCAAAGCGGCTACGTCGGCAAGCCTCGCTCGGTGCGCATGCACGTCAGCATGAATTACTTCCAGGCCCTGCGCCCCAACGCCCTGCGCTGGACGGCGCCGGCAGAAAACTTCTCCAGCGTCATCGCGATCTACGCCGGGCACTTTCTCGACATGCTGTTGACCGCCACCGGTTGGCCACATCAGGTCAGCGGTTTACTGGTCAACCAGTTTCCGCTGGTGACCATCCGCGAAACCGGCGAAGAGCTCGAAAGCGAAGCTCCCGATCAACTGGTACTCAGCGGTATGCTCGGTGAAAACGCCGTATTGTCGGTACACATCGAAGGCGGCAAGCGCAACGGCTCCGGCGTGCAGATCGATATCACCGGTGACGCCGGAGACCTGCGCATCAGCAACCGCTCAGCGTTCGGCGACATCGGTGACGACTACGTGATCGAAGGCGCCCACGGCGACAACCTGCCGCTGCAAGTGCTGCCAGTGCCAGAGGGTTACGACCCGCTGAAATCCACCGAGCTGCCGTCGGCGGTGCTGGAACTGGCGTATCTGTATGCCGCTTATGCCGACGACATCAAAAACGGCACCCACAGCGCCGGTACCTTTGCCGATGCGGTGCAGATGCATCAACTGCTCGACGCAGCTCTGCTGTCGCACATAGCCCGCGAACAGATAGCGGGATGATCTGCAGAAGATTTTGGCGTGGTGACAAGATCCTGAGTCAAAGTCTCGAGCTCGACCGTAACGTGTAGGAGCTGCCGCAGGCTGCGATCTTTTGATCTTGTTTTTCAAGATCAATATCAAGATCAAAAGATCGCAGCCTTCGGCAGCTCCTACAGGGGGGGGCGGCTTCTTATAGGGCCGTCACGGTCGAGACGCCTAGCGTTGTCAAACGGGTGTCCAGTTTCCTCAAGTAGGAGACCGAAGCTTTATCGTATTTCCGAAGCAGGTTTTTCGTTTCATTCATCAAGTCCATTTTTGAATTGAGCGCTTCAACGAGTTCATCCGTTTGCTGGGCGTCCAATCGGCCATTGACTGCATCTTGCTTGACTGTCATAAAACGGGCATGGCACTCGATCTCTGCGGCCAGCTTTTCGATATCAGAGTGTTGGTACTTTGTAGGGCGCGAGCATGGATTGGACGAGGATCGATTGTCCGTAGGCCGAATGTCGATCTCATCGATATTAATAAGTTCGTTTGCCATATCCTTACCGAAGTATCTGGAAAGCTTGAAGTGCTCAGCGATCAACTGCTGGCGCCACCCTCGGCGAAACTCCATATATTCATCCAGCGGCCCTTTGGAAAAATCTTCCCAACCCTTCTGATCCATCCCTTTCAACAACTTGGCTAGGGCGTTGTATCCGTTATCCATAAGACGACTGGTTTCCTGTGCAGTGGTCTGTGCACCGTCGAGAAAACTTACCTTGTCCGCTCTTTGATCTTGATGTGCCTGCTGGTAGGTCGTACCTCCCAGGGTAATAGCAGCAGTGAGAAGTGAAATTGAAAGAGTTTGCTTCCATGACAAATCAGCCATCAATGAATCCCGAAATTATTTGTTATCGCTCTATATCGGCAACTGAGCAAACTTCGTGAACCCTGACTGGCATGAAAATCAGGGGTCACTGCGTCACGATAATCTTGCCGATCATCTGCGGATGCAACGCACAGAAATACTCAAACTCCCCCGGCGTATCGAACACCCAGGAAAAACTGTCATCGGTGTCCAGCGCCCCCGAGCGAAACACCTTGTGGGTTTCCGCCACGGTGTGCGGGATCTGATCGTCGTTCACCCACGTCACCTTGGTGCCCACGGCCACGGTCAGATCCTTGGGGCCGAACATGAATTCCTTGATGTCGATCTTCACATCCTGCGCCCATGTCGGCGTTGACATCATCAGGCAGAGCAGCGCCGCAAATCGCGTTTTCATCGTTGCGCCCTCCCCTTAAACCAATGTCGAATCGATCAGCGCCAACGGGTGATCACCCTGTGTGGCGCGCACATCGGTCAGCCCCAGATAATTGCGCAACTGATCCGCCGCCACGGTCATCGGCCCCGGCGAAGGTGCCGCGCCCGGTGCCGGCTGCGGGTACGCCGTGCCACGGGCGGTGTGGAAAGTGATGTTGCCTTCGACCTTCTGAATCACCTGATGAATGTGCCCGTTCAGCACCGTCACCGAACCGTATTTGCGCAGCATCGCGATCGCCTGATCGCCGTCCTCGGTGCCCCAGCCCCACGGCTGATAGATCGTCCACAGCGGAATGTGCGTGAACACCACGATCGGCGTGCTGCTGGACACCGCGCGCAAGTCATCGGCCAGCCAGGCGAGTTGATCGGCGCCGAGATTGGCCTCGCGCCCGGCCTGGAAGTTGAAGACATTCACCAACGCAATGAAATGCACACCGTGGTCATCGAAGCTGTACCAGCCGTTGCCTTTGGTGCCCTTGCCGTAGCGTTGCAGATACAGCGCACCGCCGCCCGCATCGAGGGTGTCGTGCTCGCCGGGGACGTAATGCACGGTGGCCGGCAGCGCCTTGAGCAACTGCGCCGCCGTGTCGAACTCCTCGGCTTTGGACAGGTGGGTGATGTCGCCGGTGTGGAGGATCAGCGATGGCCGTTTCGGCAGTGCGATCACTTTGTCGATCGCCACCTGCAAGGTCTTCACCGGTTCAGGATTGGCTTCCTTGTTGAAGCCGATGTGCGAATCGCTGATCTGCACGAAATGAAAAGTGCTGGCAAACGCCTTGGGATCGCTGACGTTGCCCGCCGCATCCAGCGCGAAGGCTTTCGGAATGCCGCCGTGCAAAGCCCAGATAACGCCGGCCCCGACCCACGCCGAGCACTTGAGCAGCGCGCGTCGGTCCGGGTTGAGCAAGCTGTCGGTGCGGCGTTGAGATTTTGTATGCATGTCCATCGGTGTGTCCTCGCGGGCGAACTACAGTGAGGTAGCTGACACGAGGGAAACCAAGCGCGGCGGCGGTTTATTCCGCACAAAAAAATAAATAATTTCGCGGGAATAAACGCCCACGCAGCACGGTTATAGAGGAGTGACGGTGCGGAACCAACCATGAAGCAATTTGAGGAACTGATCGCGCCCCATCTGGACGCCGCCTACAACCTCGCGCGCTGGCTGACCGGCAACGACAGCGCCGCGCGCGACGTCGTGCAGGAAAGCGCCTTGCGCGCTTTCAGGTTTTTGCAGCGTTTCGCCGATGGCAACGCCAAAGCGTGGTTCCTGACCATCGTGCGCAACGAAAGCTACACCTGGCTCAAAGCCTCGGCCGGCCGGCATTGGGTGCCGATTGACGACGACATCGGCGAACACGAAGGCGCGCTCAGCCACAGCCAGAGCCCGGAACTGCTGGCCATTCACAGCGAAAACGCCGCCCTGCTCCAGCAAGCCCTCAGCGCCCTGCCGCCAGCGTATCGCGAGGTGATCGTGCTCAAAGAACTCGAAGACCTGCCCTACAAAGACATCGCTTTGGTCGCCGACATCCCGATCGGCACCGTCATGTCGCGCCTGGCCCGGGCCCGCGCGATGCTCAAAGTTGAATTACTGAAGTTGCACGATCATGAATGAACTTGATTGCCCGGTGTGCCGGGTGCGGTTGCAGGGTTATGTGGATCAGGAGCTTGAGCCCGCGTTGGCTGCGGAGGTGGCGGCGCATTTGGCTGCTTGTGCGCAATGCGCGCAGGTGTGTGAGGAGGTGAAAGCGCTAAAGGTCAGCGTGAAGCGCCATGCCGCGTATTACCCGGCGCCGGCATCGTTGGCCGCCAGTCTCTTTGCACCTGAAGCGCCGCCGATTGGCTTGATGGAACGCTGGCGCAAATGGTTCGCCCCAGCTTTTTCCGCGACGGCGTTAGCGTTGGCGGTGATGCTTTACGTCGCGACGCCGGGCAGCGAACAACCGTTGATGGACGAAGCCGTGGCCAGCCACGTGCGCTCGCTGATGGGCGAACACCTCAACGACGTCGTTTCCTCCGACCGCCACACCGTCAAACCGTGGTTCACCGGCAAACTCGACTTCTCGCCGCCAGTGTTCGACTACGCCGCGCAAGGTTTCCCGCTGCTGGGCGGCCGCCTCGACTACCTGCAGCACCAAACCGCCGCAGCGCTCAGCTACGGCCACGCCAAACACATCATCAACGTCTTCATCCTGCCGACCCCTGACGCTGACAAACCGCAGCAAGCCCAATCAATCCGCGGCTTCAACGTTGTCTCGTGGCAAACCAACCACATGCGCTACGTCCTCGTCTCCGACGTAGAAAAAGGCGAACTGCAAACCCTCAGCCAACTCCTGCAACCCCCCCTTAACCCACATCCCAAACTTTTTTGCGCCGAACCACAAACCCCGAACCAACCCAAATCCCTGTAGGAGTGAGCCTGCTCGCGATAGCGGTGGGACAGTCAAAAAAGAGGTTGGCTGGACGGACGCTATCGCGAGCAGGCTCACTCCTACAGGGGGTTTGCGTTTTTGCCCAGGCTTTAAGCACGCAGCGGACACTGTGGGAGATTCTATGGTTGAGGGGAAGCCCTCAACCTCCCTTCGGCTGGTATTCGCTTTGCCCCTTCAGCAGCGCGAATACCACTCGCGCAAGCTTGCGAGCCAATATCACCAGCGCCTGTGTCGTACTGAACCCACGGTTTCTTTGCTCCTCGTAGAAGCTTTTCCAAGCCGGTGTACGGCTGGCCGACATGGCTGCGTTATGGAGCAGTCGCCGGGCCTCTGGGTCTCCGCGTTTGGTCAGGCTCCGGCGACCGTCCTTTTGTCCTGACTGCGACACGCGCAAATCCATCCCCAAAAACGCAATAAATGCATCCGCGTTTTTGAAGTCGCCCCGCTGAAATGTTGCGATCAAACGGGCTCCGGTCAAAAAACCAATACCTTCAACTTTTGTGCAGCGCTTCAGATCTGCGAGCAGCCCAGCCTCTTTTAATTGATCGTTGATCATCTTCTCGACCAATGTTTCGAGCCTCTGCATTGAGGCCACTTGCTCAGCAAACGCGCTTTTGAGCAGCGGTTCATTCGCCCAGCTTTGCACCAGACCAACCCGTGCCTGAACCAGCGCTGCACGACGGCGGAAAAGGCTCAGAAGGCGGCGATATAAAGGCGATGGCGGGATCCAAGGATGAAGCTCTTCGTATTCGTTTTTTAGATAACGAGCGAGCAGCTTGGCGTCCAGCGCATCGGTTTTGGCGCGAACTTTCACCCCTATTCGGTAATGACTCAACGCGTAGCCATCGACCATGTAAATCGTGCACCCGGCTTCATGGGCCAGATCGGCGAACGCCAGGTGATAGATGTTGGTCGATTCGATAGCCAAATCAACAGGTGCAGGCAAGGCTTTCAGCCATTTTTTGATGGCTGTCTTGTCATTGGAAATAGTCTCGAGCAGATCCAGCTCGGCCTGATAGATGACCAGTTCATTCTTGGCAACATCCACGCCCACAATAGGCTTTACGACAGAAACCGGCATTGCCATTGAACATCCCCCGAGATATGGTTTTGAACACTTGAAGGGGCTCACCCAGGGGCGCAGGCTTGTTCCTATCGTCGGTCCTGGCCAGATGCATTCTTTATCGGCGCTTGGGTGAAAGGAGGAGGGGCGAAATCTCCCACGGATCTGTACTGCGTCAACAGTCAGAATCTGGCTTTGTCCCTCCTCCTCCCTTCAAGTCCCAGCATACAAGCTGGCTTGCCAGCGAAGGCGTCCGCCCAGCCAACCGCTAGACAGAATCAGACGCAAGCTTCAGCATCCTGGTGAAGTGAGCAATCGCCAGATGAATCTCATCCTGAGTATCGCCGTCCCAATCCTCAACGGTCAGCAATTCAGCCTTCAGCGCGTCAATTCGATCACGTATTTCAGCGACTTCTTCGTCCCCGCATTGCTGCGCAATGGCCACCCATTTCTCATCCGAAATACTTTGCTGCACGGAAAGTCCGGCACTCGCTTGCGCGATCAGTGCTGACAATCTACTCATCAAATGCCTCTCTTCTGTTCACGCAACGACCTCAACATAACTCGACTCCCCGCCCCCGCTAGCCCCCGACAACCATCCCCACACAAAACTCAAAGTAGTCCGCCCCGCCTCATCCACACCAACAACGCCACGCGACCAACCAGACAAAATCTCGTCCTCAGTCGTCAGGCAATGAAACAACAGCTCAATCGTGTCCGGCCCCGTCACACGTCCCACCTGATGACCCACGCGAATCCGACCACCCTGATAACTGCTCGAAATCCCCAAACCTTCAACACAGTAATGAAACACTGTGCCGCTACCCGACAGGCCCTGCGTGTTATCCGCTACCGCGAATCGACGATCGTGCAAACGCTCGCTGACTTGAGAAAAGAGGGTTTCCATAAAAGTCGCGTCCTTGGTCGAGAGGGCTTATTCCAGTATGCGAGCATCCTACCCGATCGGTTTGCGGCAGCGGCCAATTCGAGTTCGTCAGCGCCCCGCCACTGCAGGTCGCCCGGCCTCGCACATTCCGGACTTGAAACCATGCCTGCGCGCGGGCCAGCAATCACAAACCTGACGCCCACCAACACCACCATCGCCCATGAAAACGATGGCGATGCCTGCTACCTGAAACGGGCGAGCATGCAAACTCGAAGCGGACACCTTGGTACCGCCGCATCAAGGCTACAACACAGCGCGCTTTTGCCTACAAATCTTACAGACTTGGCTGGCTTGCCTGCTTTCCCTTTCAGTTTTATCGTTTCCCCGTCACTGCCCATCAGCGAAAGCGTTGGGCAAGCAAGGTCCTATACAAAGCTTGATCAAACTGAAAAGGAGTGGTTGACGCCTCTATCGACCGCACCTAATCTGCTCCCATCCCGCCCAAGGCAGTACGCCGTCCTACCCATCCAGGACGCGCCTAACCCTTGGGCGTTTTGTTATCAGGAAGAAAACATGCCCACAGCGGTATTGGTCGATGGCGCCTTTTTCATCAAGCGCTTTCGAAGGATTGAACCTCAAAACGCGTTCAATGCTGAGCAAAACCTTGAGCGCTACGCAACCACCTCAACATAACTCGACTCCCCATTAGCTCCAGCCAACCGTTACCTCAGCGCAGCAGGATTTGCGGCCGTATTCTGCCAACCCAACCGCACCGTCGTGTTTGACGGCCCTCCCGGCCCCACCTAGTCTGCCCAAGGCACCCTTTCAGCGTTCACGGAAGGCCGGATGAACAACTTCCCAATCGTCGCCACCGTTCTCTCGATGATCCTCGGGCTCTCCGTCACTCGTCTGCTGCTCGGTGTATTAACGGTATTCCGTATCCGCCGTTTGGCGGCGCCGGATTGGGTTGCGCTGGTTTGGGCAGTGATATTGTTCACCACACAGTTGGAATTTTGGTGGGCGGTCAATGCATTGTCGTCGGTCAAACAAACCTTCAGCTTCGTTGAATTTCTACTGCTGGTGATGCTGACGCTCTCGCTGTTCGTCACAGCCGCCCTGTTGCTGCCCAGCCGCAGCGAGGACGAACAGCACGGTTTGCGTGTCTACTTCGAACAGGATGGCCGTTACGCCTTGCTGTCGCTGTCGACCTACCTGTGCCTCGGGTTGATCGTCAATGTCACGCTGTTCCAGGCCAACCCGCTCGCACTGTGGGGCCTGCTCGACGTGATCATGATTGCCTTGCCGATCTGCGCATTTGTGGCGCGCTCGCGCAAAGCCTATGCGACCATTACTCTGCTCTACGTGCCCATCAACATCCTCGACACGCTTGTTTCGCTTGCCACTTGACCCTGCCGCCAATCAAAAACAATCCCGGTTCCAAGGTTTAACCCGTTTGCGCTTTATTCGACTGCCGTTCCCGACGTACACGCTCAAGGCAAGCGCTGGATTCTGCTAGGGTGCAGCAGCGACTGACCTGCTCTGCGCCATTCACTTACTGTCTGTTTTTATGGAACGATCGATGGACATCACCAATACCCAGGAAGAAAACGCCCTCGAACACTCACTGCGCCTGGCGGCAGACGAGCCCGCGCACCGACCCGAGTTTTTCAAAGCCCTGCTGAGCTCGACCATCTACGTGCTCGGCACCACTGGCACCGGCGAAGGCCCGGCCCACCTTGAGGCGGGCAGCAACATCAGCATCGCCCATTGGCAAAAACCCGACGGGTCCCCGGTCATCCCGTTTTTCTCTTCACTGCAAACCCTGCAAAAGTCCATCGACAGCGAAGAGTCCTACATCGAAATCCCGGCCAAAGCGCTGTTTGAAATCACCTTGGGCGCGCAACTGTTCCTCAACCCAAAGTCGCCGTATGGCAAAGAGTTTTACCCGGAAGAAGTGCGCAACCTGCTCTCCGATGCGATCGGCCAAAAGCCGACACAACGCACCGTCGAAAAAGACACGCAAGTGCTGCTCGGCCAGCCTTCGCAATACCCGACGCAGATGATCAACTCGCTCACGCAACTGCTCGCCAAACATCGCAACGTAAAACGTGCGTTTCTGGCCTTGATGCACGATGCCTCGACGGATCAAAAGCCTCACCTGATCATCGGTATCGAAGCGGACGGCGACATTGAATTGGTCATGCGCGAAGCCGGTAACGTCGCCGGGGACACCGCGCCGGATGGCGAGCCTGTTGATCTGTACCGCGTCAGCGAAGGTGAAACCGGCCTGAGCGATTACTTCCTCAAACAAACCGTGGCCTTCTATGAGCGGAAGTCGGCAGGCTGGCTGCGTTCATTGTTTGGTTTTGGCTAAGCATGAGTGAGCGCAACGCCAAACTGACCGCAGATCAGGCGTGCGCCATCGTGCTCGCGCTGTTTGACGGTGTCATGAGAGACGGCAAACCCGAGCGCTTTGTCATTCAGAACTGTGAGCTGTCCGCTCATGCATGGCAACCGCTGTTCCGGCCTTGGCCGCGAATGATGGGTATCAAGGATCGCAGCCTGCTTCCGGGTATCACGACTCGGATTGGCCTTGAATCTCGCTGCTGCCGAAACCTCTGGGAAATTTCCTACAAGCCAGCGGGAAGCCGGCTATTCGATGCGACCCTTGTGATCCTGATAATTCAGCCCTTCGTTGGCCGACGCCAACAACGTCCAGATGCAGTCAGCCTGCATTGAATGGCCGTTTTCTTTTCGGGAGGGCACATGCAATGAAGATCGGATCACGGATGCTGGGCGGGCTTGGCGCGTCGGCGTTGATGCTGATGGCGGCGCCGGCGATGGCGGCTTGCACCTGGGCGACGGGCAACAATACGGTCAAGCAGTTGACGCTCACCGGTGGTGCGGTGTTCGCACCGAGAGACGTACCGATCGGCACCACGTTGAACGCCAACGGCACCATGCGACAGCTGAATTTCGGTGACACCTTGCTTTGTTATGGCACGGCCACCTACAACACGACACTGATCGGTCCAGTGGCGGTAAACATTCCGGTGGACGTGCTGGATGTGCCGGCCAATGCCTTGCTGCAGACCAATGTGCCCGGCATCGGCCTGGCCATCTATATGACTGGTTTTGCTGCCGCATGGATTCCGCCGCCGGGTAATCCCAACCGCTTCATTCCCTTCAACATGAATCGCACCGCCGCCAGCCAGGCGAACATGAACCAGGCGATGATGCGTTACGCGCTAATCAAGACCGGTGAAATCGCGCCCGGCACCCATACCATCAATCAACTGGTCGCCACTGGCACTTCGGACATGGGTCCAATGTTCGACCTGACCTTCACCGCGACCGTAACCCTGGCCGGTTGCTCTTTGCCGGCCGCACCGGGCAATCAAATCAACGTGCCGATGGGCACCTGGGAAAAACGCGTATTCAACGGCAAAAACTCCACCACGCAGGCCCAGCCGTTCGCCATTACCCTCAACGCGTGCATCGCCGGCAACAACTACCCGTCGAACACCAACGGCTACTTCAACGGCAACTTCGCCAATATTCAGATCGATGCCGACAAGACGTCGACCATCCTCGACGCGGCCAACGGTGTCTTGAGCCTGTCGAGCGATTCGACCGCTCAAGGCGTGGCGATCCAGGTGTTGCAGGACAACGGCACGCCGATGAATCTGGGTCAGCCCGTGCGCCTGAATCGCATCGTCAACGGCGTGACTTCAGTGCCGCTAAAGGCCCGTTATATCCAGACCGGCGATGGCCAGACGCCGCAACCCGGCACCGCCAATGGCCACGCGAGTTTCACCGTGACTTATCGCTGAGCCCCGCTGCCAAAAAAACCGTTTCAGTTTCCCACGCTCCCCTTTGCCATCGCCGATTCCGCGCGGTGCCAAAGGGGAGCGTTTTTTATGGCGGTGCTGATTTAGCGGAAGCAAGCGCTGGGAATTTTCCTACAAGCAAAGGGATTTTCCCTACATAGCGCCCTGATCGGCATCCCGATAATGAGCCTCAGACGCCACGCTCTGCCCCAGACGGGATGGCGACGTCGATCCGTCTCAGGGCCTTCGGGCTCAAGGACATTTACTCAATATCTGGAAGTGATCATGAAAAATTTTGCGCTCAAAGGTTTGTCCCTGGCCCTGGTTCTGGCAGCTGCTTCGCAAGCCGCAATGGCCGCCGACGGTGAAATCAACTTTGTCGGCAGCGTGACCGACAACACCTGCCCGGTCGTGGTGTCCGACCTCAACGGTTCGGCCGGTGCCGGCGACGTCGGCCTCGGCAGTGTGCCGGCCACCTCCCTCGCCACGGCCGGCGCAGTGGCGGGTGGCGGCGCGTTCACCCTGACCATCGACACCACCGCACCGGGCTGCAACGTCACCGGCAAGAAAGCCGTGGTCAAGTTCCTTTCGCTGAGCGGCAACGCCGGTTCCAGCGGCCAGTGGATCGGCCTGCTGCCGGAAGCCGGCGTGGCCACCAACGTCGCCGTGCAGATCAAGGATGCGTCCGGTAAAGACGTGCAACTGGGCCTGGAATCCTCGCCTTATCTGGACCTGACCCAGCCGCTGCGCTTCACCGCCAACTACGTCGCCACCGGCGCCGCCACTTCCGGTCCGGCCAACGCCAAAGCCGCGTTTACCGTCGACTACCAATAAGTCCGGTCAGCCTCCGGCGGCGATTGGCGCCGCCGGAGGCCCTTCCCTTTGCCACGGTTTTTTGTGGCCGTGCCGACAAGAGGATGAACGCAATGAACCCAGCAATTTCCCCCTTCAAAACCGCATCGGTATTGGCCGTATTGCTGAGCGCAACATTGCTCAGCAGTTTCAGCCAGGCCGGTGTGATGCTCGGCGGCACGCGCATCGTGTACGACGGCAACAAACGCGATGCCTCGATCACGGTCAGCAACACCACGCCCGAGCCTTACGCGGTGCAAGCCTGGATCAACACCGAGGCCGACGACAACACCACTGCCACGCCGTTCGTGGCCACCCCACCGCTGTTTCGCCTCGATCCGCGCAAAGAGCAAATGGTGCGTATTCAGAAAGTCCCCGGCGATCTGCCGCAAGACCGCGAATCGGTTTTCTATTTCAACGCCCAGGAAATTCCGCTGGCCGGCAAGGCCGACGCCAACACCCTGAAAATCGCCATGCGCACGCGGATCAAAGTCTTCTATCGCCCGCCCACCCTCAAGGGCAACGCGATGGAGGCACCGCCGCAACTGCGCTGGAGCCTGCAACAGGAACAAGGCAAACCGGTGCTGGTGGTCAACAACCCGACAGCGTTTCACGTGTCCTTTATCGGCGTGAAAGTCGAGGCCGGTGAGCAAGTGGTTGAAGTCAATGAACCGAAAATGGTCGCGCCAATGAGCAGCCAGCGTTATGCGCTGCCGGGTTTCAGCGGCCGCAGCGGCGCGGTGGTGTTCTCCGCGATCAACGACTACGGCGGTTACAGCGAGCCGAAAAAAGTCGAGCTGAGCAGCGCCCCGTAACACCGCCACCCCTTTCCTTGCGAACCTGCCTGCACGCTGCCGATGCCGCGTGACGGCCGAGTGTTGAGTATTGTCATGCGAATCGAAGCCCTGAACCGTCATCGTCAGTCCGCGCCTTTTGTTCCATTGCATCTGTCGGTCGCCATTCTCGCGGCGCTGATGGGCAGTTCGGCAAGCGCGGACGAACCGGCGAAGTTTGATGCCAGCTTCATGCAGCCCTTCGGCGGCGCCAGCGCCGGGCCCAACCTCGATCTGGACGCCATCGCCAACAGCGGCAGCATCGGCCCTGGCACCTATCCGGTGGTAATCCGCCTGAACCAGAGCTTTTTCGACCGCCGCGACATGACCTTCGCCAAGGACGCCAAAAGCGCTGAAGTGCGCGCCTGTCTGTCCGAAGCGTTTCTCAAGGAACTGGGGGTCAAGGTCGAGGCGTTCCTGACCCCGGGCGAAACATTCCCCGCGTGCATCGACCTTGCCGAACTGATCGAAGGCGCCTCGGTGAGCTTCGACGCCGGGCGTCTGGCCCTCGACATCAGCGTGCCGCAGATCGCCCTGCGCCGCGACGCCGCCGGTTATGTCGCCCCCGAAGAATGGGATCGCGGGATCAACGCGGCGATGCTCAACTATCAGTTTTCGGCGGCCAATACGCAGTCCGATGCGCGGGGCAGCGGCACGCAATACAACCTCTACGCCAACGGCGGATTCAACCTCGGCGACTGGCGTTTTCGCTCCAGCTCCTCGTTCCGTCAGGACGAAGACGGCCAGCAGGACTGGCAGCGCAGCAACACCTACGCGCAGCGCGACCTGACCGCGATCAAGGGCACCCTGACCCTCGGCGAAAGCTTCACCCCCGGCGACGTGTTCGACAGCATTCCGTTTCGCGGCGCCCAAGTGGCGTCGGACATGGGCATGCTGCCGGACTCGATGCAGGGTTATGCGCCGATCATTCGCGGCATCGCCGAAACCCAGGCCAAGGTCGAAGTGCGCCAGAACGGCTACTCGCTGTACACCACGTACGTGGCGCCCGGTGCGTTCGAAATCGACGACCTCAACGCGGCGTCGGGCAGTGGCGACCTCGAAGTGATCATCACCGAAGCCGACGGCCGCGAACGGCGTTTCACCCAGCCGTACGCCACGCTGGCCAACATGCTGCGGGAAAAAACCTGGCGTTACAGCGCCACCGCCGGTGAGTACAACGCCGTCGACGGCGGCCAGCGTCCGCTCTTCGCCCAGGCGTCACTGGCGTACGGTTTGCCGTTCGACCTGACGTTGTATGGCGGCCTGTTGGGCGCCGACTTCTATCGCGCCGGCGTCGTCGGCGTGGGCAAAAGCCTCGGCAGTCTCGGCGCCGTGTCGCTGGACGTGACCCAAGCGCAAACCGACGTGCCGAGTGGCTCCGGGGTCGCGGCTGGCAAAGAAAAAGGCCAGAGTTTTGGCGCGCGTTACGGCAAGGCTTTCGAGACCGGCACCTCGGTCCGCTTCGCCGGCTATCGCTATTCCACCGAAGGCTATCGCGACTTTGATGAAGCGGTGAGCCTGCAGGAACCGAACGAATTCAACACGTTCTCCAAGCGCAGCAAAGTCGAAGCCAGCATCAACCAGGCGCTCGACAGCTACGGCTCGTTCTACCTGAACATGAGCAAACAGAACTACTGGGGCAGCTCGCGCGAAGACAAACAGATGCAATTGGGCTTCAACACCCAACACAAGGGCGTGACCTACGGCATCTACGCGAGCAAAACCCTGACCGACAACTTCGGCCAGAACAACCAAGTGGTGTTCACCGTGTCGATGCCCATCGGCCAGACGCGCAGCACCGGGACCTACACCGTCACCCGCAACAACGACGGCAGCCTCGACCAGCGCGCCGGCCTGAGCGGGCGCGACGGCAACCTCAACTACAACGTCAACGCCAACCGCTCCGACAACGGCGGCAACAACGGCTCGGCCCTGATCGGCTACCGCGCACCGTTCGCCCAACTCGGCGCGGGCGTCAGCGTCGGCAGCGGCTACCGCCAGACCTCGGTAAGCGCCGCAGGCTCCGTGCTCGGCCACAGCGATGGCCTCGAATTCGGCCAGACCCTCGGCGAAACCGTGGCCCTGGTCGAAGTCAAAGACACCCCGGACGTCGGCGTCCTCAACGCCCCCGGCACCCTGACCAACGCCAAGGGCTACGCCCTCGTGCCGTACGTCACGCCGTACCGCAAAAACCGCGTGGCCCTCGACACTGGCGAACTGGACAACAACATCGACATCGAAGAAGGCGTGACCAACGTCGTGCCCCGTCGCGGCGCCGTGGTCAAAGCGAGCTTCGCCGCCAGCCGCTCGGAAAAAGCCCTGCTCAACGTGCGCCTCAAGGACGGCAAACAACCGCCGTTCGGCACCCCCATCACCAACGAAAAAGGCGCCAGCGCCGGCGTCGTCGGCCAGGCCGGTCAAGTGTTGCTGTCCGTGGGTGAAGGCAAGGTCTACCAAATGAAATGGGGCGAAAAAGCCGAACAGAGCTGCCGCATCGAACTGGACGTGAGCAAAGCACCGATGGTCGATGGTTATCGGGTGGCGGATGCGGTGTGTCAGTAAGACCGGGGCTTAAGCGCCGCGACCTACGCCATCACCGATAGCCAGATCGGCAGCTTGTCGAAACACCAGCGGGCGTTGGAGGGGAAAATGATGAAAGATGAATACGTGCCGGTGTTTCAGAGCACGCTGGATGCGCCGAAGCCGTTGGTGACGTTGGTAGCGGCGCAGTGATTGTGCGGCCAGGGAGCTTGCACCCTGGCCGTTTATTCCGAATCAGCCAGGCACAAACGCTAGACCGGCGCCTTCAACTCGACGTTATCCAACGCCTTGTTCACCGCCAACTCCCCCAACATCACCACCTGCGCAATCCCCAACAGCGTATTGCGATTCGGCCCTTCCAGCATCCCGGCAAAATCACCGAGCATCACCGTCGCCGAGGCCAACGACTCACAGGCATTGACCAGCAAGGTTTCAGTGTCGGATTGCGGATTGACCATGAACAAAGTGCTGGGGCTATACGGCGTCGCCATGATCTTCTCAGGCGCAAGATAATGATCGAGCGCCCGCTCTGCCGCCGCGTGAAGCTTCTTCGAATCGAATGATTCATACGGCGACGCCGGATCTGTCCCCGGCGGACTATTAGTGGTTTCAAACATCAACTGAAACTCCAGCAAGCACCCATCAAGGCACTTTAAAAGAAATAACCACCGCAAAATGCCCCCTGTAGGAGCTGCCGCAGGCTGCGATCTTTTGATCTGCTCTTCAACAATCAAAATCAAAAGATCGCAGCCTACGGCAGCTCCTACACGGCGTTCGCGGTGCAACCGTGCATCAAGCCGCAACTAGTGCGGCAAGCGGCGTCCATCCAGGACTCGATTCACCATCAGCTCACTCAGCATGATCACCTGATGCAGCATCAGCAGGGTTCGTCGTTGTGAGTTGTCGACGACATCGCTCATGTCACGTGCCATGTCACTGGCGGCGGCCAACGACTCGCAGGCTTCGAGGAGTAGAGTTTCTTCGTCCACGGCGGGATCGATGAGGAAGATCTTGCTGGTTTTGCGGGAAGGGATTGAGAGTTTCAGTGAGCCGGGGTTGAGATAGAAGTTGATGGCGCGGTCGGTCGCCTCTTTTATCTTTTGAGGTTCGAGGGTTGGGTCGTACGGGATCGGATCGGTGTCCGGTGGGTTTGGCGTTGGTTTGAACATAGAGGACTCGCTACCTTATAAGAAATAAAGAGCCGTCACTCTCGCTACCAAACGATGGGTGGCGGCCATGCGTGGGTTGGTAGACCGGTCAAGATAGCAAACCCCGGCGCTCACGAATGAGCCCCACGCATGGCCACCATAAAAGCTGAGCCTCAAAATCGAGACTGCATAAGGTGTCGTCATACGGCTATCAAGAAGCGGGCTACCAAACCCGATCACTGTTTTGCAGTGACCGGGCAACGATATAGCCCGCCCCTATAGCGCGTATGCCGGGGGATTCTGTAGTAGGCGTAGGCAACGGCGCAAGGCGTTGTAGCCTTTGTGGCGTAACGATTTGTGTAATTTAAACGTCTATGCGGGGTTACGTTTAAGCGATGGAAACACCATGGCGATTACGGCGCTTTCCTGCAAAATAGTATGGCCCGTCTCATCAGCGCACCACCATGCGCCACACGCCCCCAACATGGCACACATTGAAAGAAGTGCTAGAGTCTTAAGGGGATTTTTGACGCTGCGCGCTCTTTGTAATTCAACCCCAAAATCAATATCAGTGTTATTTATCTAAAAAACAACCCAGATAACCGCTAAAGGATTTTAGATATGTCGGAAGAACTTGGAAGCGAAGCACAAAAAATCCGACCTCACTTAGATCCCGAAGTACTTTCAAAAGCGGAAAAAGTAAAGCACGACCTAAATTCAATTATAGATCTGATTAAAAATAACGACCCAACCTTAAAAACAAAAAAAGTCAAAAAAAAACTTCACCATTTTATAGAAACATGCCTCGCTTATGGCATTCTAAAAGAAGACACTCCCAAAAAGGCCATCGATCTACTAGCATTTGACATAGACATAGATGCAGTACTGCAACATTTAACTCAAGACATGAGAGATGATTGGTTTTTCGATGTTCTCCAGCATCGAGATTTAATAGAAAACAAAAAATATTTGCACGAAAATCTTCAGAGCTTAATATTGGATGGTAACGGAAAATATCAAGGAGCTATGAGGACAGTCTACGACATCCCCAAAAAAAGCATTGGGTTAAGATACTCTCTCGAAACAGACTTTTATGATAGATTTATTTACCAAGCAATCTGCTCATTTCTTATTCCATATTACGACCCATTGCTATCACACAGAGTACTTGGGCACAGATACAATAAAAACAGAACGTCTGAGCGATACATATTCAAAAGCCGCATAGAACTTTGGACCACTTTCGAAGGCGTGACCAAAACCGCGATTCAAAACAACCAAGCGCTATTAGTAACAGATCTCATAAATTACTTTGAAAACATATCAATTGATTCAATAAGATCAGCCTTTGAGGAGAGCATAGACAAAATAGCGGCAAGCGGACCAAAAAAACTAATGATACGAAACTCAATAAATACACTCTGTGAACTCTTGTGTCGCTGGGGGTTTAATGAAAAACATGGTCTACCACAGAATCGAGATGCGTCGTCATTTATTGCTAATGTTGTATTGAACTCTGTTGATCAAACCATGGTAGCTCTCAAGTACGATTACTACAGATACGTTGACGACATTAGAATCATATGCAATTCCCCACAAGCAGCTAAAATCGCGCTAACTGAATTGATCAATCAGCTCCGAAAGGTCGGAATGAACATCAACTCTGCAAAAACCAACATCCTGACAAACAATAGCCCTACCCAAGAAATTAGCGAAAGCTTTCCAACAACAGACGACCGCAGCCAAACAATTGACAGTATGTGGCGATCTAGAAGCAGAAGAGTTATAGCTAGATCCGCGAAATATATTCACCAACTACTTCGCGAATGCATTACAGAAAAACAATCTCAATCCCGACAGTTCCGTTTCGCCATCAATCGACTAATCCAACTTACGGAAGCCAACTTATTCGACATACAAACAGACATAGCCATAGATCTCAAGCACTTACTTATTGAAACCTTAGAAGACCATGCAGCCTCCACAGACCAGTACTGCCGAATATTATGGGCATTAAAACCATCTCCAGACGAACTTGAAAAAATATCTAATTACCTCCAAGATCACGACCGCTCTATTTACTCCTGGCAAAATTTTCACTTATGGCTACTACTCGCAAGAGCAAAATACAAAAACAGTGAAGCCATAAACTTTGCCAAAAGAAAAATTACAGAAAACGTACTTCACTCCGAATGCTCTGCCATATTCATCTATTTACGCTGCATCGATGAGACTGATCATCTTCGCCCACTTATTCAAGAGTTCCGCGATGATTGGCCTTTCTACCATCAAAGAAACTTTCTTCTCGCCATTAGTGAATTCTCCAAAGAGGATGTCGCCGAATTAGTACCAAAAATCGGCACAAAACTTATGTGGACTGGCTTACGCGCCAAACCTTACTTCGATAACGGAATCCCGTTAATTGATAGAGAACCTGCCAGTGCACTAAGCATCTACGAGGAAATAAGTCCTTATGAGTAACAATAAAAAAGCACTACTTTTCATCCACGACTACACTGAGCAGGGCAATGATTTATTCTATCTATGGGATGCAACCCAGATTGAAGAGGTATCAGCCGAAAAACTCGTCGCGGATAGTGCAGAGATCATTTGCCATGACTATTGGCTAATAGCACCTGCAATATATGAAGCAACCCAGCAATTACCAAAAATCATTACTGACATCGAAGAACTCCGAATCTCAACATCTGGCCAAAAGACCGACAGAGAACTAAAAGAAAAAATTGACGTAGCTCAGTCTTTAAAAGAACTGGTTGAGGCAGACACAATCAAAAAGTACCTTGCCATTTTCCACCGAAAATGCGCTATAGATGAAAGTATCCTCGCTACAGTAGGTCAAGCTTTGCTAACACTGTCAGAAGAGATAGAAACTTCAGCAAAACAACTTGATGAATGGGATCGATTTATCAAGATAGAGCGACCAATAACAGAGCAATTAATAAAATCAGCAGCCAAAGGCATCGCAATAAACGAAGACAAACTTCGCCTGCACAAGAAAAACATTGAATTTGAATACTATATGGCTCTTAAAGCCTTCTCTGCAAAATACAATCTACCATTAGAAACACCCACAGACACTGAAATCATCAACTACCTAGAACCAAAAGGTTATGATTTTTCCGGAGTAAATGTGGAGTACGTTTTGAAATTTGTACCTATGCAGGACGATTTTGCTATAGATCTTTTACAACTCATGAAAATTGCAAAATCAAGAAAAGTACTCAATTTAATACCCTTAAGCCAGAGAAGAATCTATCCGATTACAGATGTTTTCGGCTCAGTCACATCTCGAATATACTTCAAAGACCCATCATTACAAAATCTAGCAAAACAACATAGAAACATACTCTTACCAGATGAAGGAAAGCTATTTTCCTATGTCGACTTTGATCAATATGAGGCAGGAATAATGGGAGTACTATCCGGCGATAGCGAAATCCTGAGACTTTATGCCAGCGGCGATCTTTACGAAACCGTCGCAGAGGAACTGTTCGGTAACAAAGCCAATCGAAAGGAGGCAAAAAGACTATTTCTCTCATACGCTTATGGAATGCGAAAACAAAGCCTTTACGACGCAGCATCAAACTATGGTGCAAACAGGCAAGCAGCCAAGGATTTCTTTAACAAATTTTGCATTTTTGAAAAATGGAAAGTCACTATACATTCAGAATTTCAACAACAGGGCTATGTCAAAACCTCCTTAGGAAACCATATGAGACGAGAAATTATCGGGCCTTTATCAGAGCAAGAGAAGAGATCTTCCGTGAGCCAAATAGTACAAGGCACCGCATCCCTCATATTTAAAAAGTCACTTTTGAACCTCAGAAACGAAGCCAACATTCAAATAAAAGTACCAATGCATGACGCCGTACTATTCCAGCACGATGAAAAATTTAACGCTGATACGGTCGCGCAAATATTCTCTTCTACCATGACTGAGCATTTCGATGGAAAAATCCAGGGAAAAGCATCAACAGGTGAGTTCTTTGTGGACTAACCCGCCGAAACATAACTAGTACGGCCACATATAAATCCTTACCGGGCTAATTTCAAAAACGTTATTTTTCGCATTACAATAGGGCTACCAAGATGAGTACCTGCCCCAACTGTTCCGCCCTCCCAACTCCCAATACGAGTCGACGTATAAAGAATCATCTACTTCATCGAACGAAAATAATCCCTCACTGCTTTTTCTTCAACAATTTATTCACGTAGTACTTGACGCTCCACCGATCCTTCGGCCGCGGCTTATAGTGCGTTTTATTCCTCTGCCCCGGCTCCCCACCCACCCCACTCGCCGTGTAGTAATAAAGCGCAATCGACCGCCGAGTGATGCCTTCCGGCGTAGTCAACGGCTCCGGATGCCCATGGTTGCTGTCCTTGTCCGTATTGAAAATCACACAGCGGTTATAAATCGGCAGCACCTTCTTCAGGCATTTCTTCATGCCCACATCCCAAAGCTCCAGGTTGCCGCCGTACGCTTCCTGCCAGTCCTCGGTCAGGTAAATGATCACGTTCAACCGACGCTCAACGTTGAGCTTTTTGTTCAGCCGAAAATCCGAGTGCACGCCGAGGAAGCCGCCGGTTTTGGTTTCGTGTAAGCCGCCACCCGCGAAATAAGGGTCTGGAATCAGCCCTTGGATGCCGGTGAGTTTTTCGAGGAATTCCAGCATCGGTGCGGAGTTGAAGGTGTTGAACACGTTCTTCAGGTACGGGCTGCAGGCGTTGGGGCTGATCTGGCGTTTGAGTTGGCCTTTGTAGCCGCGTTCGTAGATTTGTTCGTTGTTGGTCGGTTCGACCGGGAAGTGTTCGCGGATGCTGGCGATGACGTCCGCTTGCAGGAAGTTGTCGATGACGATGTGCGGGAATGGCGTGGCCTGGGTGTACTCGTGGGTCAGCGATTCGCCGAAAGCGCTGGCGGCGTTTTGGTCGAAGTCGAGTTCCGGGGTCAGGGTGATGGGGAGTGTTTGCGTGTTGGCTTGCATTGCCGCTCCAATGATCTTCAGGACTTTCAGGGCGGGTCAAACAGGGCCTGGGGCTTGGCGCGGGGCCCTTGTTTGCTCGCTGAGTACAGTGGCGAGCAGGTTGCCATGTCGGCAATGGCCTGCCGAGTGTCCTTTGCTTAAACGTGGCGCGGCGCTGTTACGGCATGTTTCAGGCTGTCACAAACGCGTCATATTTCCTCTGCTAGTCTTCTCGGCGCCCTGCCCCACACCCCTGTCCTAGAGCCCCCAACCGAAGGTGCCGCCAAGGTGTTTCCGTCTCCTGTTCGCCAGCAAATCATTCTGCGCTCCGACAATCTTCGTTCGGACGACTTCGGTGCACTTTTTTCGAAGTTGTTTGGTAATCGCTATGCGGACAATCCGCCGCTGCCGGCGAACATCATCATTGGTGGGGTTTATGGGCGGCATGAGGGTGTGAGTTTTCGGCGGATGCATTATCGCGGGGATTTCACGGTTGCCTTTCCCGATCCGCAGGATGAGATCACGTTTGTTATTCCTACGGCGGGCAAGATTGTTTTTAACCATGCGACTGAATCGGTGGGTGTGACGCAAGTTGGTTTGGCGATTGATAAGGCTGACATCCGTTCGATGCGGTTTTTTGATGGCCACGCGCATCACGGGATGTCGATCAATCGGCATCAGCTCACTGAGCGGTTGGCGGCGCTGTTGGGTAAACCGATTCTGGAAAGGATTGTGTTTGAGCCGAGTGTGGATTTGAGTTCGGCGGCGTTTCAGGGGATCAAGGCGTTGATTGATCTGGCTACCGGCACCGAGTTTGATTTGTTGATCAATAGCGGGACGCTGATGCCGTCGCGGTTGCGGGAGATGTTGATTGATGCGGTGCTGGAGGCGTGGCCGCATAACTTTTCCGAGGCGTTGCGGCGGCCGACGGCGATGGTTGCGCCAAGGCATGTGAAGTTGGCGGTGGAGTTTATTCAGGCGCATCCGGAGCAGTTGGTGAGCGGTGTGGATCTGGCGCGGTTGAGCAATGTCAGTCAGCGGGCGTTGCAGGAGGGGTTTCGGCGGTTTGTCGGGATGTCGATTGTGGCGTATCAGCGGCAGGTGCGGCTGGAGCGGGCTTATGAGGTGTTGAAACAGCGGGGTTCGGGGTCGGTGACGGAGGTGGCGTTGCGGTTTGGGTTTAGTAATGTGGGGCGGTTTTGTCAGTATTTTCAGGGGGCTTTTGGGGTGAGTCCGGCGGAGTTTCGGGCTCGGGGGTGATTGGGTAACAGTGCTAGGTAACTTGTGGTGAGAAAATTTAGCTAAACGTCGCACCGCGCCGATGGGTTGCTAAGCGTGGGGATGGCACGCCGGCGCGGTTGATCGAGGAGTGGGCGCGGAGGCGTTTGACCGAGTTGGCCAGTTGATTTTGCGGTAACTGCTTTCCCCTCACCCTAGCCCTCTCCCTAAGGAGAGGGAACCGAGCCGGGGATATTGAAGATCTACACCGACCTGAGCGTCTTGCTTTGAATCCATAATCGCCTCGATCTTTCAGGTCGATGCATGACGCAAGACGCCTCGGTCAGTCCCCTCTCCCTTCGGGAGAGGGTTAGGGTGAGGGGTTTTTGATTTGGGTTTTGGGGTGTTTGTTGGATTGGGGTCTTCCTTGACCCCGTGTGTTTCTTAGAAGGCGTAGCTGGCTTTTAGGCCGCCGTTGAAGCCGTGGCTGTCACCGCCGCCATTGGCGCCGACTTCTGCGCCCAGGCTCAGGGCGCCGAGGCTGGCCATGACGTTGACGCCGCCGCTGAGCTGATCGCGATTATCAAAAGCCGCGCGCTGTTCGATGTCGAGGCCCAGCAGGTGGCTTTGGCTGTCGACTTCGTTGTCGCCCAACGTGCGTTCGTAGCCCACTTGTACGCCCGGCACCAGTTGCCAGGCGCCCATCGCCACCGGGGCGAAGGCGACGTTGAGGTTGGCGACGGCGCTGCGGCGGGTGGCGCTGTTGTCGTCGACGTCGAGTGAGAGTTCGCTGCCCTTCTCTTTGAAGCCGTTGAGGTCGAGGTGGCTGACGCGCACGCCGAGGCTTGGCTCGAAGGTCATGCCGTTGACCGGGGCGCGGTAGCCGAGGGCGACGGTGGCGCCGGTGAGGTTGCCGTGGGTGTCGCCTTTGGCGGTGCCGAGGCCGCCGCCGAGGTCACGTTTGCTGTCGTAGTCGATGTAGCCGGCGCTGGCGTTGGCGTCGAGGAACAGGCCTTGATCGAGGCTGGTGAAGCCGTAGCGGGCGCCGACGTTGAGGAAGGTGAAGTCGGTGTCGGCTTCGCCACCCGCGCCGCCAACAGTGCCTTTGCTGTAGCCAAAGCCGCCGCGTGCGCTGAGTTGTTCGCTGAAGCGTTGGGTGATGCCGACCATCAGGCCTTCGCTGTGTTCGTTGCTGCTGTCGGCGTGGGATGAGCCGTCGGTGCCGAGGTAGCCGGCGAGCGCGGTGGTCCAGAGGCGGTATTGACCGACTTTGAGGTCGCTGCCGCTGGCGAACGGTGCGGCGGCTTGTTCGATCATCGCGTTCTGGCGCAGCAGGTAGCTGGCGGCGTCGGCGTGAACCTGGCCGCCGACCTGAGATTCGACGCCGCCGAGGGTGCCGGCGTCGATGGCCGATTGCAGGTAGTAGTTGTAGGCGCTGTAGGTGCCGGACAGGTTGGTGTTCTGCAATTGGCGAAGCAACTCGGCGCCGGCGGCGGCGTTGCCGATCAGTCCGGCCTGGCCTGGCAGGCTGTTGTATTCGACGAGTTTGCCGCGCAGGACGTAGATGGTTTCCTGCGAGAGGCCGAGGCCTTGTTTGAGGTAGCTGTCCATGCTGCCGTATTGCGCGGTGACTTCGTCGAGGCCGGCTTGCAGGTAACTGGCCTGGACGCCGAGCAACGGGCCGTAGACGGACGCCATGCTGGCGGGCATCGCTTTCAACGTGGCGGCGACGCGGGCGGCGGTGTAGTCGTTGGTCGCGAGGTAGTTGGCCATGATGGTCGCGTTGTCGACGCCGGCGATGCTCTGCAATACGGCGGCGGTCCAGCCGGTGCGGTCCTTGCCGGCAGTGCAGTGGAACAGTTGCGCGCCGTCGGTGGTCGCCAGTTCGTTGAACAGCTTGCCGAACTGGCCGCGCATGCCGGCGTCGCTGACGAAGGCACGGTTGGTCTGCTCCATCATCGCGACGGCTTCAGCGGCGCTTTTGAAAGAGGTTGTGGTGATGTTCGCGCCGGAGGTGGTGCTGCCGATGATGTCGATGTTCTGCCAGGTGGCGCCGGTGATCATGGTGTCTGGTGTGCCGGCGATTTCGCTGGGCGTGCGCAGGTCGTAGACGGCTTTGATGCCGAGGCCGTTGAGGATGGCCAGATCCGACGCCGTCGGGGTCAGCGCGTTGGAGCGATAGAACACTCCGGCGCGCATGCTGCCGTCGTGGGCCGTGGAATACGCGGTGGTGATACCGGCGACGTCACGGAAGTTGTCGATGCCTTTCAGGCGCGGCGTGTCGAGCGGGACGGACTCGGCAGCGTGGGCGGCGGCGATGGACAGGCTCAATACGGACAGCGAACACACAAGACGTTGAAACACAGTGCAGCCTCATTCGGTAAGCGTTGGGCTGCCTACTATCTGCACTGAATTGAGACTGAATATGACAAATTCGCAGAGAGTGAAAATGCCTGCGCGAATGGGCCGTGGGGTGCGTGAATTGTCCATGTGCCTCTGGGTGGCGTGGGTGCGGAATCTGGTTTGAATGGACTATGGGATTTGGCTGGCAATTGGGAGTGAATTTGTTCGCGAGTGCGGTGGGTCAGATTGAGATGGTGTTGGCTGGCAGTCCGCTATCGCGAGCAGGCTCACTCCTACAGGAGTTTTGGGGTGGCCCAAGGTCTCGTTGCTCACACAAAACCTGTAGGAGTGAGCCTGCTCGCGATGGCGTCGTGTCAGGTAACGGTTGGCTATATGACCCACCGCATTCGCGAGCAAGCCCGCTCCCACAGGGATCTCGGCGTTGCTGGAGATCTCGGTTTTCACATAGGAACCTGTGGGAGCTGGCTTGCCAGCGATGGCGTTGTGTCAGGCAACGGTTGGCTACATGACCCACCGCTATCGCGAGCAGACTCACTCCTACAGGGGATCGTGGATCGGCAGTTATGTTGATCTGCGGCAATATTTGCTGATTCGGGCAGCTTTATTCTGGTGTGGCTGAAAACAGCCGTGCTGTGCGCACGTCACAGGCCTTTTGGCCAAGGTGGCGCCATGAACAAAAAACGCATTGTCTGGGGGAGCATTCTCCTAGGCCTTCCGTGTGTCTTGCTTCCGGTACTTTTGATGGGTTATGTCGCCTGGATGTTGAATCTGGCGTCGGCCCAGCAACGTCTGGAAACCCTTGCAGCCGTGGCGTCCAGCCGCGCCAACGGGACATTTCAGGAAGCTGCCGGGGCGCTGAAAAGCATCGCCGGTTCGCACCTCGCGCCCTGCACGCCCGCGAGCATCGACGAGATGCGTCTGCTGACGATCAATACCTTTTCCGTGAAGTCGGTCGGCTATGTCGAAGAAGAGGTGTACGCCTGCGGTTCGTGGGGCCCGGTCGGTCAACACGCGGCGCCTTGGCGCGAGGATTTCACCACGTCCGACGGCGTGCGCGTATCCCTCGGCGTGCAGTCGCGCATCGTCCCGGCGAAACCGATGATGGCGCTGCAATACGCGGCGTTCAATGTACTGGTCGATCCCGAGCAGTTTCTGCACGTGATGCTGGAAGATGATCTGCATCTGGCAGTCGGCACCGCTGCCGGCCAACTGGTCAGCGTCTCGCGACCGGGCGCGGAACACTTTCTCAGCCGCGTGCATTCCGGTTCGCATTCGGCGCTGGAGGACGGTTACCTCTACACCCTCGTGCACAGCGGCGACTGGGTGGCCATCGCCGCCCTGTCGCGGCATGAATTGATGCAGGGCCTGTTGCGCCGCGAAATGCTCTTGCTGCCCATCGGCGGGCTGTTCGCCGGGATGTTGGTGTTGATGATCGTCCGGCGCACCCGTCAACGTTTGTCGCCGCTGGCCGAGCTGAAGCTGGCGGTGCGCAATCGCGAGTTCGTCGTTCATTATCAGCCGATCGTCAGCCTCGACGATGGCGCCTGGGTCGGCGCGGAAGCACTGGTGCGCTGGCAACATCCGGACGGCAGCCTGGTGCGCCCGGATACCTTTATTCCGTTGGCGGAACACAGCGGTTTGATCCTGCCGATCACCGACCAAGTGATCGATTCGGTGATGCGCGACCTCGGCCCGCTGCTGGTCAAGGATCGCAGCCTGCACGTGGCGATCAACCTGGCGGCCAAGGACGTCAGCAGCGGCCGTTTCCTGCCGAAACTCGAAGCGGCGCTGCGCCAGGCCAATGTGCAGCAGAAGCAGATCTGGCTGGAAGCGACCGAGCGCGGTTTTGTCGAGATCGACTCGGCGCGCACCACGGTCAATCATGCCCGCGCGCTGGGTTATCTGGCCGCGATCGACGATTTCGGCACCGGTTTTTCCAGCCTTCAGCACTTGCAACAACTGCCGCTGGACGTGCTGAAGATCGACAAGTCGTTTGTCGACAACATCGATCAGGATGCCGCGACCGGTTCGGTGACGTCGCACATCATCGAAATGGCCAAGAGCCTGCGTCTGCAGATTGTCGCCGAAGGCATCGAGACCGAGGCGCAGGCGGATTATCTGCGCGGGCGTGGCGTGCACTTTGGCCAGGGTTGGCTGTTCGGCAAACCGATGGCCGCCGAGGAGTTTCTACGCGTCCATGGGGAACGCATGAGTGTGCTCAGCGAGCAGAATGCGCAGGAACCGGCGGTCTGCTGAGGCAAGCAGATCAAGCACTCAGCACCTTGCGCATAAACACTCAGGCAAACCCATCATTGGTCGCGCGCAGGCGCACCGCATGCGTTGCGCGGCGCGAGTGCCAACAGCGGCTTAGCGCGCCTGGTTTTTCACCTGAATCTGCGTCAGCCCTACCCGCTCGGCCTGTTCGAGGATTTGCTCGGGCGTCGAATCCGCTGTGGGCATGATCAAGCTGTTTTCGGCATCGCCCAGATGCAGCTCCAGCAGATGCATCGCGGCCTCGTGCGTGGCCAATTGTGGTTGCTTGAGTTCGAGCAGATGGCTGCGCGGTTCGTTGTTGAAGCGGTATTCGATCAGGTATTTGTACATGGTCTTCTCCGGGTCTGAAGTTGAAGGCAACTGATTATCCTGACGCATCAGTCAGTTTTTTAGTTCAACTGCATCTCGCTCCGAACAGAGAAAAGCGCGGCGCTGAGGCAAACTTTTCGCGTCGGCTGGCTGTCCTCTTCTTACACTCCCAACAAGCTGATCACAGCTAAGGACTGGCGATGACCTTTTTCATTTTCCTTTTGGCCTGCGCTGCGGCGGCCACCACTGGCGTGATGTTCAAACCGGGGCCTTGGTACGAATCGCTGGTAAAACCGCGCTTCACCCCGCCGAATTGGGCGTTTCCCGTGGCCTGGACGATTATCTACCTGTTGCTGGCGTGGGCCGGTTATCGCTTGAGCCTGATCCCTGGCAGCCAGACCGTGCTGGCGTTATGGGCGGCGCAGATTGCCCTGAACACGCTGTGGACGCCGGTGTTCTTCGGCGCGCATCAGGTGTTCGCCGCGATGGTGATCCTCACGTTGCTTTGGCTGGTGGTGGCCGCGATGGTGGTGCTGGCGTTGCAACTGGACCTGATCACTGGCCTGATCCTGTTTCCGTACCTGGCGTGGTTGTGCGTTGCCGCCGCGTTGAATTTCTCCATCCTGCTCAAGAACCGCTGATGACTGATTCCAACTGGGGTAGCGCAACACCGTGGCCACAGGGCGAGCGCGAGTTGGCGCAGGTGCGCGCATTCAACCGGAAACTCGCCTGGCTGCCGCGCTTCAAGATCCGCAATCGCCTCACGCCTCGTCTGATCCAGGCGCTGCTGCGCGCCAGCCAGATCGGCGGTGCGGGCAAGTTGCGCAAACATGGGCTGATGGCCGAGCGGAAAATGTACGGTGCGGTGCCCGTGCGGATCATTCGGCCGCACGGCCAAGCCAAAGGTGTGGTGCTGGATTTTCACGGTGGCGGCTGGGTGATCGGCAATGCGCAGATGAACGACAACTTCAACATTGCCATGGTCAATACCTGCGAGGTCACGGTGGTCTCGGTCGATTACCGGCTGGCGGTGTCGACGCCGATTGAAGGCTTGCTGGACGATTGCCTGTGCGCCGCTCGCGGGTTGTTGAGCGATGCCGAATTTGCCGATCTGCCGGTGATCGTCGTCGGTGAATCGGCGGGCGGGCATCTGGCCGCAGCGACGTTGCTGGCCCTGAAATCATCGCCCGGTCTGCTGCAACGGATCAGCGGTGCGCTGTTGTATTACGGCGTCTACGATCTGAGCGGCACGCCAAGTGTGCACGCCGCGACGCCGCAGACGCTGGTGCTGGACGGCCCCGGCATGGTCACGGCACTGCGCCTGCTCACGCCGGACTTGAGTGACGCGCAGCGCCAGCAGCCCCCACTTTCGCCGCTGTATGGCGATTTCAGCGACTTCCCGCCCGCGCTGATGTTTGCCGGCGAGCTGGATCCGTTGCGCGACGACACCCTCGAACTGGCCGAGCGCTGGCGGCAGTCGGCGCCGGTCGAGATGTACCTGCTGCCCTCCTCGCCTCACGGCTTTATCCACTTTCCGACGGCGTTTGCCGAAAGCGTTTTGGCTTACAGTCGCCAGTGGATCACCGCGCGCATCGACGCACACGTTCTCAACCGCAAATAACCTTGATGGCATCGCCGGCCAGCCCCGCCAACTCGTCACGGGATTTACCCGCGCGCGCGCGAATCGAGATGCTGTGCAATAGCGAGGAGATCAGCACCGCCAGCGCCGCAGGATTGCTGTCGGTTTTCAGCTCGCCGGCATCAATTGCGGTTTGCAGGCGTTTTTCAAGATCGGCATCGAGCTGGCTCAGCCTGGCTGACAGCACATTACGGATTTCCGGGTCCTCGACGGCTTCGGTTGTTGCCGTGCCGATGGCAAAACAGCCGCGTGGCTGCCCGTCACCGGAAAAATAGATCGCTAACTGCCCTTCATAAAAACCGCTCAGTGCCTGCGCCAACGACAGGCTGCTGTCAGTCAATGCCGCCTGCATCGCGGCATGCGCGGTGGCCCAATATTGATCGAGCGCCTTGATATAGAGCGCGTGCTTGTCGCCGAACGCGGCGTACAGGCTCGGACGATTCATCCCCGCTGCGCTGGCGATGCTGTCCAGCGACGCACCGGAATAACCGGTATTCCAGAACACTCCCAGTGCCTGTTGCAGCGCTGTTTGCGGGTCGTAGGCGCGTGGACGGCCACGGCCTTTTGCTGCTGTCGGTTTATTTTGTGCCATCTCGTATAAATTCCTTGCAAGGGTTGAGCGTCGCTCATATTCTTACACCATCGCACAAAATTAAGGAACCAGAAATTCCTTGATCGGCAGGTTTGTTGTAACGCCACTCGAATCGGGTGTGACGACGAAGAAAAAGCGGCACGGAGCGATCCTCCCCCACCGCGTACGGATTTGATTTTTTGCAGCATTAATCACGTCGCGGTCACCGGTCATTGTCCGGCTCGGCCCGATTCCCGGTTCAGGTTCCAGCATTTGGAAAGAACAGATCATGACCCAGCCAATTGATCTCACCGCAGAACAAGCGAGCGCCCAGCGAGTACCCGGTTTCACTGACGCGCCGCCGAAAAAACCACTCAAGCAACGCTTGCGCCCAATATTGATGAGCGGCGTTCCCGCGCTCTTCGCCATCATTGGCTACAGCGAATACGTGGCGAACGAGCCGTTCGTCTCCACCGACAATGCCTACGCTCGGGTGGCCAAGTCTTCGATCAACGCGCGGATTTCCGGGCAAGTGGTCGAGATCGCTGTCGATGATAATCAACGCGTGCACAAGGGTCAGCTGTTGTTCCGGCTCGATCCGCAGCCCTTGCAGATTGCCGTCGACCGCGCCGAAGCGCAGTTGGGCAACGCGCGCCTGCGCATCGACGGGCTCAAGGCAAGCTATCGCCAGCAACAGGCGGAACTGCAATCGGCGAAAGCCTCGGCGGATTACGATCAGAAAGAATTCGCCCGCAAGAAAGCGCTGGTCGCCACCGAGTTCGTTTCGCGTGCCCTTTATGAGCGCGCCGAAACCGACTTGAAGGTCTCGCGCCAACGCATCGCCTCGGTCGAACAACAGATCGCCAGCACCGTGGTTGCGCTCAACGGCAATCCGGACATCGCCATAGACCGCCACCCGACCGTGCGCGAGGCCAAGGCACAACTCGACGAGGCGCAGCTTTATCTGTCGTACGCCACCGTCACCGCGCCGGCCGACGGTATCGTCGCCAAGGTCGATGACTTGCAGGTCGGCAACTACCTCAACAACGGCGGCGCGGCCTTCGCATTGATTTCCGACCGGGAGATCTGGGTTGAAGCCAACTTTCGCGAAACCCAACTCACTCATATGCGCCCGGGCCAGTCCGCGACCATCACCCTCGACACTTACCCGGATCGGCCGTTGCCGGCGCACGTGATCAGCATGAGCCCCGGTGCCGGCGCCGATTTCGCCCTGCTGCCGCCGGAAAACGCCACCGGGAACTGGGTCAAGGTGGTGCAGCGCGTACCGGTGCGGCTTGAACTCGACGAAACCGACCCGACGCTGCCGTTGTTCTCCGGCACCAGCGCCACGGTCAAGGTCGATACCGGCCACCGCACGCCATGGTGGTATCCGCTGAAGTCGTTGCTCAGCGCAGGTAATTCGTGATGAACGCCGCCGCTGACAAACGCTGGTTGTACGCCGTTGCCCTGCTGGCGACCTATCTGCAATCGGTCAACCTGCCGTTGCCGAATGCCGCGTTGCGGTTGATCCAGGGCAGCCTGTCGATGACTGACGATCAGGCTGGCTGGATCTTCACCGCCTATCTGGCCGCCAGCGCGATCACGTTGCCGATTGCCCAGTGGCTGGCTGCGCGCTTCGGTTTGAAGCGAGTCTATCAACTGGCGCTGCTGGCGTTCGCCATTGGGCTTTGGCTGGGCACGCTGGCAAGCACGCCGCTGGAGTTCATCGCTGCGCGCATTCTGCAAGGCCTGGCCAGTGGCGTACTGGCGCCGCTGTCGATGGCCATTGCGCTGGAAACGCTGCCCGCCGAGCGACGTCCGGCGTTCGCGCCGAAATGGACGGCGCTGGTGCTGTTCGGCATCGTCAGTGGGCCGAGCATCGGCGGTGTCATCTGCGAATACTTCGACTGGCGGCCGATGTTCTACCTCAGCCTGCCACTGCTCGCGTACATCTTCATGGTGGTGACGCTGCTGCTCGGCGAGAAAAAGGCCGATCAACGTCCGCCGTACGACTTCTTCGGTTTCGCCACCTTCACCCTCGGCATGATCGGCCTGCAAATGTGCCTCGACCGTGGCGAACGGCTGGACTGGTTCGACTCGGCGGAAATATGGATCGAGACGCTGGCCTGTGTGCTCGGGTTGTACCTGTTCGTGGTCCATCGAATGACCAGCAAGGCGCATTTCATCAGCAAGGCGTTGCTGCGCGACCGCAATTTCATGTTGTCGACGGTGATGTTCTTCGCGCTCGGTTTCGTGCTGCTGTCGACGATGGCGCTGACCTCGCCGATGCTCGACGAGATTCTCGGTTATCCACCCGACACCACAGGCGCGCTGACCATCCCGCGCGGTGTCGGCCTGGTCGGTGCGTTTCTGTTGATGGGCCGGGCGCCGGCGTGGGTCGACACCCGCGCGTTCATAGCAGTGGGCATTGCTCTGGTGGTGTACGCCAACTGGCTGATGCTCGGTTACTCGCCATTGATGGACTGGACGCCCGTGGCGGTGACCGGGTTCATTCAGGGTGTCGGCCTCGGCATTCTCATGCCGGCACTGAGCAAGGCTGCATTCAGCACCATCAACCCGACACTGCGCCCGGAGGCCAGCGGCCTGTTCAACCTGATGCGCGTCTATGGCAGCACCCTCGGCGTGGCAGTAGTGCAGTTGTTTTTCTTCAACAACACCCAGGCGATGCACTCGGCGCTGGTCAGTCAGTTGACGCCCTATCGCGTGGCGCTGCCGACCTCGCTGCCGGCGCTGGAAGGTTTGAACCATCTGGTGACCCATCAGGCGGCGTTCGTCGCGGTGATGGGGCAATTCAAGATTCTGATGCTGGCGATGCTCGTGGTGAGCCCGCTGGTGTTGTTCCTGCGCAAACCTGCTGCGGCCAACTGATATTCGTGGAGTCTGCACAATGAAAACGTCTACACGCTTCACCCGCTCCGCATTCCCCAGTGCACTCAGCGCATTGGCAATAATGGCGATGCTCAGCGCCTGCACCGTCGGCCCGGACTTTCAACGGCCCGCCGCGAGCTCGTCGCAACACTACGATCAGCAAGCCGAACGTCAGCCCGCCGAACAGCGTTTCGACATGGGCCAGCGCATCAACGGTGATTGGTGGACGGCCCTGCGTTCGGCAAAACTCGACCAAGTAATGCGTCGCGCCATCGACGGCAATCTGCAACTGCTGGCCGCCGACGCAACCCTCCGCCAAGCTGCCGCCTCTGTGGCGGCGGCGGAAGGTTCGCTGTTTCCGCAGGTGGATTTCGCCGCCGCGGCCGGTCGTCAACGGACCCACACCGGGGCTGACCCGAGCATTGCCAATGTCTACGCGATCGGGCCTCGCGTGGCGTTCGACCTCGACGCCTTCGGTGGCCTCAAGCGCGAGGTCGAAGGGCAACAGGCGCTGACCGACTTGCAGAAGCACCGCTATGAAGCGGCTTACCTGACCCTGACCGGAGATGTCGCTCGCCAGGCGCTGTTGCTCGCGTCGGCCAACGCGCAGATTCAAGCGGTGCAATCACTGTTGGCCAACGACGCGAAAAACCTTGATCTGGTGCAGCGCGCCCAGCAGAGCGGCAGCACCACGCGGATCGATGTGTCCCTCGCCGAAACCCGCCTCGCCGAGGATCGCACCCTGCTGCCACCGCTGGCACAACAACGCGACGCGGCGCGGCATGCGCTGTCGATCCTCGCGGGCAAAGGCCCGGCAGACTGGATCGCGCCAGATTTTGCCCTAGAGGAATTTGCCTTGCCGGCAAACCTCCCGGTCAGCCTGCCCTCGGAAATGGCCCGCAATCGTCCGGACATCCTCCAGGCCGAAGCCGAGCTGCACACGGCCAGCGCGGCGGTGGGTGTCGCGACCGCCAATCTTTATCCACGCGTCGAATTGTCGGCTTCGCTGGCACAAGCCGCGTCAGGCAATGGCGGCGCCGCACTGTGGGGATTGGCGGCAGGTTTGACCGCGCCGATCTTCAATGGCGGCACGCTCAAGGCTGAACGCCAAGCCTCGGTCGACGGCTACAACGCCTCGCTCGCGCGCTACCGGCAGACAGTGATTCAGTCGTTCGGCCAGGTGGCGGACACCTTGCAGGCGATCAATCACGGTGCTGAGCAAAACCGCGCGCAGGACGACGCCTTGCGCGCCGCCGGCAGCAGCCTGCAGCTCAACCAACAGGCTTACGCCCAAGGCGAAAACAGCCTGTTGCAAGTGCTCGAAGCGCAGCGTGCCTACCAACAGGCGCTGCTCGGGCAGATCCGCGCGAAGACCGATCGTTATCTCGACACCGTGCAATTGTTCGTCGCGCTGGGCGGCAATTCCGTCGGTGTTTTCGGGCAGAAACTCGCCACGCGCGAACACGCTGATCAACAACCGCTGTAACCACCGACACTGGAGAAAATCATGACTTACGAAGCCTTTCACGATGAGCTTCGCGACACTCGCTGGCCGTTGAACAATGGCGCAGGCTCGATGCCGGCCGTTGGTTTCGGCACACTGTTTCGCGATTTGAGTACCACCACCGCCGCCGTCAAATACGCCTTGGAAAGCGGTTTCCGGCACTTTGACTGTGCCGAGCGCTACCGTAACGAAGCGCAGATCGGCGTGGCGTTCCAGGAGGTTTTTGCTGCCGGCAAGATACGCCGCGAAGACGTCTTCATCACCACCAAACTGTGGAACACCAACCATCGTCCCGAACGCGTTCGGCCGGCCTTTGAAGCGAGTTGCCAGCGCCTGCAAACCGACTACATCGACTGCTACCTGATCCACACGCCATTCGCCTTCAAGCCGGGCGATGATCAGGACCCTAGAGACGTCTTCGGCCATGTCATCTACGATGGCGAAATCAGCTTGCTCGACACTTGGCGTGCCCTCGAAAGTCTGGTCGATGAAGGTCGCTGCAAGTCCATCGGCCTGTCCGACATCACCCTCGAGGCGCTGAAGGAGATTGTCGCCGCGGCACGCATCAAACCGGCCGTGGTGCAGATCGAAGCGCACCCCTATCTGCCAGAATGGGAGATGCTGGAATTTTGCCAACAGCACGGGATTATTCTTCTCGCGTTCGCCCCGCTGGGGCATGGCATGCAGCCGAACGTACTCGAAGATGCTGTACTGACGAGCATTGCCCGGAACGTGCAGAAAACCCCGGCGCAAGTGGCGCTGGCGTGGGCGGTGCAGCGTGGTACGGCATTTCTGACCACCTCGGCGACGCCGAGCCGTATTCAGGAAAACTTTGCTATCGCCACATTGCCCCAGCGCGCGATGCTTGAGATCAAGGGAGAGATCAGCACGCGAATCCGTTTCAATTCAGTGGTAGAAACCGGCGTACCCGGGTTTATTGCCCGAAAGCCATGACCCGAAAAGCATGACCCGCGAAACATCAGCGGCCTGCTCCAAGGCCGCTTTTTATCATCAACGACTCAACACCGAGACGACCACGATGGACGTTTTCCAGAGCATGCGTTGTTTCATCGCCGTCGCTCAGAGCGGTAGCTTCACCGCCGCCGCCGAACTGCTCGACACCACCACGACCAACGTCTCGAAAGCGGTTTCTGCTCTCGAAGCCCGCCTGCACACACGTTTGATTAACCGCACCACCCGCCGCCTCGCGCTCACCGAAGCGGGCCTGCGCTACCTGCAACGCTGTGAAAGAATCGTCGATGACGTCCGCGAGGCCGACGAAGAGGCCGGCACTGCGCAGACACTGCCCGTCGGGCGTTTGAAAATCCATGCGATGTCAGCCATCGGCAACCACTACGTGATCGATGCCATTGCGCGTTACCGCGAGATTCATCCGACGGTGATGTTCGACCTCACCCTGACCAATCGCGTCCCGGACCTGCTCGAAGAAGGTTACGACATGTCCATCGTGCTGGCCCGCGACCTGCCTGACTCAGGCTTCGTCGCGCAGCGCTTGGGCATGACCTACAGCATCCTCTGCGCCTCGCCCGCGTATGTGCAGAAACTCGGCATGCCGGATTCTCCCGCAGCGCTTAGCGAACATGAGTGCCTGCGGATCGTCAACACGGTGATGCCGGTCGAGCACTGGACGTTCGAAGGCCCACAAGGCATGGAAACCATCACCATTCCCCTGTCGCCGTTCCATATCAACACGGCCGACGGCATGACCATCGCGATCAGAAAAGGCATGGGGATTGGTATTCAGCCGATTGCGTCGGCCGTGGATGGCCTGAGGGCGGGAACATTGGTGCGGGTGCTGCCGAAGTATCGGCTGGAGGAGTTGAACCTGTTCGCGATCTATCCGTCGCGCAAGTTCGTCGATGCGAAAATCAGAACCTGGGTGGAATTTCTGAAACAGTCGATACCGCAATTACTGGCATCGGATGAACGTGCTGCGCAAACCGCAGAAAACTGAGTGCAGCAGAGGCGGAGTGTCGACCCTCCACGGTCTGCAACGGCTCAACTGGAGCAGCCAGTTCCCATCACTTGATACTGCAGGACATGGCGTTCGCCCTGCGAATCTTCGTAAGTCATCTGCACCGGCACTGGCGCGCATTCGTTGGCCGGCTCGGTGATCGAGATCACATGTTCGATGTCGAGTTTGCTCGAGTAGCCGTAGGTTTCAACCGGGGTTTCCTGGCCTTGCGAAGAAGCCGCATAAGCCTGCGCACCGAAGCTGCCAAGCAGTAAAACCAAGGCGATTTTTTTCATGCTCATGATGTTCACCGTTCTCGTTGAGTGACCGCTTCAGCGTTAGTGCTGGCGGCTTGAGAACGATGCTATGGGATGACGCCGCGTGGAAAAATCGACCGAGGGGACAAACACTGTTGCCAAAATGGCGATGAATGCCCCCGCGACGATTCACGGGCAAACGCTGATTTACTCGTTCAGATCCTTGACCAGATAACTGCCGACAATCTACGAAAACCCGCGCGAGTTGTCGTCCCCGCGAGGAAAATCTGCTGAGCAATTGCGCCAGCCCACCGCTATGATCGTGAACAACCCCGCCGCAACGGAACCACGCCCATGGCTGCTCAAACCCGCCCTTCTCCAGCACCCCTGCTCAAACCCGGCGAGACGGTGGTGTTGTTCGATGGCGTGTGCAAGCTTTGTAATGGCTGGGCAAAGTTCCTGATCCGGCATGATCACCAGCACCGCGTACGCCTGGCGGCGGTGCAGTCACCCGAGGGGCAAGCGCTGCTGGCGTGGGCAGGTTTGCCGATCGATCAGTTCGACACCATGGCGGTGATTCGCGACCGCAATTACTGGGAACGCTCGGATGCATTCCTTGAAGTCGTCAGCCAATTGCCCGCCCGTTGGCAGCCTTTCCAGCTGCTGCGCCTGCTGCCACGTACGCTGCGCGATTGGGCTTACGATCGCATTGCGCTGAATCGTTATCGGCTGTTCGGCAAGTACGACACGTGTCTGTTACCGAGTCCTGATCATGAACAACGCTTTTTGAAGGCTCGCTAACGGCCTTGCGCGCACGCGCCGGGCTTCGGAAATTGCGTTAAAGCAACAACTCGAACAACTGCACAGGCGTCATCTTCGTCACCATCATCAGCACAATCACGAACATCCCGAGAAACCCGGCAACGCCCATCCAGAACCATTTCTGGTACACGTCGTGAAATTGCGCATCAAGGCCCGTCCCCGCCGCTCCCGCGTTCGACGCCATCACATGCAGGCGCTTCTGCAGCAGCAAGACCGGCAGCCACAACGAACCGACGCAGAAGAAAATGATCAGCGAAGTCAGTATCCACTCCGTGGTCATCGGCAGCCCGGACAGCCTCATCAGCCAATAGCCGCTGATGATTTGCACGCAACCGGCAGGTGTGGTGATCCACGTATCGAAGCGCACGACCATGCGCGCCACGTGCGCAATCACTTGCGGATTGCCTGTGCGGCTGGCGGCGATCAAGTACAGATAAGAGCCCATGCCGAAGCCGAACAGAAAAATCGCGGCGATCACATGCAGGTATTTCAGGCACAGGTAGAGCATTTCAAATCTGCCCGTCGGAGAACTGCACGGACAAACTCAGGTTGTCGGGATCGTTGATCGCCGCCAGGTATTCAGCGACGCTGACTTCGCCCACGCACGGTCGCGCGCCGGCTGACGGCAGATAACCCTGGGCCATTTTTGCTGCCAGCGCCACGGCAGCACAGCTTGGGATCTCCGGGCCTTTGTCGTTGAGGGCGGTCAGTTGCGCGGTCATCGTCAGCGGTTTGCCCTCGACGCCAATGCCCTGAACGTCGATGTACATCGCGCTTTTGCCGTCGCCGAAACGCTCGAACCACGTCCCTAGCCGATGCAGCCTGGCGGCCCAACTAACGTGGTCGCGCAGCAGACCAATCTTCAATGCCTGAGCCAGCAAGCCGTTGGCGACACCGCCGAGTTTCAGACCCGCGCCGGCCTTGAAGCTCAGAGTTTGCGCGCCATAGCGGCGGGCAAAGATGTCCATGTCCGGGACGTCGACATTGGCCAGCAGACGCGTGCCCAGTTGCGGCATCTTGCGCAAGGTCAGGTCTTGCCAGCCGAGCACTTCATGCACCTTGCCGTTCTTCAACTGTTTGATCGGCTTGCCGGCGTAAGCGAGTACACCCTCGATGGTCGACAGCCCCGGCATCTTCGCCGAAGAAGAAATGCCATGCTCGATCGAATCGATGCGCGAAAAACGCTGGCGTTGTTCGTCGATGATTGCCGACGACAGCGTTGGCACCGAACTGCAACCACTGAGGATCGCCACGCCGGCTTGCCTGGCCCGAACATCGAGTACGCCAATGCCGTTGACGAACGTTCGGCAGTCGGACAGGTCGCAGTAGTTGACGCCGGCCTCGATGCAGCGCTCGGCCACCGCATAGGATTGCCCCTGAAACGGGCCGCCAGTGTGGATGACCAGTTGAATGTTCAGCAAACGCAAAGCGCAGCCGAACTCGCTACCCATGGCATCGCCGCACCAACCTTCGACGACGCGCCCCGACTGACCATTCAATGCATCGACTTTACGCTGTAACTTGCCTGGATCGCGGCCCGAGATCACCAGCGCCACATTGGCCATTTGCGCCAAATGCCTGGACACGATGCTGCCGAAGTTACCGTAGCCACCGACCACCAACACCCTGAATGCCATGCAACGCTTCCCTGACTGACTTGACCGACATCCGCGATGCCGTTGCGAGCTTTTGATTATTCACGATAATCCACGGATAGCCCATAAGGATCTCTGCCCATGAACCATCGCAATGTGCGAATTGTCGCCCAGCATCTGCTCTCGGATAACTGGTACATCCTGAAAAAGATCGACTTCGAACTTCAGCGCCGCGACGGCAGCTGGCAGACGCAGACCCGCGAGGTGTATGACCGCGGCAATGGCGCGACGATCGCGCTCTACAACCTGGCGCAACGCACGGTCATCCTCACCCGGCAATTTCGCATCCCGGCCTTCGTCAACGGTCATGACGGTTATCTGATCGAAACCGCTGCCGGGCTGCTCGATAACGCCAGCCCCGAAGAACGTATCCGCCTCGAAGCTGAAGAAGAAACCGGCTACCGCGTCAGGTCAGTGCGCAAGGTCTACGAAGCGTTCATGAGCCCAGGCTCGGTCACCGAGCGCCTGTACTTTTTCATCGGCGAATACCATCCCGAAGATCGCATCAGCGCCGGCGGTGGCCTGGCCGAAGAAGGCGAAGACATCGAAGTGCTGGAGCTGCCTTTTGACGAGGCGCTGGCGATGGTCAATGACGGCCGGATCATGGACGGCAAGACCATCATCCTGTTGCTGCACCTCAAACAATTGATGAGCGCCTGAGCGTGACTCCCGCGATGCTCGGCGTGGCTAGAAGTTGATCTTGAAGCCGAGCATCGCGTCATAGCCGTGGCTGTCGCCGTCGAAGCCCTGGCGGTAACCTGCTGAAGCAGTGAACGTGGTGCGTCAAAGGGGTTACGGAATTCAAAACAGCTCAGGTGCCTAACCCCCTACGTTGTTTTTTTATTACTTCCCACTCATCTTGTGCATTACTGCTTCGAGATTCGCCCGCGCTGGAAACTTCATTTTTTAATATCATATCCATCACCACAATACGGTGATCACTGATAAACTTTCTATGAAATAACGCGAAAATCTTAGCCTTGCAACTGACCACCTCATGATAGACAACAAGTGCACCATTCAATCGGGCGTCTTCTATTTTTTCCGTCTTCAGTTGTGCACTTAAATTCCGGGACGCTTCAATATATTCATCACCTTTTAACTCATGAGAAAACGTTGCACGACTAGCGGCAGTTAAAAAAACATTTTCCCACTCACTGTAACGTCTAAGTTTGAACAAGTCGGTCACACACGACAACTTCAGAACCAGAAGTTCTAAATACCAGTTCTTGACATGCTCGTTACTGCCCAGAGCCTCATTAAAAATGCCATATAGCTGCTCATCAAATGGATAAGAAACACTGGTAAGAAAATCCTCGACGGTATCTTTGCGCTGATAAACCGCATCGTATGGCTGATTAAAATATTCGGAAGGGGCGCCACCAGACTTATACAGTATGGTAGTTTCTGCCTTAAGTGTGGTTTTTACTCCTCCAGACATATAGCCATAGCCCACAGCTTTCATCTTTCCGATAGCATCTTCCAAATGACTGGTCGCGATATTAGTATCCCCCATAATAAAAACAGGTGGATATTCAGATTTATTGGCGACATCCGCCTGCGCAATCAACGTCCGGACACGCAATTCATTAAGCGTTTCACTGATGACTTTCCCCTCATCCTCCTCGAGAGCTTGCTCAGGTGCCATTTCGACGTCTTCAGTCACATCATCCATGGCAGTTGGCTCACTCCGTATTTTAGTTGTGGCAATACCAAACATGGAGTGAATCAAATAAGCACTGACCTGTTTCCCTCCTACAGAAAGATTGAAAGCCCATGCCTGGCGACTGTTGGTCTTTTCGCCTATTTTCCACACATCGGAATAAACCAGTTTATGGCTAATTGACGACTCAGTCAGCTCAGTGCGAAAAACACATCCATAGCGTTCATAATATCCGTCAATCACCTTGAAATATCGGAGCGCGACAAACAATCCTTCTTCTGGCACAGGGTGAATCGCTTTCAGCGTAAGTTCCAGCGTTCCTCCACGATGTGCAATTGCAATGGCAACCGCCGTATCAGGGGCGACACTGCACGTGCTGTCACAGTCGATTATTCTCTGCTGAATATCTCCCACATTTGATGGGGCCGCGGTCAGCATGTCGGACAACATCTGATGCAACGGCTTATCTTTCTTAACGTCTTTTAAAAACTCTTCAAGCTTCTTGATAGCATTCGCTTCAGCATCAGGCGAACAGCCGTTAGCGATTTCCTCGATACTTTCCAGCGCTTCTCTCACCTCCGAATTGAAGTCAGCATCGAGTTCTCTATGCCCACGAATACGCATTTCCAAGCCTGCCATCGCACCAGCCTCGAAATGAGTGACATCGTAGTGCTTTAGCGTCAGTCTCAACGAACTCAACTGTCTTTCGTAATCCTTATAAGTATAAATATTGATTTTTATGAACTCAGGGTAATCAAATCTCGCGCCGCTTTCCAGACTGAAGGTACTGTTCCACACTCCCTCTTTTTCCGCATTCAACTTCTCGGTAATCCCCCTCATCACTGTCTCACCGTCTGACCCCAACTCCATGAGAGCCAACGCATCCAGGTTCAGGGTTTTAATCGCTTTGGCGATAAATTCTATTCGCACCTGATTTCTCGGCGCTGACAGTGGCGTCTTGGTGACGTTCTTGCCATGCCGGATTAAATCTCCAGTGAAATTCTGCACGTTCCAGAATGCGAGCTTTAGCGGCACTCCTTTTTTATAAGGACATATCTCAACCGGCACAACCGCAACGCCGTTTGAATCCTGCGCGGCGGCAGCGGAGAACGCCAGATACGGCTCACCCACTGTTTTCCTTTTTCGACCCACGATTCCCGACTCCTTTCAAGATTCTTCCTGATCAATAGCCAGCTTTCCAAGCGCCTCGCTTTGCGCCATGTTCATCCTGGCTGACATATCTCCGAACGCTTCATCATTCAATACATCCACCAGCCACTGGCACTGAGCATCGCTCTCGAACTCATTGCCGTAAAGGCACAATAGATTCAGCATCTGAAAAGTGGCACGCCTCGACAGCTGCCACTGCCTGGAACGTGCTATCGCAGCCTGCACGATTTGCTTCACGCCGGCTCGTCCATGTTCCTCTGCATAAGAAGGGAGATGCGCATAAACATGCTGCTCCATGTCCTCCGACAGACGCAGATCAGAAGCCAAGGTAAGGGCTTCATATTGTTTTGCAGAAATTTGAATCATCCCGGATCCCCTCCCACACCCCTGCCCTGATTGGCGAAAAACCACCACTGCTCTCCGCTGTAGACCTTAGTTGCTCTTACAAAAAACGCCGCAGATTGTTCTTTCAAGATTTATCGAGGTTCTCTCGGGCAAGTTGACGAACGGTCTTTCGAATGTTCAGATGCCGCCCAGTTTCAGGTGTCCCATGCCGCCGTGCATGGGGTGAAACGGGAAACCGGTACGTTCTTTTCGAACAAGTCCGGTGCTGCCCCCGCAACGGTATGCGCGTGATGCTTTCGATACACCACTGTGGCCAGACGGCCATGGGAAGGTGAAAGCCTCGATACGCGCGAGCCCGGAGACCGGCCCGAAATATCTGTTTGGCAAAATCCTGCGGTGGGCGGGCATGGGCCGGTGTCGGCGTGTGCGCGATGCCTTCTCCTGCATGCTCTTCTGCGAAGTTTCTTTTCGAGAAGACAATGATTCGACCTTTCAACACCTATGCTCCAACTGTGTTTTTCGGCTGCCTGTTCAGCCCTCTGCTGCTGGCCGACAACGCCCCTCTGGAACTCAATCAGCAAATCGTTTCCGCGCCCTCGGTGGAGTCCACCACTGTCGCCGACATGGCCAGATTCGGCAGCAAGGTCGACATCGTCACCCGCGAGCAGATCGAGCGCGCCGGCCCCAGCGCCGATGTCAGCCGTGTCATGCAGATGTTCATTCCCGGTCTGTACGTGGCGCCGAAAAACGGTCCGTTCGACTACGGCACCTACTCGCTGCTCGGCGGGCGCAACGACGACACGCTGATCCTGCTCGACGGCGTGCGCCTGAACAATCGCCTGTACGGCGGCCTGTATCTGGACACCCTGCCGGCCAACGCGATCGAACGCATCGAAGTGCTCAAGGGCGGGCAAAGCCTGCTGTTCGGCACGCAAGCGGTGTCGGGGGTGATCAACATCGTCACGCGCAGCCCGCAGTCTCGCCAAGCCGCCGGCGAAGTGAACATGGGCGTGGATACCTTCGGTGGCACCACCGAGGATGCGCGGGTCGAAAACATCTTCAGCAATGGTTTCGGCGATCTCGGCTTGCTCGCCTATGTCAGCCACAACGTGTCCGACGGTTATCAGCCGTTTCGCAATCGCGACATGAAAAACGATTCTGCGAAGAACCGTGCCTACGAAGTGACCACGTTGGGTGGCAAGGCGATTCAGTCGTTCGGCGATAATTCGCGGCTGGAACTGTTCTACCAATACGCCGACGCCAACCTCGATTTCGCCCGCCCGGTCGACAACCACAAAACCACCAACGACCGCGTCCAGCAAATCGCCACGGCGACCTTCGAACAGAGCGTCAACGAGCGCCTGAGCTACTTCGTCAAAGCTCATATCAACGACTGGGACACGCGCTATACGCGCATCAACAACGTCGCGGGCGGTGGCACCAAAGTCATCAACCACAACGACTATTGGGGCTTCACCGATTGGGGTGTGCAGGCCGAAGGCAAGGCCGAACTGGCGGGCGGCCACGTGCTGGTGTTCGGCACCGACAACCAATGGTTCAAGGGCCAGGACGATGTGTTGATCATCGACAACGACAAGGCCGAAGCCCACGCCGTGTATACCCAACTGCGTCCGCAGATCGACGCCCTGCCCGACTGGCACCCGAGCATCGGCGTTCGCCACGAAGCCATGGCCGGTGGCGACAGCGCCACGGTCGGCATGCTCACTTCGCTGTATGACCTCAACGAGCACTGGGCCCTGCGCGGCCAGTACGGCACCGCGTACAAGCTGCCGAACGCCGAACAATTGTTCGTCAACGAGCCGGGCGACGAGCTCGGTAATCGCGACCTCAAACCGGAGAAAAGCCGCAACGCCGAACTCGGCGTCGACTACAAAGGCTTGCTGCTCGATCGCGAATTCAACGCCAGCGTGACGCTGTTCAAGCGCAAGATCGACGATCTGATCACCCTCGACGACATCCAGTGGGTCAACGGCCAGGGCCAGATCCAGATGCGCGGTTTCGAGGCTGACGCCAGACTGACGCTCAACGAGCAATGGAGCCTGCAAGCGGACATGACCCGCAACCTCACCGAATCACGCACGGGCGTGACCCTCAACGACATTCCGAGTTTCTTCGCCCGCTCGCGTGTCGGCTACGAATCGGAAAACCGCCTGTGGGGTGCCGGCGGTGCGATCCGCTACATCCGCGATGTGATCAGCTCGAAACAGGTCGAGTACGGCAACTACACGGTGGTCGATGCCGACGCCTATCGCTACCTCGACGGCGCGCATCAGCACCGCGTGAGCCTGCTGGTCGAGAACCTGTTCGACCGCGATTACGTCACCAGCCGCGCAAGCAACGTCGACAACCTCGGCCGGCCGTTCACCTCCGAAGTGCGCTACACGTACCGTTTCTGATGAGTGACATCAAAACCATCGACGGCGTCGACAGCCACCCGGACTGGTCGCAGGTGCCCGCGCACGCGCACCACGTGTTTCTCTGCACCGGCCCGCGCTGCACCCAGCGCGGCGCCTTGCAATTATGGAAGACGCTGCGCCGTCATCTGCTCGAACATCAGCGCATTGAAACGCCGGGCGGTGTGTTGCTGACGCGCACCCACTGTCAGTTTCCGTGCAATCTGGGGCCGATCGTCACGGTGTATCCGCAACGATGCTGGTACGGCGTGCACAACAAGGACGACGTGCAGCGCCTGGTTGTCGGGCATCTGGTCGGCGGCGAGGTGGTCGAGGATTTGCTGATCAAGGCGCATCCATGAGCAGGTTGGCGTTGCTGCTGTGCGCCCTGCTCTGCTCGGCAAATGTTGTCGCCGAGAGTTATCGCAATTGTGGCGAAGTCTGGCGCGCGGAGCAGCCTTCACGCATCGTCGCGCTCAATCAACATGCGGCGGACATTGTCCTGGCATTAGGCGCCGGCGCGTCGCTGGTTGGCGTCGCGTATCTGGATGACACCGGTTCCGCTCAGCGGCAATCCGAGTATGTCGGCGTGCCGGTGATCGCCCGGCAGTATCCGTCCAGCGAGGTGCTTTACGCGCAGAATCCTGATCTGGTGATCGGCGGCTTCGCCACGGCGTTCGGTAACGGCGTGACCTCGCGTTCGGGCCTGGCGAGTAACGGTGTCGGCTCGTATTTGCTGGAATCGGCGTGCAACGGGCATTCGCTGGATTACTTCGGGCATGTGCGCAATGACCTGCTGACCTTGGGCACCGTGCTGCAAAAACAGCAAAAAGCCCAAGCATTGATCGATGCCATGGACACTGACCTGGCCAGTGCCAAGGCGATGATCGGCCAGGGTAAACCGCTGTCGGTGTTCTACCTCGACAGCGAGGTCAAAGGCCTCGACTCGGAAGGCGGGCGTGGTTTTGTCACGCCGTTACTGGCCGCTGCCGGCGCGCGCAATGTGTTCGCCGAGATCAATCAATACCGGGTCACCGTCAGCAGCGAAACCTTGTTGGTCAGCGACCCGGACGTGATTCTGCTGGCCGACGCCGAATGGTCGCCCGCCAGCCGCAAACGCTATCTGCTGAACCACGATCCGGTCCTCTCCCAACTGCGCGCCGTGCGCGAAAACCGCCTGCTCGACATCCCCTTCACCCACCTCTTGCCGACACTGAACAGCGGCCGCGTCGCCCTCGACCTGGCGCGCCAACTCGCGGCACTGGATAAAAAGAAATGAACCCGTCGCACCACACGCCACCTAACGCATAGACCATCAGGAGGTAGCCAATGCAAATCGAAACCGTGTGGATCGTACTGGCGGCAGTTCTTCTGCTCATCGAACTTTGGGCCATCAATCGGGTGCGCAAGAGCGAGGGGAAATCGAGCAACAAGGGCGTGTGGATCGTATTGATCGTGTTTGTGCCGTTGTTCGGGTTGATTGCGTGGGCGCTGGCGGGGCCCAAGCATGTCAGCCAGCGCGCAACGTGACCGGAGGCAACTTCTATAACGTTTAAACAGTGGACGGCAGTTGCTTGTCAGGGTCTGTGGCGCCTTCGCCCAGTCGGCGAATCGCCGACTGGGGCAAAGTGGGGGCGTCGGCCAAAATGGTGTCCAGGCGTTTACGCATATCGGTCACTACCGCACCCAGCGTGCCGTCCTGACTGCCAGAGGCCAGTTGCTCCTGAATTTCCCTTGCCAGCGCTCCCAGTTTCTCCGCCGTGTCCTGATGTGCCGTGGAACGCGTCTCGAAATTCAGGAACGTTTGCACCGAGCTCAGCACCAACGTCAGTATCGAGAGAAAACCCGCCACATATCGCAACCAGATCAGCGACTGGTCGTTGATCGAACTAAACACGCTGGCACTCACCACCGCCGAAAGCGCGACGCAGGGAATGCCCAGTTTCCAGCTGACTCGCTCGAAATCCCGCGCACTGACTTCGTGTTCAATCTGCAGCCTTACAGCCATGCGGCGCCATTTTTCAAGCAATTCAAGCTGGCCCATCGGTGCATTCCTCAACGTGCGTTGCGAAGAAGAAACAGGCGTTTGCGTTAATCGGTTTGCAGGCCGGATCAGGTCATATTCGCGGGCGCAACTTCAACTCCGGCAGGGGTTTGGGGGCACGCTTGTCCAGGCGAGTACCGGGCGTTGTCTGTTGGCTTGCCTCAGCCATGCGCGGCACTGACAGCAGTTGCTCGAGCGTCCACTTGGCCAGCGCTGCCTGACTGCTATACAAGCCTGTTGCGGGGTCCGCTGACCATTGGCCAAGACCGGTGAATCGATAGGATTGCGGGCCGACAGGCTGACTGAAGAATCTGCTGTAATCGCCCGTCGTGCCAGCTGTCACTTGCAACCCTTTATCCAGATGCTGCAATTGTTCGCCAAGCGATGCGAGCAGCAGCCGCAAACGGATCAGTTGATGGTTTTCCCAGTTCATTTCAAGGGTGTTACCTGGCGCGCCGAAGCGGGCCACAAACTCGCGACCAGCGGTCGCGCCATATTCACTCAGTTGCAAGATGCGGCTTTGCGGCATGGCGAGGTTCAACCCGCCTTCGTCGGCGGTCAGCCGGACAAGGCCGATGCGGTCACGAAAACCCGGCAGGTGTGAAAGGGTTTCATGATTCCAGTCCTTGGCCACACTGAGCGCAGCGGACAAAAATCCGATGATCGATCCCGCCCCGCCTCCTTCGGTAAAACGGCGCCAGTAGGTCAGCCGTGCATCGCCGTTATTCTGCGCGAACACTACTCGCTGATCGCTTGCCGAGTCGGCCACGCCGAGGTCAAGGCCGAAGGTTGGTCGAGTCGGCAGTGGCATATCGAAAAAATGGATGGGAAAATTCGAGCCCACGCCACCGTCGGTAAACCAGCAACGCTCAGGGGCAACGTACTGCTGCGTCTGAAGCTTCTTGCGGTAATCGATGCAGTACAACGGAACCGCACTGAGCAACAACGGAAAACTGAGGCTCATGCGCGCGGCCAGAATGACTGGGAGATCACCCGGCTTGGGCAGATTGAACAGATCGTCAACATCTGCCGCGGCAGCCGCCCTGCTCTGCTGAGCATCGGCTGGCGGCCGAGCGTTGGCGACCATCCAGGCGACGACGTGCGCCGGGAACAGTTTGGCGAACTCGGAGCGCCTGAACATGAACTGTTTGTTCTCGCGCACGTTCTCGACATCATCGAATGGCAGTCGAAAAGGCCTGCCCAACGTCAGGCAAGTGGTCATCATCTGCAGGTCGATGCCATGCGCCTGAAGATCAGAGAAGGTCAGTGGTTTCTGTTGCCCGGGAAACGCCTGTGCCTGGCCCGCCAGATCATCGATGTAGCCGCTCAGCCACTGGGTCAGCGCTTCATCTTTCTGCGGATCGTCGTTTTCGGGCATGCCCGAGCAGAGGCCGAAGCCATTGTCCGGTAACTCTTTGAACAGCAGCCTGGCGGATCGCCAGATCAGGGTGCCCGCCACCAGCAAAGCGCTGAAGCCCAAAAGCCAGAGCGCCACAGCCCAACTCGATGCGCTGAACCACAGGGGCAGCGTTCCCACGATCAGCGCCAGTGCCGCGGCCAACCAATGACGACGCAGCAAAGTCGCCAGCACCGCCAGGATCCGAGCGCCGGGCTGCTGATCAGAAACACAGGCCAGCAATACATCGAAGATTGATCGCAGCGCCGGCAAGGGTTTGAACAGCGCCGACAGTTTTGTGCCCCGCCCGTCCGCAGACGACGAACCCAGGTAACCAGGCAGCTTGGCCAGTTTGACGAAACCCTCGGGGTCGGCGGCTACCTGCCCGGTCGCGAAGCGCTGACGCCCCAGTTCGGCGGCCGCCGCAGCAGCGGCAGCAATGGCGCCTGCGCTGGTACCGCCAATGGAGCGCAGCCGGAACGCACTGGACAGCTCCTTGATTGCCAATGGGTAGACGATGCCGCTGGTGATGCCTCCTTTCATCACCAGATCGCACTCGGTTGCAAATGGCTGCGGCGGCTGACTTTGCGGTTCACTGGCTTCGCTGTCGACAGCTTGATTTAACTCAGGCATCTCGCTCCTTTACCCCTTAAAGAATGATTTCGCCCAGCTCGGCGATCGGCATGAACACTGGCTCGCCGTGGGCAACAGCCTCCTGTCCGGCCTGAATGCGAGTCAGCGGGTCACTGGCGACATAGGCACTGAAGTCATAACCCGTCGCCTCCGCCAGATCGACAATCGCCACCTGAAACGTACGGTAGGGACCCAGTTCGATTCCTTCCACCGCCTCGTGCCGGGAGCGTTTCTCCAGAAGATCGCGTAACAACTGGCCCTGACTTAGAACGTAAGCCGTGGTGTGCAACGCTTTGCCCTCAGCGTCGAGGGTCGCGACCAGTTTCCAGAATTCCAGTGGCGCAATGGCGCCGTCAATCCACAGCTCCTTCTCATCGGAGCCTTGCTTGCGCAGGATCGGGCCGGTAAACACGCAGGCTTTGAAACCGTGGGTGCGGGCGCTGTCGAGAATGTAGTTTTCCAGGCCCTGCCAGAGCGCCTTGCCCTGATTCAACCGCGAGTGTTGGGCGGCGGCATTAACGTAGTGAAAGGTGTCGAAGTTGGCCTGCTCGGCTTCCTGCTGGCTACCCCAGTTCGGGTCTTCACGTCGAACCATGTGGCCGCGGTCGATCTCCTCGTCCTGGAAATTTTGCGCGCCCAGTTGAATGTCCCGGGGAATTCGCTCGTCGGCAAACCACTTGTCGGTACCCCGCTTGATCCGCACGGCTGCCGCGCCATCGATGTTCACGGCAGTGATCAATGGCAGTTTGTGGGTGGCTGAATACTTGACGCCGAAATGGGTGTAGCGCAGTTCATTGGGTTGCTCGGGGGAGTCACTTGGCACGGCAAGAGCAAGCACCAGATCTGCGCTCAATACGGGCCAAGGGGTTTTTAGCGTCTGCGTCGTCTCAGCGGTTTTCAGAAAGGCCGTATCGAAGCCTTTTCGTTGACTGAACCAGGCGGCGTTGTGGCTACCATCGGCGGCTTCAACCAGCGCAGTCGTGTGCGCTTGCGCCTGCAACTGCACGGAAACCGGACGCAGACCCTGCACCAGTTCCCGTATCCGCGCCGCTGGAACCGCACTGTTCTCCTGCAGGTAAGCCCCGCTGAAATGCAAGCCGACGACCTTGCCGTCGCTCAGGCGGATCACCGGCGAACCAGAGTTGCCGCCCAGGCTTGTGCAGTCATAGGACAGTACCTGATTGGCGCCTGGCGGCTGCATGATCAAACCCGGAGCGAAGCGCTTGACCTCATAGAGTTGGCCGAAGTAGTTCGCTTGCGCATCGGCGTTATTGCGTGAGTCGTAGGCCGGATAGCCGATCAAAGCGACCAATTCGTCTATCTGAACAGACTCAGAGTCTTCAATCAGTTGCATGGGGGTAGGCAGGGCGAAATCTGCCGTCTCGATCAACAGCAAGGCGACGTCGGCGGCGGCATCGTCGGCCAGATACTGAACCTTGGTCAGCGCGGCGGTGCGGCTGCGGTCGCCGACCTGGCTGTGGACTTCTTCGCCAAAATCGATGGCGGCGCCCATGCGTATACCGGAGGTGTTGCGCAGGAACACCCCGGTGCCATCCGCGTTACGGAGGGCGACCAGCTTGGCGACATGACGATTGGTCACGACCAGCGTGCCCGCCCCGGAATGCTCTACCACCCAGCCTGTACCACCCCAAGCCATTTGATAATTGCGAAATTCGATGCGACCCACCGAGGGAATCCACTGCTCGACACCACGGATCAGCGTGGAGGTTTGCGGCGGCAATTTCGGCAAAGGTTGCAGCTCCACGCGGTCATTACTGACCAACATTGAAGGGCGTCCGACCAGTTTGATTATCGCCTCGAAATTACCCGGAGTGCCCTGCCCCAGTATCGACTCAAGGCTACCACCAGCTTTTATGGACTCAAGACTGGCGCCGGAGAATCCACTCCATAGCGATTCCGGTAGCCGGCCGCTATTGAAAGCCTCTTGAACCGCCGCTTCCATCTCTGGCGTCAGCTTCGCTTTCAAATTGTTTATCCGTTCTTCGTTCGTCATGCCAACCTCCCCTGTTTCACAGTTCACCGTGCAGGATCAAGACTGTCAGTGCCGGCGCGAATACTGCGGGGATTGCGCGTGACAGCAGTTGACGGGTAATAACGCGAGGTAATTCAGGATCCGCTGACTGACCTTTCGGCACAGCCCGTGATGCATTGATCCGTTTGCGTAACAACGACCACAGCCCAGCAGAGGGCATGCTTTCATCCCACACCCGGATTTGCTCCTGGGCCAGTTGCAAAGGATTTTTCGACCCGAGCAGAAAACGCAAGCGCGCCTCGACGGTGTTATCCAGCAACGGACGCTGCTCCCAACGGCCAAACCGCCGCCCAATCGACCAATTACCGGCCATGGTTCGTCGCCAGCGCTCGGCGGCGCGGCCAATCAGTAAAAGGTTTTCGTCGCGGCTGACGAATGCGCAGGCCTGCGCCCAATCGGCAAAAAGACCTATATCGGTCAACGTACCCAAAGGGTCGTTGGAGTTCATCCGTACAGGTTCTGGTGGCCACTGTTCAATCAGCCCGCCAGCCCGGCCGACCAAATCGGCAAAACGCTCGGCGGCACCGAGTAACTCGCGATCCTGCGGTATTACCATCAGGTTTTTGGCGAAAGACGCATACGGCGTCAGTGTGGCGAGCGCCCGGCCGACCTCGAAGGTTTCCTGCGTAGAGTTCTGCCGAATGACGCGCGCCATACGCTGATAACCAAAATCGACCGCTCCGGCCACCCTGTTGCCTGAACCGTCAAGCCAGACGTTGCGGGCTGCAGCGGCGAAATTACCATTGCGTTTTTGCCGGGAAGCGAACTCGCAAGGCGTGGGCAGATTGTCCATTAACAACGCCAGCGCCCCGTAATGGGCACAGTCGTCACTCGCCGAATCCGCAGCCTGGGCAAGGCGTTCTATGCCCGGTTGCCATTCCCGCCAGCGCTGACGCAGCCGATCCGGGCTGAATTCGGCACGCATTTCCAGCCGAACCAATGCCAGCTCTTCTGGCAACTCATAAACGTCAGCGTCTGAGTCGGTGAAGCGATCGCGCTCCGCCAGCCAGCGCTTCGCCTCAGCCCACTGCCCCGATCGCCAAAGCAGCATGCGCACCGCATCCGCCGCCGGGGAGCGAACATCCAGATCGCCCTCACTGACAATGCTGCGCGCCAGATAAGCCCCTTCCACCCAGTCCTGACGTTTGAGGATCGTCAGGCTTTCACGCACGATCACCGCCTCGCGCCCCGGTGAACCGGTCGACCAGTCCTCACGCAACGCGCTACTGCGCTCGCCGCGAATACTGCGCAAGCCGTCAGCCACCGGGCGGGGCAACTCTTCCAGCGTCTGCTCATCAAACTGCGCAGCAATTTGACTGGGCACGCTCGGCAGCGTATGCCCCACGCGAGTCAGTTGCAGTTGGTGATACACCGTTTCAACCTGAGCCCAAGGCTGATCGAGCTTGGCAAACCAGCGCAGTGCCGCCGCATCTACTCGTGCCGATTTGATCGCGCTGGTGCTGTAAAGCAGAGGCAGCAACAGCGCGCGCATATCGCTGCGATGTTTGAGAAACCCCGGTGCGCCGGGATCAGGCTCGACCAGCCAATGCTGAGTCGCCAATTGCTCCCAGAGCTTTTCCGCGTGCTCGATGGTCAGCTTGCCAAGGCCCAATGCCGGTGCCAGAACTTCACGAATCACTTGGGCATTGATACGCCTGACGATCAGGCCCGGATGGGCGAGCCGTTTGAGCAGCGGGTCGTCGATACGTGACAGGAGCAATCTGTAGAGGAACGCCGAACTGATCTCTTCGCCCCGTTTACGCCGTGGCAAGCGTTTGTCGCCGGTACGCTTGGAGATTTCTGCCCCCAGGCGCAGCTTGAGCGGGTTGCCTTGGGCCAGTTCAAGCAATTCACGCCAGTAGCGCTGCGGTGCACCGAGTTTGAACAGAAACTCACTGGCCGAATGGAAATCCAGCCCCATCAGTTCGAAATGCTCAAGGTGTCGGGGACGGCTATTCGACAGTTTGTCGGCTATGCGCTGCACACTGTCGAGCGCGTCACCTCGTCCCGCCGCCAGCACGTGCATTGGCTTCACGCCGTGCTCCAGCAAACTATCAAGCCAATCGAACAGTCTGACCGGATGGGTTTCGCCGCGACTGCGCAGCACCTCCAGCGTATCAAGAACCACCAGCACCGGGCGCCGTGATGAGGCGACCGCCGCGCCCAATCGACGGACAAGGGTGGTCGGCAGCGCATGACGATTGGTCGAATGGCTGGCCTTTTCCTTGTCGAACACTTCGCCGGCCTTGAGTCGAGCGTCTTGCAACTCCTTGATGCCGATATCCAGCTGGTCTGCAAGCTGTCGCGTGGCCTCCATGGTCAGGCCGAGCAAATCCTGGACATCAAGCCCCGCGCGGTCAAAATCAAGGCGCAAGATCAACGGCCGTTGTTGGACGTAAATGCGCCGAACCGACTCGGCCAACAGCGTTGACTTGCCGATTCCAGGAGCCCCGGTCAGAAACAGGCAGCTTGCAGGCGGCGCCAGCGCTGGAAAATCCAGCCATGCGGCGACTCGCGCATACTCCATTTCACGGCCGAAGAATCCGCGCTCGGCGACCTGCGCCATTTTCTTTTCCTGGTCAAACCTGACCAGCGCCGCGCGCGCCTGTGCCAGCAGATCGTGACTCGGCGCACGTGCTCCCGCTCGATCAAGCGCAAGAATGATGCGCTCGAACGCCTCCCGTGCACGCGCCGTTTGCAGAGTCTCCTCAATCTGTACGCGTGACAGCGGTGGCTCGTCCAGCAGTACAGCGAGAAGGTCTCGGGTTTGTTCGTCAGTCTCGAGCCGACGTCGTTTCGCCACGCCAGCGACCAATGCCGGCTCGCTCAAGGCTTCGAGAAGTGCGTGGCGAGTGGGTGTGCGAATGAGCCAGAAGCCTTCTGCATCGGCGGGTCGGGTGTCACAAAAGTCGGCCAAACGGGTCGCCGCCATCGCGAATTCCCCAGGCCCGCTCGCAGCTTTTAGCGTCGTCAGTGCCTGGCCTGGCTTGAAAGGCCCGGACAGCGCAGCAAACAGCAAGGCATCCTTCTCCTTGGTGGAATTCATGGCCGAGGTCCTTTTTTGCAAAGTTTTTGCAGGCGTTTCTGCAACCGTTCGGCAATCGTGGTGCGCAACGTGCTGCCGTACTGCCCGTTGACAGGGACAAGCCCCTCCAGTGCTTCCTCCACCCATTCCTCTGCGAACTCACTGCTAATGGGGCGTCTCAAGTCGCGCGTTGCAGTGTCGATAAGGCTACGGAGATCTTGGGCATTAACGTGTGACATATACTCGGTCATCAGCCCGGGCGGCCCTTCACCGAGAGCGTCGCCGGGAAACTCGAACTGCGCACCGGGCATCTGCACGGCTTCAAAACCTGCCAGGGCAATCCGCAGGTTTTCCAGGCGCATAGCCTGATCGACGAACGCGGTCAACGCCCAGCGGGGCTCATCGCCGAACATGACCGCCGGGTGATCGAAGAAGACCCAAAGGCGAATGCCCTGCTCGTGCGCACGTTCATTGAGTGATTGCGCCACGCGTCGGGCACGGTCAGCGATCATCGCCTCAGGCTCGGTCTGGTCGATGCCTGCGCCTGCCTGGGCCATCGGCGGCTGGACGTTCAACCCGGCGTCGGTTGCCCGGCGGGCGATTTCGTTCGGCAGGTCATGGACGATCGTATCGAAACTGATGCGGATCAAACGAGTGCTCGGGCTGCGTGCCACGAGGCTTTCGAGCATCTGGAAGGTGAAAGGCAAACCGGACAGATCATTGACTAGATCGACCCGGCGAACCCATAACCCCCTGGCGCGTGGCGACCCGCGCATGGCGGTCTGGTAGCCGATGAAAAAGTCATCACGCCCGACAATCAAATTGCTCTGCGGGGTGCCGTCTAGCGACCAGAGCATTGGGGGCAGTTCGTCGTTGGCGATGGCCTCTTTGACGTGCTCATGGAAACGAATCAATGGGATCAGTCGGCCAAGGCCTTGCGCCCGGCCCTGATGTATACCTGTCAAAGCGAATTGGTTGTCGAAGCAACCACCGCCCGACGAGCCTGTCTTGTTTGTGCGCGTGCTATAGCCCCAGCGCGCCGTCAAATTACGCAGCCGTTGCAGTCTGGCGAACTCAATACCATCCCACTGGCCTTCTGGGTAGGAAACCAACATTACATCGGGAGTCCCCTTGAACGCATAGGGCGGTGCGGCAAGGTTCGCGTAAGTCAGATGAATGCCGGCCGGTTTTTTTAGACGTAACAGCGCGATATCGTGCGCATGTTCGACTTCGCTGTCATTTTTGGGTGCTCGGCCACCCACTGGAGGCCACTCCACCTCACCACAAGGCGATGAGGCCGACAACAATGCAACGTCGATCTTGCGCCCGTCTGCAAGCACCACATCGATTTTCGATAACAACTCCTGCTCGGGCTTTTGCCCCGCCTTGGCGATGACATGCCAAGCGGTCAGAACCGAACTGGGTCCGACCAGAATGCCGGAGCCTTTCACATTCCCTTGAACGCAGATCGTGCATCGAAAGGATTCCAGCCGGACTAGAAAATCACCTAACTTTTTAGTATCGAATGACGTTGCAGAATCGTCGGGGTCTACGGGAGGATCAACGGCTGGTGCAGGCCAGACACCTCGCCCGCGTAGCCCCAGCAGGAACGAGGAAAGACAATCCTTGAGCTTGAGCACTTCGATCCAGTTGCTGGCCCGATCTACATCGACGCCATCGACACAGGCATTCAGACCGTCGGCGCTTGGGGTATCGTCTCGCCCCAGCCGCATCTGCGCCAACACCTCGACAGCCTGGGCATAAGCGACAGGATCATTGAAAATTCGCTCAAGATCTTCAGCGTCAAAATTCAACTGATCTGAGAAATCATCCGGGACAGGCATCTCACGTCTAGCCTCCAGCGCGCAGGAAAGCAATCAGGCAGGGCGAGACGCGAGACTTCGGCGAGGCCCTGGTCCAGTGTTTCTCGGATCCTTCCCTACTGCGGCGCTAATACTTGCGTAGGCGTCTTTACCAAAGGGCACTGCGGATGAGGTCCTATGGTAATAGCACAATGAAATCGCACCCGCCAAAAAATAACTGACGATCCCCTTTCGCGGTGACCGCCAGCCTCTTGAAAAACATCGCTACAACCTGAGAATCACTCATCATCCGCTTTAGTCAGTTTTTTCTTCCAGGCATCCGCTGCAACCGGTCCAAGTGCGTCGGTCCACGCCTTGAACTCGGCCTTGGCTTTGGTGTTCAGGCCGGCCATCGAACCGCTTTCGACAATGGCAAACTTCAGATAGACACTCGCCGCATCGTCTTTCGCGTAAAACTGCAAAGGGTCCGAATATTGGTCATCCGTCACTGACTTGACGTGAAGCGGCGCATTCTCTCCTGGCGTAGACACAACAATGCCGCTGACACTGATCGGGTCACTCACCTTGACCGTGAACTCACCCTCCTTGAAAGATTTCGCCGCTACTGACAGCGACAGTCCGATGGTGCCGACCTGCCCTTCGCGCTTGGTCAGCGCCAGACTGGTTCGCGACGCAATCAATAACGGCGCCCACTGAACTGCTGGCGCGTTTGCGTTACCGGTATTGACGCCCTTGATTTCGAACAGGATCGCCATCTGCGCTTTCGGCACCTGTTCGGCACTGACGCGCACCACCGCAAAGCATTGCGGGACTTTCAAGCCACCTCTGGTTCCCGTCCATGTCGCTGCCCAGGACTTGACGGATCGCTCTTGTATTTCATCTATTTTGGAGTTGACCGCATCAACGGCCAGCCCCCACACGACACCCCCGACCGCCGTTAATAGCGCTGCGGTCCCGCTCACCGCCTCTTCGGTTGGCTTAGTCGATGACACATGGCACTTTTCTGCCCATGCGTATTGATCAGCGGTTCCGAACAGTTGCTCCCACTGCGAATTTTTTCCTTTAAACGTTTTTTCTTCAATCGGAATAACCCGGGTTTTCTCGCCTTCGCCGCTGGCAGGCTCCACGGTATCGGTCATCAGAATCTTTATTGACTGACACCCCCCTAACGCCAGCAACGAAACGGCTACCAGCAGTTGATTTCGCATATTCACGCTCCATGCTTGTAACTTGCACGGATATGGCACTGCGCCATACCCCGTTAGGGTATAGCCGACTTCGAATCTCGGTGCCGGAAGTGACGTTTCTGGTATTTGCCCAATGCCAGTAGAATTCTGACCGACTCGACCCTCAAGGATCACAGCGTGACGACACGCAAGGACGCTTCTTTCGCCTATCAGGCGGTCTATCACTACCTCATCGGTCTGATCGAGGCCGCCACCGGTGCCGGCGAGCAGAAACTGCCGTCTTTGCGCCAACTGGCGTTGCGCCTGGGTGTTTCGGTGTCGACGACCAAGTACGCCTATGCGCTCCTCGAAGACGAGGGACGGATTTACGCCAAAGCCAAGTTCGGCTATTTCACCCGCGCAGTAGCGTCAGCGCCGCTAAGTGCCACCTCGGCCAGCCTGCTCGACAGCGTGTTCGCCAGCGCCCGGCAGCCTGGCATGCTCGCGCTGAGCAGCGATGCCCCGGCGATGCTGCTGTCGCTGCAGAGCCCACTGTTGATGATCGAGCGCGAACTGACTCGCCAATACCCGCAGTCTCACGCGCCGCTTTATCAGCCATTCGGCGAAGCCGAATTGCGCGCTGCCGTGGCCGAACGCTACACCCGCTCCGCTAAAAATTTCTGGCAGGCCGAGCAGGTGTACATCGGCGCGGATTTGCGCAGTGTGTTCGAATTGTCGCTGACTGCGTTGGATCTCAATGGCAGCGTCGCACTGGTGGAATCGCCCTGCTCGTGGGCGATTTTGCGTCAGTTGCAGGCCGCGAAAATTCGTGTGATCGAAATCCCTCTCGGCGACGACGGGCGCTTTGACCTGCCCGCACTCAACGAAGTGCTCACGCGCGAACCGGTGCGCCTCGCCGTACTCTCATCGACGGTAAATATCCCCCAGGGCGGGCTGATGCCGGCAGAGGATAAACAGCAGATCTGTCGCTGGCTGGCCGAGCGCGAGATCTGGCTGTTTGAAAACGACACCTGGGGAGAATTCTGCTTCTCCCCCTCAGCCGCGCGCTATCGCGATTTTGCCGATCCGGACAGGCTGTTGGTGTTCTCGACCTTCGATAAGATCATCGGCGCCGAAGCCCCTTACGGCTATGTCCTGTGCCGCCAGCAACGGGCGCAATTGCAACGATCCTTTCTTGAACGCGGCTTTCGTCTCTCGACGATCCGACAGAAAGCCATCGCCAGGCTCTACCTGTCCAAACGCATCGACCCACACCTGAAAACGCTGCAGACGCTATTGCTGCAGCGCATGCAACAGATGCAGGCGTTGCTTGAGCAACACGCCAATGGCCGCTGGCAAATGGTCGTCCCGCACGGCGGTGCCAGTTTCTGGCTCAAGGTGTTGCCCCCGATAAAAATGCGGCAAGTGTTCGAGCGTTTGCTGGCCGAGCGCATCGTCATCGCCCCCGGGGAAATCTTCAGCCAGCAAGGGGCGTGGCAGCAGCACCTGCGCCTGAGCTACACCCTCGACTGGGACAAGGACATTGCCCAGGCGCTGACAGCACTGGCTCAGGCTATCGACGCAGCAACCTAGCCGCGCTCACAACCCATAACAATGCCGCGCCTCCGGAAACCGGCCATCGCGCACATCGTCGGCAAAACGCGCGCACGCATCCCGAATCACCGCGCCGACATCGGCGTATTGTTTGACGAAGCGCGGCGGCTGCTCACCGCTCAGGCCGAGGACATCTTCGGTGACCAGCACCTGCCCGTCGCAGGCTGGCGAGGCGCCAATGCCGATGGTGGGCATTTTCGACTCCAGAGTGATCTGCCGGGCTACCCCTTCAGCCACGCCTTCGAGCACCAGACTGAAGGCGCCGGCATCGAGATTGGCCCGGGCGTCTTCGGCAATCAGTGCGCCGGTTTCAGCGGTCAGGCCCTGCGCCTTGAAGCCGCCCATGACGTTGACGAATTGCGGCATCAACCCGACGTGCGCCATCACCGGAATACCGCGCGCCACGAGAAATTCGACGGTCGACGCCAAGGCCTTGTTGGCTTCCAGCTTGACCGCATCGCAACCGGTGCGGGCCAGCACCTGCGCACAATTGCGAAACGCCTGCTCATGGGATTCCTGATAACTGCCAAACGGCATGTCGGCAATCACGCAGGCCAGCCGCGTGCTATCGACCACCGCGCGGGTGTGGCCGATGATTTCCTCAAGCTGCATGCTCAACGTCGAGGGACGGCCGTAACCGACCATGGCCGTGGAATCACCGACCAGAATAAAGTCGACGATGGGATCGATCAGCTTGGCGATCGCGCTGGAATACGCCGTCAGGGAAACGATTTTCTCCTGGCCTTTCATCGCCACCAATTGCGGCACGGTCAGGCGCTTGGTGCGCAAATGAAGGCTCATGCGCGCCTCCCGAAGTCGATTGCCTGTGATTCGCGATCAATGCGTAGAGTGTCCATACAGTGCCCAATATCCAAGAATTCGAGCGCTCGATTATTGGTTTATCGCAGCAGGATTCAATGTACAGATTGGCCTGAAAAAGCAACCCAGGTGCAGGTCACCGCGCGTCTGTACCTGCTGACTTGCAACCTTGCTAAAGTGCTGCCAATAAAACAGCTTGAATACGACACAAGCCCCCTGCCCTAGTGAACGAATCCCCTACATTGCCCAAGGAGCGTTACCCGTCATGGATGAAGTCATTACCTACCGAACCGCCACCGTCGAAGATGCGCTGTCGATGTGCGAGCTGGGCCAATTGCTCAATTCGGTCCACCACGCCGCCCGCCCCGACATCTACGCCGCCGCCACCGAAGATTTTTCCCGTGACTTGCCACACTGGTCGGGAATTTTCGAGAAGCCGGGGAGCGTGGCGTTCATCGCCCATGTCGGCGAGCGGGCAGCGGCGTTCATTACTGCGAATCTGTCGGCCAGTGTCGGGCCGTTGATGCAGCCGCAGAACGTCGTGCGTATTGGCTCGGTGTGTGTCGCGGAACAGTTCTGGGGCCAGGGCATCGGTCTGGCGCTGATTCAGCGGGTGAAAGACTGGGCCGTCGAGCACGGGGCCAGCGATTTGCGCCTGACCGTCTGGCCGTTCAACGAACGCGCGGCACGCATTTATACCGAGTTCGGCTTCGAGACGCGTGCATTCGAGATGGGCATGCGTCTGGCGTGAACGGGTCTGCCCACTGACCGCTGACTGCACAGGCGCAGATTTTCTGCTTGTCGTGCGCAGCCACAACCCCTTATAAGAGCGACTTTCACTTCCAATACAAGAGTCTGCAACCATGAGCAACGCCTGGAACGAAGGCTATTTCACCGACGAAGGCTACACCTACAGCTATAGCCGGGAGATCAATCCGGTGTTCCAGCGCTACTGCTTGTTGTTGCGTGGTTTTGCCAGTCTGGACAGTGCCGACGGTTATCACTGCGAACTCGGTTTTGGTCAGGGCGTGTCGATCAATATCCACGCCACGGCCAATCCGGGCGGCTTTGTCGGCACCGACTTCCATCCGGGCCAGGCCGCCCATGCCGTTGAGCTGGCAAACCTCGGCAACAACGGTGCGCAGCTGTACGACGACAGCTTCGAGCAACTGCTGGCGCGCGATGATCTGCCGCAGTTCGACAGCATCAGCCTGCATGGCATCTGGACCTGGGTCAGCCGTGACAATCAGAAGCTGATTGTCGAGTTCGCCCGGCGTCACCTCAAGCCGGGTGGTCATCTGTACGTCAGCTACAACGCGTTTCCGGGCTGGTCGCCTTCAGCGCCGTTGCGCCAACTGTTCAGTCTGCACGACCGCTTTGCCAATCACTCGACGCGCGCCGATCAGCGCATCGATGCCGCGCTGCAATTTTCCGAAGCGCTGCTGGCGGCCAACCCGAAATACGCCATTGCTGCACCGCATCTGGGCGCCAGGTTGCAGACCATCAAAGGCCAGGATCGCCAGTACGTCGCCCACGAATATTTCAATCGTGACTGGAATTGCATGTATTTCGCCGACATGGCCGACGCGTTGGCCCCGGCCAAGCTCGATTACGCTACGACGGCGACGCCGCTGGACTCGGTCGATGCACTCAACCTGAGCGCCGAAGGCCTGGCCTTTCTTGAAGGCATCGAGCATCCGCTGATGCGTGAGCAAGCGCGGGACTACTTCGTCAACCAGTCTTTCCGTCGCGATCTGTATGTGCGCGGCGCCAACCGGCTTAGCACCGTCGAGCGCCGCTCGCGCATGCTCGATACGCGGTTTATCCTGTTGCGCCCGGCAGAAAGCGTCGCGTCCAGCGTCACCGGCCCGGCGGGCGAAGCGTCACTGCAGCCAGAAATCTACGGCCCGCTGCTCGACGCACTGGCGGCGCAGATGTATGAAGCCAAAACCATGCAGCAGTTGCTCGCCGCGGTGGCGCCGATGGCCTATGACGATCTCGAGCAAGCCCTCGCCATTCTGGTCGGCATGGGCGCGGTAGCCCCCTGCCAGAGCGAAGCCATCGAGGCGCGGGTGTACGAACGCTGCGCCGCGTTCAACCTGCAACTGTGCAAACGCTCGCTGTACAACGCCAACATTCAAGTGCTGAGCAGCCCGGTCACCGGCGGTGGCGTCACGGTCAGCCGCTTCCAGCAACTGTTCCTGATTTCGATCCGGCAGGGCAAACAGCACCCGTCAGAGTGGGCGCAGTTGGTGTGGAGCGTCATCGCCGAACAGAACGAAGTGCTGATCAAGGACGGCAAAACGCTGACCACGGCCGAAGAAAACATCGCCGAGCTGATCGAACAGGCCCAGGCCTTTGCCGAGCAATCGCTGATTATTCTCAGTGCGTTGAAAATCGTCTGATCAAAGTGGATTGCGCGGGGACGGCGGCAGGAAAAAACAGCCGCCGTCCCGCCCAGTTGCCGCGATACGACCCTTCTGCCAAGGGACTTCCCATGGACTTGAAGTTCAACCCTATCGACGTACTGGTCAGCAACCTCGAAAAAGCCTGCGCCTATTACGAAACGGCCAGTGAGCACCCGAAAATCCTCACCCCCCCATAATGCGTCTACGCTGATTCTGTCGAAACCTCACCGGCAGCCTGTCGCCCGTGTTTTGCGCCGCCGAGAGTTTGTCGAGCCATCGAACGAAACCCATCGCCCTCGCACCGTCCGGAGACGTAACCATGCCCCGTCGCTTGCTGACCGCTGTTGCTCTGCTCGTCTTGAGTATTCAAGCCCACGCAGACGTCACACCATTTCCTTCATCTTTCAAAACCCAGGACATCAAAGTCGAAGGCGCAACAATGCACGTCCGCGTCGGCGGTAAAGGCCCTGCCGTGGTGCTGTTGCATGGTTTCGGCGACACCGGCGACATGTGGGCACCGCTGGCGGCGGATCTGGCGCGTGACCACACGGTGGTAGTGCCGGATCTGCGCGGCATGGGTTTGTCGTCGATTGCGCAGGATGGTTACGACAAAAAGACTCAGGCCGCTGACATTCGCGGGGTGTTGAGCGCGCTGAAAATCGAACACTCAGTGGTGATCGGTCACGACATCGGCACCATGGTCGCCTTCGCCTATGCCGCGCGCTATCCGCAACTCACCGATCGGCTGGTGGTGATGGACGCGCCCGTGCCCGGCATCACGCCGTGGAACGACATCGTCCGCTCGCCGATGCTCTGGCACTTCGACTTCGGCGGCGCCGACATGGAGCGTTTGGTAGCCGGGCGCGAGCGCATCTACCTCGACCGCTTCTGGAACGAGTTCGCCGGCACCCCCGCCAAGGTCGACGAAGGCACCCGTCAGCACTACGCCAAACTCTACGCCCGCCCCGGAGCGATGCACGCCGCGTTCGCCCAGTTCCGCAGCATCCGTCAGGACGCCATCGACAACGCGCCGGTTCTGCAACAGAAACTGACCATGCCGGTGCTGGCTGTCGGCGGTGAGAAGTCCTTCGGCAACAACGAAGCCATCGTCATGCGCAACGCCGCCGACAACGTCACCGAAGTGGTGATCCCGGCCGCCGGACACTGGCTGATGGAAGAAGCACCGACCCCAACCATCAAGGCCGTACGCGACTTTATCGCGATGTGAGCAATTGACGTTGCCTGAACCCGATCCATGCGTCAGGATTCGCCCCTTTTGATCGGAAGGAACACACGTGGAGCATCTATTCGTTTATGGAACCCTGGGGCCGGGGCGACCGAATGAGCACGTCATGTTGAACATCGGCGGCACCTGGCAATCGGCTTCGCTCAAGGGTCGTCTGGCGCAAGCGGGCTGGGGCGCGCAAATGGGCTTTCCGGGGCTGGTGTTGGCCGACGATGGCGATGTGATTGAGGGCTTCGTGTTTTCTTCCGGGAATTTTCACGCTCATTGGGCGGCGCTTGATGAGTTTGAAGGGGCTGAGTATCAGCGTGTTTTGACGCAGGTGACGTTGGCTGATGGTTCGGTCATGGAAGCCTGCGTTTACGCCCTTCGATAGTCGGTTTTTAAGTTTGCTTACTGAGTAACGTAGATGAATCGTCAGAAGAAATTGAAGCAGTTGTTCAAGGAAAAGGCCAAGAAGGCCAGCGCGAAATTGGCGCCGAAGAAGCCGAAGTACATTAGTAAGGCTGAGCGGGCGAAGATGGAGGCTGAGGGGCTGGTGGTGGAGTCGGGCCAATGATGTAGAAGTGGCCAGCGCGAATTCATCGTCAAGGACCCCGACGGGTATCTCGTCAGTTTGGTAGAGCGGTTGAATGAGAGACCGGCTTGATCACGCTGAATCTGAGCCGAGCCGTCCGCTGCCTGTCGCGGGCGTATGCGACTACTGCCAGAAGCGATGAACCACCCGGACTTGCATTAATTTATTAGCCAATTCAGCCCGAGCGTTTCAGGGACCTCGGATCGAATGACACATTGGCCATACTTTGAGCATCAGGCACTGGCTGCCACTCAGCAATGCTGGAGTCGATCTCGCGCAGAGTCCATTGCTCGGGGCCCGACCAGGACAGTGCTATGTAGGGGCCTTCAAGTACTGCGTTCGCTATTAACATGTCGACTTCGTCGGCAGGTCCCGGGAGCATGCCGCCGACAGCAATGGGCACGCGCTGACGCAAAAGGCTGTTGAGCATGCACAACAACTCGGCACGTGATGTGTACTGAACTCTGCACTCCCCGACTTCAGTACAGGCAAACATCAGGATGCCAGTAACGGAGTCTACGGAGCTGATCAAAGTCAGATGCGTCGGCGGCAGGCCTGCGCCCTTTGAATAACGTAGTTTGATGACTGCACCCCATCATGTATTTCGCTTTATGAGCTCGGCGAGTTTCGCAGTTTCATTGCGTGATTCATCGAATCGTTCGTTCCGTGGGCGGCAGCGATCGGTCAAGTGCGGTCCTTTGAGGGCTCAAGCCGAACCTACTTCGAAAGGCCGCGTGCGCCGTCGTCGACCTCACACAAAATTCTCTCGAGTTCAGGCCGCGTCCACTTCTCCCAAGGAAATACATCCCGGTCATCGTCGCTGTGCCAATACTCGCCTGCATCAAATGCTTGGTAGATAGAAAATGCCGGCTGGGGCATATCCGTGTGCATGGACTAGTCGACGATATCGCCGATGACAATATTCATCACCTCATCACAGTAATGAAAATCGCGAGTACCAGTAAGAAACAGTCTGGCTACTGAGATCGCCAATTGATTCAGAAGATCGCGACTGTCGATTTGCAACTGTTCACACATCACACTTAATTCCGTGTTTGGTGCATTTTCAATGACCGCAAGTACGTAATCCAGGTTGGCATCATTCAGACCTTTGCTCATGGGATGAAAGTACTCGCCGATTCAATTGTGTGATGAATTCAGGACAGGCTTGTCAAAAAACATAATGCCAGATGTGCTGCCATTCGTGACCGGCAGCTTTCGGCCAGATGCGGTGTTTACCGCTGACTTCTCTCGACCTGCAGTTTGCCATTCATTCTGGGCGAAAGTTGCCTGTCGTACTGACCACTTGTTGTTGACCGAGATAGACATTGACGTAAAATCGCCACCCCCAAAAATCAGCTTGCATGGCGAGAAGGAGCTTCGATGCAACGGGTGATGATTGTCGGTCAACCTGGGTCAGGCAAAAGCACTTTGGCACGTGAGCTAGGTCAGCGCACGGGCTTGCCGGTCGTTCATATCGACACCATCCACTGGCAGCCAGGGTGGATCGAACGAAGCCGGGACGAGAAGACGCAGCTTTGTCTGGATGTAGAGGCCCAAGATTTCTGGATATTCGAAGGTGGACATTCAGCCACTTGGGACAACCGGATGGCCCGTGCTGATCTTTTGATCTGGATTGATCGTTCGGCGACGCTTCGATTCCTGCGAGTACTACGTAGAACGCTGCTCCAACGCGGTCAATCTCGGCCCGATTTGCCTGAGAACTGCCCCGAGCGACTGGCGAACCTTCCGGAGTTTTTTAAATTCATGTGGCGGACGAAAAAATCAGCGCGAGAAAAGATGCAGCAACTGGTGGCAACAGCGCCAACAGCTTGTCGCGTGGTTTGTCTGCGGTCTAATCGAGATACCGGCACTTTTCTCGCGAGCGTGGGACATTCGACTGCCCAGGCTCCGCGAGATTGATCGGAACGCTTGAAGGACCGCCCCCCCTTGCTCGGCATTGCCCAAGAGTGAGGCAGGGGCGCTGGCGGTGAAGCAGGCATTCGATAATGTAGTGCCAAAGGAGGTTCAATAGGCAGGAATCTGGCGGGATGTGCATCGGCTGTTCGGAATAAACCCGTAGCTTTTTACAAGGGCAGCAGCCGATCCTGCACCACGCGTTTCATCACCAGCGTCGACGTCAGTCGTTGCACATTGGGCAAGGTCGAAAGGCTGTCGTCGTAGAGCCGCTGAAACGCCGGCAGATCCTGGGTAATCACGTGCAACAGGTAATCCGGTTCGCCAAACAATCGCTGAGCGTCGACGATTTGCGGGATCTGCACCAGCGCCGCTTCAAAAGCCTCGACCGCCGCATGATCACCTTCGCGCAGGGTGGCAAACACCATCGCCGAGAAATTCAGCCCCAGCGCAACCGGGTCCAGTTGCGCGCGATAGCCGAGCAACACCCCGGAGTCTTCCAGTGCCCGCACCCGACGATGACAGGGCGACAGGCTCAAGCCCACGCGCTCCGCCAGTTCCGTGACGGACAAGCGGCCGTCCTTTTGCAGCTCGGCAAGAATATTCCGGTCAATTCTATCCATTCAGTAAAACCTTCCAATTTCAGGTGCCATAACGACAATCTTTGAAAGAAGATTCTAGCGGACTTTCATTATTCTTCCCTTATCAAACACTGACCGGGGAAAGACATGTTCAAACCAGCCACGATAAATCGCCGACCAAGGGTTACGCCATGAGCTTCAGCACACTGGCTGCGTTCTGGGCGGTATCGATATTGTTCGTCATCACCCCTGGCGCGGATTGGGCCTATGCAATTTCCGCAGGTTTGAAGCATCGTGTGGTTCTGCCCGCCGTGGGCGGATTGTTATCCGGTCATTTACTGGCGACCCTGATCGTTGCCGCTGGCGTCGGCACGTTAGTCGCCAGCCATCCAGTAGCATTGGCGGTACTGACCGTGACTGGCGCGGGTTATCTGCTGTGGCTGGGCGCCAATCTGCTGGCCCGCCCTACTACGCCGCATGCCGACACCAGTCAGGCCAGCGACGCCTGGACACGCTGGGCCTTCAAGGGATTTTGCGTCAGCGGCCTGAACCCGAAAGTCTTTCTGCTGTTTCTCGCATTGCTGCCGCAATTTGCCGACACCCACGCAGCGTGGCCGGTGCCCTTGCAGATGGTTGCGCTCGGGCTGGTGCATACCGTGAGCTGCGCGGTGATTTACCTGCTGGTCGGCTTCGGCTCGCAAGTGGTGTTGCGAGCGCGCCCTGCCGCTGCGCGCCGGGTCAGTCAATGGTCTGGCGGACTGATGATCATCATTGCGTTGGCACTGTTGATCGAACAACTGTGTGCCTGACCTATGCTGTCAGGCAGATATTTCCACTGCGGAGGATCTCTATGAAAGCCGAGGTCAGCGTGATCAATGAAGAAGGCGTTATCGTGCTGCAGGCGACAACCACAGGCGGGTTGCCGGGTGCGGCGGAACGAGAATATCTGAAGCGCCTGCTGGCGCAACACTAGGTCAGCTTGCACGCTTCGACGCATATTTTTTATGCCTTCCAGGCATCGTCCTCGCAGCCGTTGATCCATCGGCCATATGCCACAAACGAATAAACAGCATATTTTTAAGTATTTTATTTCTGCATCAACACGCCGCTATACCTGCGTCTTCGATCCGGCACCACGCCGGCATTTGCAGGAGCAGACGCGTGATTCGAACCCCTTCGTTATCCTTCCCGAGAGCGGCGCTCACTCTCGCCGCACTACTGGTCTCCAGCCTGGCAATGGCCGAACCGGTCAAAGAAATCCGCATCGCCGTGCCGGACATCAGTGCTGGCCCGACGCCCAGTGGCGCCGGGATCGTCGATGTGTTGCGTGATCGGCAAACGCTGGAGAAAGAGTTTGAGAAGGACGGCATCAAGATTCGCTGGGACTTCTTCAAAGGCGCAGGGCCGGCGATCAATGAAGCGTTGGCCAACAATCAGGAAGACTTCGCTTACCTCGGCGATTTGCCGGCAATCATCGGCAAGGCCGGTGGTCTCGACACGCGTTTGCTCAGTGCAACCGCCCGTGACGTGAAGCTTTATCTGGCGGTGCAGCCGGGTTCGGGCATCACCACGCTCGAAGCGTTGAAGGGCAAGCGTGTGGCGATCTTTCGCGGCACCGCCACCCAATTGTCGTTTGCTTCGGCGCTGGCCCATCAAGGTTTGCAAGAGAGCGACTACAAGGTGGTCAACCTCGACTACAACGCCGCCAACGCGGCGCTGGCGGCCAAACAAATCGACGCGACCTGGTCCGGAGCCGGGGTGATTGCGCTCAAGGCACGCGGCCTCGCCGAGCTGCCGCTGACCACTGTCGACCTCGATGGCGCCGGCAGCATGCAAGCCGTGCTGTTGGGGCGCGGCGCGTTTGTCGACGCGCATCCGGAACTGGTCGGGCGATTGATCAAGGCACAGCAACCGGCGATCACCTGGTTGCGCAACGACGAGCACAAACAGGACTACATTAATCTCGTGTCGAAACTGGCCAGTTTCCCCGCAGACATTCTCACCACCGATGCCAAAGATCAGTCGCTGGTGAAAATCTTCGCGCCGCAGCTCGACGCACCGTTCCTCGACAACTTGCAGCGCAGTGTGGATCTGGCGCTCAACGCGAAACTGATCCGCAAAGGTTTCGAGGTGAAGAACTGGGCTCAACCGAGCTTCATCAATGCCGCACTGCAATCAACCGACGCCGCTTCGCAAACCCCACAAGCCAGCCGTTAAAAACAAGGATTACCCATGACCACCCTGTTCATTTTTCCTGGTGCCTGCTCGTTCGCCGCCCATGTGGTGATTCACGAATTGCAACTGCCGATCAGCGTCGAGCGGGTGACGTTCGGCGACCCGGATTCGCCATACCGACAGATCAACCCGACCGGTCGTGTGCCCGCGCTATTGCTCGATAACAAAACCCTGCTGACTGAAAACACCGCGATTCTGCCTTATCTCGCCGACCTGAAACCCGGCACGGAATTGTTTGCGCCGGCGGGTTCAGTCGAGCGTGCGCAGATTCAAGGCTGGCTCGGTTACGTGGCGACCGAGGTGCACGTCGCCGCGTTTCGCCCGATCAATCGGCCCGAGCGTTACAGCGCCGATGAGGCGGCATTCCCCGGGATCCGCGAGCGCGCGTTGCAACAACTGGCAAACGCACTGAAGCCGATTGAGGCGCATCTGGCGCAGGCGGATTATCTGATCGGCAATCGTTTTACCGTGGCGGACGCCTACCTCGGCGTGTTCCTCGGCTGGAGCGCCCGCGTCGGTGTGTTGGGCGACTTCCCTGCGCTGCAAGCCGCGCTCGGGCGCTTCCGTGCACGCGAATCGGTGGTGCAGACACTGGCTGCCGAAGGCCTCGCCTGAGTCACCCCGAGGACAGATAACCGAGCTAACCGGAGAAACAGCATGCCAGGCACCGATACCATTGCCACCTGGGCCCAAGTCATCGCCCGCACGCTGGAAGCACAGGGCATCGACGCTGCCCCGCTGCTGCGCGAGGCCGGTATCAGTCGTTGTCATCTGCATGATCCCGACCAGCGCATCGCCCTCCCCGTCATGAGTGCATTCTGGCGGGCGGCGCGGCGCGTCAGTGATGACGAATGCTTTGGCCTGCAGGTGGCGCAGCACAGTTATCCGACCGACTTCCATGGGCTGTTTTTCGCCGCTCAAAGCAGCTCGACGGTGATCGAGGCATTGCAGCGCGGCGTGCGTTTTGCGCCGGTGATCACCACGTCGGCGGCGATGAGTCTGGTGCGCGGCCCGCACACCACGCGCATGGTTTACGGGGTGGCCGTCGGCGCCGAGGTGGAGCAGATCGCCACCGAAGCGTCGATTGCCTGCGCGGTACGCTTCACCCGCCAGACCTGGGTCGATCTGCCCATCGTGCACGGCGTGCGCCTGGCTCGCCCGGCGCCACAGGATCCGCAGCGCTGGACGCGATTGCTCGGTTGTCCGATCCGCTTCAATGCCGGCGAAAACGCCATCGAATACAGCAATCGCTGGCTGGATGCACCGCTGACCACGGGCAATCACGCGGTGGCCCAGGGACTGGACAGCGTGCTCAACGCTTACCTTGAACGCCAGCGCCGCCTGAACCTGCCGGAGCGCGTGCGCGGTGCGATTATTCGCTACTTGCCGCTGGGCGAAGTGCAGCAAAGTCGAGTCGCCGATGAACTCGGCATGAGCGTGCGCAACCTGCATCGACACTTGCTCAAGCACGACAGCAGTTTCAAGGCATTGCTCGACGATTGCCGTCGACAACTGGCGTTCAGTTACCTGCGGCAGACCGACTGCTCGATCAACGAAATCTGCTATCGACTGGGCTTCAATGAGCCGAGCAGTTTCAATCGCGCGTTCCGTCGCTGGACCGGCGAAAGCCCCGGCAAATGGCGCCGCGACGATGTGCCGTCATTGCCGGAACGTTATGTGCCACCACCGCCTGCTTCAGCCTCCGGGCGGGCGATCTCGATAGCCGTTTGAGTCACTTGTCTGCGGCGGACCACAGGTTGTCCGCGCAGGCCCCTTTTCCCCTCTTCACACGCTCTAGCATGGCCCTCCTACCGAGCCCGACCGATAGCGTCGCGCGGCAAAACAAGGAGCTTTGCGTCCATGCTGTTACGTTACCCGGCCACCACGGCCCATCGCCTCAAGCCCCTGGGTTTTTCCTTATGGCTGGCGCTGCCCGCTGTCCTTTGCTCGACCGTGGGCGTTGCCGCCGATCAACGCGAAAATCCAACGGCCAACGCCGACGACGCCGCCCCACGGCTTGAACAGGTCACCGTGACCGCGCGGCGCCGCGAAGAACAGTCGCAGGACGTACCGACGCCGATCACCACCCTCAGCGGCGCCAATCTGGAAAGCCAGCGCATCTACAAGATTCAGGACCTGCAACAGGCGTTGCCCAGCGTCAACGTCGCTTACGTTCACGCACGGGTTTCCAGCTTCGCGGTGCGCGGGATCGGCAATAACCTGGCCAGCGATGGACTGGAAGGCAGCGCCGGGATTTATCTGGATAACGTCTATCTGGGCCGTCCCGGCATGGCCGCGTTCGACATGCTCGACGTTGAGCAACTGGAGCTGTTACGCGGGCCGCAAGGCACGTTGTTCGGCAAGAACACCACGGCCGGTGTGCTCAACATCACCACGCGCGGCCCGACCTTTACGCCCGAACGCAGCCTCGAGGTGTCGGGTGGGCAGGACGGCTATTTTCAGGGTAAAGGCACGGTGTCCGGGCCGTTGACCGACACCCTCGCCGCGCGCCTGTCGTTCTACCGCACCCGCGACGACGGCTACTTGAACAACCGGCATGACGATCGCACGTTGCTCGGCGGTGAACGCGAAGGCCTGCGCGGGCAGTTGCTGTTCAAACCCAACGATGATTTCAGCCTGCGCTGGATCAACGAATACAACACGGAAAACTCCAGCAGCGGCAGCAGCGTGATCTATGGTGCCGGCCCACTGTTCTGGCGCCGGGCGGCATTGGTCGGGGCTAATCCTCAAGTAGGCGAAAGCAACATCGACGGGCGACAGAATGTCAGCGTCCACCAGAACGCCAGTTCCGTCGAAGCCAACTGGAACCTCGCCGGCGGTTATACCCTGACGTCGATCAGCGCCTATCGTAGCTGGCACTTCAACCCGGCCAACGACGCCGACCAACTGGACGTCCCGGTGATCAACGACTTCGGCTACGAAGTTCATGATCGGCAATTCTCCCAGGAAGTGCGTCTGGCTTCGCCCAAGGGCGAGTTTTTCGACTACGTCGTCGGCGCCTATGCCTTCAAGCAAGACCTCGGAAATCGGATCTTTACCCATCTCGGGCCGCTGGCCGATCTCAACCTGATCGGCGCCAATCTCAATGCGCTGAACAACGTCAACAGCAAGGTCAACGGCAAGATCGACACCGAGAGCTACGCGCTGTTTGCCCAAGGCACCTGGCACTTGAACGAGCGACTGGATTTCAGCGCCGGCATCCGTGGCACCTATGAAGAAAAAGACGCCAACGTGCAACGCTTCGCCCCCGAAGGCGGTGGCGCGCCCGTGGTGATTCCGGGAGTCGTTAATGGCAACGCAGTGCGCGCAAGTCAGGTCGGCGCCTATGACACTGGCGACCTGCACATGCACAACGCGGCGCCATCGTTCCTGACCAGTTTGAGCTATCACTTCAGCGATGACGTGCTGGGCTACACCTCGCTGTCCCACGGCGAGAAATCCGGTGGCGTCAACCTCGCCGTCGGTTCGGCGCCGAGCGCTGGTGCCGAGTCGTTATTGGTTGGCCCGGAGCGTGCGAACGATGCTGAGCTGGGCATTAAAAGCCAGTTGTTCGACCACCGTTTGCAACTCAACGCAAACGTGTTCTGGACCGGGGTGAATGGCTATCAAGCCACCACTTATTACCAGCCGCCCGGTTCTTTGACCGGTTACCAGTTGCTGACCAACGCCGGCACCGTGCGCTCGCGTGGCGTCGAGTTCGAGGCGACCACCGTTCCGGTGCGCGGCCTGACGTTAAACGTTAACGGCTCGTTCAACGACGTGACTTACCTGTCATTCAAAGACGCGCCCTGCCCTTCGGAAAATCCCGGGCAAACCAACTGCGACCTCAGCGGCCAGCGCGTAGCCGGCGCCTCGCGCTGGATCGGCAACGTCAACGGCGAATACAAATGGCCGCGCATTGACGGCATCGAACCCTACGTCACCGGCAGCTATGCCTACCGCTCCGACAGCGAAGGCACGCTGGACAATTCCGACCTGGCGAAAATCGATGGCTACGGCCTCGCCAACTTCTCGCTCGGCGCACGGGTGGACTATGGCGACGGTCTGCTCGACGCCTCGCTGTGGGTCAAAAACGCTTTTGATCGTGAGTATTACCTGGCTGTTGGCAGTGGCTCCAATGGCCTTTACACCGCCTCGCCAGGCCAGCCGCGCACCGCCGGCGTGACCTTGCGTTATGACTTCTGAGGACACTATGAAAACAGCACAAATGAGCCTTGGCGCGTTTCTCATGAGCAGCGGCCATCACCTCGCCGCGTGGCGCCATCCGCGCGCATGGTCGGGCGGTGGCCTGGATTTCCAGCATTTCAGGAAACTCGCCACCACCGCCGAGCGCGGCAAGTTCGACGCGATATTCTTCGCCGACAATCTGGCCCTGATGGGCTCGCCGGAACTCGGCCAGTTCACCACGGCCGGCGACGTCTTCGACCCGTTGGTGCTGCTTTCCGGGCTGGCCGCAGTGACCGAACGCATCGGCCTCGTTTCAACGGTGTCGACCAGCTACAACGAACCCTATCTGCTGGCGCGCAAATTCGCTTCACTCGACCATTTGAGCGGCGGGCGCAGCGGCTGGAATCTGGTGACCTCAGCGACCGATCTGGAAGCGCTGAACTTTGGCCGCGAAAAACATTTCGAGCACGGTGACCGTTATCAGCGCGCGGAAGAATTCATCGATGTCGTCACCGGTCTGTGGGACAGCTTTGAAGACGACGCCTTCGTCCGCGACAAAACCAGCGGGGTGTTTTTTCAGCCGGACAAATTGCATGTGCTCAATCACCACGGCGACAACTACCGGGTGCGCGGGCCACTGAACATTCCTCGCACGCCACAGGGTTATCCGGTGCTGATCCAGGCCGGCTCGTCGGAGCCGGGCAAGGCACTCGCCGCACGCACCGCCGAAGTGGTGTTCACCGCACAGCAGACGCTGGCCAACGCCCAGGCCTTTTATGCCGACGTCAAAGGTCGTCTGGCCGGCTATGGACGCCGCCCTGAACATTTGAAAGTCATGCCGGGGATTTCGCCAGTCATCGGCCGCACGCAAAGCGAGGCGGAAGATAAATACCAACAACTGCAGGATCTGGTCGAGCCGCGTGTCGGGCTGGCGATGCTGGCAGGCATGGCTGGCGGTTTTGACCTGTCTGAATATGATCTGGACGGCCCGTTGCCGGAGCTGCCACCGAGCAATTCGATGCAGAGTCGTCAGGCCTTGTTCATCGATCTGGCGCGGCGCGAGAACCTCAGCATTCGCCAGCTGTACCTGAAAGTCGCCGGCGCGCGCGGCCATCACACGGTGATCGGCACGCCGAAAACCATCGCCGACACGCTCGAACAATGGTTCGTCGAACAGGCCGCCGATGGCTTCAACATCATGCCGCCGTTCCTGCCTGAAGGTCTGGATGAGTTCGTCGATGGCGTGGTGCCGTTGTTGCAACAGCGCGGGCTGTTCCGCCATGAATACAGCGGCACCACCCTGCGCGATCATCTGGGGCTGGAGCGGCCGGACAACCGTCACCGGCGTTAACTTCGATCCGGCGCACGCCTTGATTACGGCCCTCAGGGACCACCCATCGGTGGTCCCTGAAACGGTCGGTTTTAGCCCAGGCGCATTGACAGCTCGATGTCGTCGGCAAACGGCACGGACAGGTAACCGTTCTCCGGTGCACGCACGTACGCCAGGTATTCCGGGCAGTAGTCGGTGTTGTCAGCCACCACCAGTGCGCCGGGTTTCAGGTGCTTTTCGAGCAGGTTCAAGACATCGCCATACAAGGCCTTGGCGCCATCGAGCAGGAGCAGGTCGACAGATTCCGGGAGATCACTGGCCAAGGTGATCAGCGCATCGCCCTCGCGAATTTCCACCAGATCGCTGACACCGCCGGCAACGAAATGCTGGCGCGCCAAGTGGATTTTCGCCGGCTCGAATTCGCTGCCGATCAGCACTCCGCCGCCGTTGTCGCGCAGCGCGGCGGCCAGATGCAAGGTAGACAGCCCGAACGATGTGCCGAACTCGACAATCGCCTTGGCCTGGGTATTGCGCGCGAGCATGTAGAGAAGCTTGCCGGTGTCGCGGGAGACCGGCAGCCACAAGTCTTTGAGCAATCCATAGAGTTTCAGGTAGTCGGTTTTGCTGTGGATCAGGCGGTCGCGTTCTTCGCCAGACACGTCGTTCAGCGCGGGGCTGGTGGCGGCGCTGGCTTGGCTGTAAAGGCGTTCGATCAGGCTCGCCATTGGTTCAGAGGTCAGGGTGGTCATGATTGTTTTCCGTCAGTTGGGGACTAAAATGCGAGTGATTCGTCGCGTTTAAATGATGCGAGTGATTCGCCTCCTCCGCTATTCGCATTCCCCAGGACCTCCGAGACCGCCCATGACCGACCGCCAGACCGCCCGTATTTCCTCGCGAAAACAGCCGCAACAGGCCCGTTCGGCGGATCTGGTCGCAGCGATTTTGCAGGCGGCTATTCAGGTTTTGACCGAGCATGGCGCCACCCGATTCACCACCGCCCGCGTCGCCGAAAAGGCCGGCGTGAGCATCGGTTCGCTGTACCAGTATTTCCCCAACAAAGCGGCGATTCTGTTCCGCTTGCAGAGTGATGAGTGGCTGCACACCACACAAATGCTCCAGCGCATTTTGCAGCAGGAACAACCACCACTGGATCGCCTGCGCACGCTGGTGCAGGTTTTCATTCGTTCGGAGTGCGAGGAAGCGCAGATGCGCGGTGCGCTCAACGATGCCGCGCCGCTCTATCGCGATGCGCCCGAAGCCCATGAGGTACGCGCGGCAGGACGGCAGATCTTCGCCAGCTTCATGTTCGAACTGTTGCCGCTAGTCACTGACGCGATTCGCACAGCGGCCTGCGATTTGATCCTGACCACGCTCAGTTCTACCGGAAAAGACTTTTCCTCCAGCCCACGCAGCGAGCAGGAAATCAGCGTGTTTGCCGACGCGCTGGCAGACATGTTCAGCGCTTATGTTGTGTCGCTGAATCAGCCGCAAGCTTGCGATTAGACGGCGCCGTGGTTAAAGAAAGTGTTCGGGAAAATTCTGTCGCCGAAGGCTGATGCGATTGAGTTGCCGGGTTATGACAAGAACGCAGGAAAGTGGACAACCACCGGCACAGCGCGATAGCGTCAGCCACTCAAATCGGAGGCTGCGCCATGGATGTGATTACCCACTACTCGGATCAACACCATCGAACCTCTGTGATGGCGCTGTGGGAAGCTGTTTTCGGTTACGAAACCGCGCATAACAGTCCTGGCCTTGCTATCGACAAGAAACTGGCCGTCAACGACGAGCTGTTTTTTGTCGCATTGGCAGGAAATGAAGTTGTCGGGACCGTTCTCGCCGGATACGACGGCCATCGTGGCTGGCTGTACTCGGTTGCGGTGCACCCAGCGTTTCGTAGAAAGGGCTTGGGCGCAAGGCTTGTGCAACATGCCGAAGCAGCCTTGACCGAACGGGGTTGCATGAAGATCAACCTGCAAATCGTCAGTACCAATGCAAGCGTCGAAGCCTTCTATCAATCGCTGGGCTACGTGACCGAACCACGCATCAGCATGGGTAAAAGGATCGAGTCCAATATCGAGGCGCCTTAAGCGCAGGGCCGTCAAATAAAGCAATGGAGTGCGTGATGAAAATGATCGCTGTCGTCGCTATCTATCTCGCCGGAGGGATTGCGCTGTTTCCTTTCATCGAGTTTTTACGCCCGGTCGGTGTTGCTCTCGACAGTCTCTATTCGTGGTTTTCGATGGGCTCCGGCGTTGACACAGCACAACGGTTAAGCCTGAGCTTTATCTACGCAAGCCTGTTCCATCTGTTCTGCTCGGTTTGTTCTTCAGCGTCAGCAAGTCGCTGGGTGTCCGCGATCAGGATCAGAGATCTTTGCACTCGCGCCTTATGGTGCCTGGGTTCATTTTCGATCAGCCTGCTGACGCTCGGACTGGTTGGATTAACCACGTACAAAGTGCCCAAAACGGACTTTCATCATTACTTTACTTATCTGGTTATCTGCATGCTGTCGGGTGTCTGGGCGTGGTCGATCAAGGACTTTCTGCTGGCTGTCATTCGTTACGCTGAAAGAAAACCCCTATGAGCTACAACGAAAAAGCCCCTGATCTCAGGGGCTTTTTGTTTTGCGGCGCAGTAAACGCGCCCTGCTGAAGTCTCTCAGCGCTTCGGCAGTTTCCAGTCTGGCCGGATGAAGTGGCAGGTGTAGCCATTCGGGATACGTTCGAGGTAATCCTGATGCTCCGGTTCCGCTTCCCAGAACGGTCCCGCCGGTTCGATTTCGGTCACCACTCGGCCTGGCCACAGGTGTGATGCGTCGACGTCGGCGGCGGTGTCCTCGGCGATATCGCGTTGCGCTTCACTGAGGTAATAAATTGCCGAACGATAGCTTGGGCCCTGGTCATTGCCCTGACGGTTGGGCGTGCTCGGATCGTGGATCTGGAAGAAGAACTCGAGGATCCGCCGATAGCTGATCACCGCCGGATCGAAGACGATCTCGATGGCTTCGGCGTGATTGCCATGGTTGCGGTATGTGGCATTCGGCACATCGCCGCCGGTGTAGCCGACGCGGGTTTGCAGCACGCCGGGATAACGGCGCAACAAGTCCTGCATGCCCCAGAAGCAGCCGCCGGCGAGAATGGCAGTTTCGGTTTGACGGGTCATGATCTGTGCTTCCTCTCGGTATGCATTGGCTGTAGGCATTGTAATGAGGGCGTATCCGGAAATTCCAAGGTAGAAAATCCCGAGCGAAGCATTTCGCTTTACGGGAGTACGCTATCGTAATCCGATTATTGAAGCAGGAACGCCGGTAGATGACAGAACCTCATACCGCTGAGCAAAACAGTGCCTGGTCGGTGTTTCTGATCTTTCTGCGCCTTGGGTTGACCTCATTCGGAGGGCCGATTGCGCACTTGGGGTACTTCCACAACGAATTCGTCACGCGACGGCGCTGGCTGAGCGAACACAGTTATGCGGATCTGGTCGCGCTCTGCCAATTTCTGCCGGGACCGGCAAGTAGTCAGGTCGGCATGGCCTTGGGTCTTTCGCGAGCGGGATATCGCGGTGCGCTGGCAGCATGGGCGGGTTTTACCCTGCCGTCGGCCACCATCCTGATTGCGTTTGCCCTCGGCATCGCACGTTATGGCAGCGCGATTTCGCCCGGTGCCTTGCATGGCCTCAAAGTGGTCGCTGTCGCAGTGGTGGCGCAAGCCGTGTGGAGCATGGCGCGCAACCTTTGTACCGACGGGCCGCGGGTGGCCCTGATGGTGATTGCCGCCTTTGTCGCGTTGCTTGCACCGTCGGCATGGGGACAGGTAGGCGTGATTGTCATTGCCGCCCTGGCTGGCCTGGTGCTGTTCAAACCCAGGCAACGTGTCGAACCTGACGCCCTGCCGATCACGATCAGCCAACGAAGCGGAGCAATCTGCCTAATACTTTTCCTTGTGCTACTCGTGGGCCTGCCATTCGTGGCCGAACGGCTCCCCTACCAAAGCGTGGCGCTGGTGGACGCGTTCTACCGCGCGGGCGCCTTGGTATTTGGCGGTGGCCATGTCGTTCTCCCCCTGCTGCAGGCCGAGGTTGTGCCTGCGGGCTGGGTCGGCAACGAAACGTTTCTCGCCGGCTACGGTGCAGCGCAAGCCGTGCCGGGGCCTTTGTTCACGTTTGCCGCGTTTCTCGGTGCCTCGATGACCGTTACGCCCTCAGGCTGGCTGGGTGGCGTAATCTGTTTACTGGCGATTTTTGCCCCTTCGTTTTTGCTGGTCGTGGGAGCCTTGCCATTCTGGCAGCAGCTGCGCCGCAATACCCGTGCACAGGCCGCTTTGGCCGGGGTGAATGCTGCGGTGGTCGGCTTGCTGTTGGCCGCGCTTTATCACCCTGTCTGGACCAGTGCCATTCTCGTGCCGCAAGACTTGGTTTTGGCATTGCTCGCCCTGATTGCCTTGATGTTCTGGAAGCTGCCACCGTGGCTGGTTGTGCTCGGGACGGCAGTGGCGGGCTGGGTTATGTATTAAAGAGTGTCCGGCACGTCAGGGTCGGGCCAATGCTCAGGCGATTCGCGCACGACGGCGTGACAACAAACCCTGCAAATACCCTGAACCCAATACGATCGCAGCCAGCACCAACAGGATCAATCCCCACTCCGCAGGACTCGGATGTTGGCCAAGAATCGCCATCGAACTGAAGATGCCAAACACCGGAATCAACAGCGACAGCGGGGCCACGCGCGAGATCGGGTATTCGCGCAATAGCAGGTTCCAGCCCCAATAACTGAAGTGCGTCGCTGCATACACCTGGAACGCGAGTGAAACCAGGGTCATCGTATTGAGCTGCGCAGGCAGTGCGATGAAAGGTGCCGAGCCGTGCAGTGTCCACGTCAGCAACATCAGCGGGATCGGCGGAAACAGGCTGGCCCACACCACGAACGCGAAGATCTCGCGCACCTTCGATACCTTGATGATGACGTTGCCGACGCTCCAGGCCATTGCGCTGCCAATCACCAGTGCCAGCCCTGCCCTCGACGCGTCGCCGGGGCTGCACAAGACGATGCCCAGTAACCCTGCGGCCGCCAACAGCGCGCCGAGCAATTGCGGGCGCCCGAGACGTTCGCGAAAAAAAATCACGCCCCAGCCCAAGGTGAAAAATGCACTGCACTGGATCAGCAGTGATGCGGTGCCGGGCGGCACTCCCCACGCGATGCCCTGATTGATCAACGCCCACATCGCGACGCCGAAGATCAGTCCGTAAGCGGCTAACCATCGAAACGCTATTCGTGGGCGCTCGACGAAAAACACCCAGGGCAACGCAGCCAGCGCGAAACGCAACGCGGTCAGCAACAGCGCATCGATGTCGACCAGACCCAGTTTGGTCACGGGAAAATTCAGTCCCCACACCGCTGTTACCATGATCGCAAGTAGGAGATGTTTCTTGTGCATGATCGATCGTTCCCATCGCCGAGCGGAAGTGCTCGTGCGGGGAGAATATGCAAGCTATCGAGCTGGCCCGCTTTCAGTCACAGGCCATCTTTCGATAGAATCGGGCCATGCGCACAATCACCGGTCATCCTTACCAGAACATACTCCGCGATGCAGTCGTGACCGCCGTTGATTACGCGGACGGCACGTTATTCCCGCTGCACGATCATCAACGGGGTCAGTTCGCGTATGCCGCCAGCGGCGTCATCACCGTGTTCACCGACGATGGCAACTGGGTCGTTCCGCCCCAGCGTGGCATCTGGGTGCCCGCGCAACTCCCCCACTCCATGCAAATGCGTGGGCCGGTGACCCTGCACAACACCTATATCCGCAAACAGGCGGCGCAGCGACTGGGGTTGTCGGGCCAATGCCAGGTGCTCGATGTGTCGCCATTGCTGCGGCAGTTGCTGTTGAAAGCCATCGACGTGCCGGCGCGCTATTCCAGCCAAGGGCGCGACGGTCATTTGATGAGTCTGCTGCTGCACGAGATTGCCGCGATGCCCGCACTGTCGCTGAATGCGCCACTGCCGGCAGAACCGCGTCTGGCGTCGGTGTGTCGCGAGTTCCTGAACCTGCCTTCGCTGGAAGTGGGTATCGATGAGATGGCCGTACGTGCGGGAATGAGCCGGCGCACCTTTACCCGACATTTTCGGCTGCATACCGGGATCAGTTTTATCGAGTGGCGGCAACAGGCTTGTCTGCTCGCAGCGGTGGTGATGCTGGGCAAAGGTCAGCCAGTCACCCAAGTCGCGATGACCTTGGGATATAGCAGTTCCAGCGCGTTTGCCACAGTGTTCAAGCAATTACTGGGGGAAGTGCCGAGCCGTTATGTCGTCGAGCAACACGTTTAGCGGTCGCATAAAAAAGGCCGGATCTATTGTTTGATAGATCCGGCCTGTTTCTTTAACCTTGACGCTTTGCGAGCAGCACCCAAGTCAAATCCTTAGTTGCTCGTATCCAGCCCACCGTAAATATTGGCACTGCTACGCGATGTGCCTTTATTACTGTAAGTTGTATCGTAACCACCATAGATATTTGAACTGCTTTGCGAAGTACTGCCATCACTATTATGCGTATCGACTCCGCCATAAATATTCTTTGTACTTTGCGATTTACGGCCATCGCTATAGCTTGTGTCTTGGCCACCGTAAGGGTTCGCGCTGCTTTTCGAAGTGATGCCATTGCTATAGCTGGTGTCTTGTCCACCATAAATATTCTTGCTGCTGGTAGAGCTTGTTCCATCGTCGTATCGGCAATTGAAACCACCGTAGCTGTTGGCACTGCAATCGTCTGCCAGGGCTTGATACAACGGCATGGCGAACAGAACCGAACCCAGCAAAGCAACCTTGAGCTTCATGAAAACTCCTTGAAGAAAACTCGACATCACTTAAAAGACATTAGTTAGCGTTACCGTGCAGGCACGCTTGAGAGATAAAGGACGAGATAACTCATGAAGGATAAGGTGGATGAAACTCCTTGTTCAAAAGTGGCCGCATGCCATTATCTATACAGACTGAGTTTCGAAAACTAAGTTTCTGCAGTACAAAATTATTTTTAACGCGACAAGATCAAAGGATGCCTGGGCAGTCTGGCTGCGGCTGCGGCTGAGTTGCACGTCACCATCGGCGCGGTCGCATCGCTGAAGGCCATGATTGTTTAACGTTTTTTGCGTTGTGTTTAAGGACACTTGGCGTTACGTCCGAAAGGCTACGACGCCTTGCGCCGTTGCCTACGACTACGCCAGAATCCGCCGACTTGTGCGCCTGGAGTGCCATCGGTAACTTGATTCGCGTCACTGTTCGCAGTGACCGGGTTTAGTAGCCCGAGGTAAATGAAAGTGCACAAGCGTCTGTCAAAAAGGTATTCACGTACCTGCATTTGATGGCGGCTGTGCGTAGGGCGCCCTCGGGCGCGCCGGCTTTCTTCTTTTCCCCGGTCTACTAACCTGCGCACCGCTGCCACCCCCTGTTTAGTAGCTCGGCGCGGCGGCCACATAACAGGAAAAAGAAGAACATGTGCAAGATAACGCCGAACCCTCCAGAAACCGATCCGGCCTCACCTTATGAATCGCTTGATTCAAGAAAAATGCACGACGCGGCTGAGCGTGCGCTCGATCATTACCTAAATCCCGCTGCCGCGATCATGGCTACGCCGTATCAGGCGAGCACGATGTTTCTGGTTAACCCGGAAACAGATACCGAGTCATTGCTGGTTAACGCGTGCGAATCGCTGGCCTCGGCCTCCATCATGCTGGGGGATGTTGCGGGGTTGGTGGATGGACCGATTCGCAAGACGTTGCTGGGCATTGCGCAGGTGGTAATGTTTGGGGAGTTGGCGGTGAATAGGGCTTTGGACAGGGTTGAAATTACAGACTAGGTCATTGCATTCAGTGGCGATTTGGCCGTCGCCACTGATCGGATCAGATTCTTTTGAGCGCTTGCGAATGGCTGCTTTCGGCCAATAGCAGTCATTCGTGAGCGGCCGTTTTCGACCCATGAGGACGTCCGCCGGCTTGAATAAAAGCAGATGTCTGTAGACATCCAGTGAACAGTAACTGAGTTTTGTGATATCAAAGAGCCCTCACAGGATAGGTGGGGGGGGGGTAGGTAGCCCCCCTCAATAAGAAAAATAGGTATACAAATGCTCCTCGCAAAGAACTGCTTCACAAAGGACAACCTGAAAACTAGAAAAACTATAAAGCTGGGCACTTTGTATGAATATAGAAAAATCGAGAGTGCCCAGATTGTCGATAACGGTGAAGGCAAGTACTCTTTTTTACTAAAGTTTGACGGAACAGTAGAGATTGAACGACGCTGGTTCAGCGTCATGTTTCAAGGCGCAATCGGCTTAGGTGACGATGAGCATCACCCACGAATTCCAGGAACTATGAGCGCAGCTATTCATAAACTGGAGATGGTTGGCGGGAACGAACAGATCATTAGAGTGCGAGATTCAAGTGCGAGCATTCATCGAGAAGCACTAAACGGATTCATTTTTTGCATGTCTCAAGTTAGGAGGTTTCGAGACGCTGTAGGATTATTTCCCGACTACGATGACTGTTGGTACATGACCAAATCAAAAGCGCATAACTTAGGAGTAACGCTTTCAGCACTGCTACGGGATCGCATTACCTCAGGGCGTCATTCAGGTAATCACATAGTTGATCCACACATCTCACTAGAGAACTTGTCAATTTACTGTCGGCATGAACCAGTGTCTTACCTTGGTCGCGAGATTCACATTTCAGATACAAGCGTGTTTACCGCAGATCACTTCATGCGCAAAATCTGGGATATGGCGTTTGTAAAGCCCCCCTCTTTCTTGGCAGAGAAGGAATATCGATTCAGCTTCACAATTGTGGCGGGAGACAAGATCCTTATACCTACCGTGGAAAATGTTATTTTGAATGCTGAGCAACTGGTGGACTGGGCGTTATGAACTACGGCCGTACAAACGCAGAATCACGAAGTAGCCTTCGCCCGGCAGGGTTTTGACCCAGTTTTTACCGGCGCCGGGTGAGTCCGGGCCGAAATGCACATCGATCGAACCATCGGCATTGGCGACAGGTTTGTCCATGGTATTGATCGATGGAAACGGCTGGCCATTGTCCAGGCCGGACGCGGTGATCGAGTCGTACGCGGTGACCGACCAGAACAGTGCAGCGGGAATACCTTTGGGCAGGTTCAGCGTGTAGCTATTGCTGCCGGAGAGGAATTCACCCTTGGCATCGACGAACGTGGCCGGGTACTTGGCGCCGACGTTTTCCATGTTCACGGCCATGCCCGGGCTGGCGGAATAGGCGTTAGTGAAGAGGCCGGTGCGCGGGTCGATGTAGTTGAACGTGTCGGCGGTAAACGTCGCGTTGCCGCAAAAATGGGGACGGATTTATTTTCAGAAAAAATAAATCCGTCCCCTTATTTTGCTAAACCGCAGCTGCCACGACGACTTTGCATGTTTGGCCACCTCGTTTGCTTCAATCGAGTGTCCGTAGTGTTTCAACGATAAGTGAACGCACCCAGCGATGGCCTGCGTCTCGCTGAGTTCGTTCATGCCAGGCCAAGATTTTTCTGAAGCCTAGAATTTCAACAGGCGGCTCTACTGATGTGAGCCCGATGTTGTTCACTGCCAATCGACGCGGCACGACAGCGATTATGTCGCTGTACGCTAGAATCTCTGGAAGTACCAGAAAGCTGGTCACCGACACTGTCACTCCTTAGCGCTGCCAGTGATTTTGCAAAGGTGTTCATCGTAAACGCCCTTGTCTCGTTCAATTGGCTTTGACCACAGCGGGCGGTACCCATTGGCCGTTCAGCGCGGCCGGCTCAGGCCAGTACGCGCGAATGTAGAGCGAGAAATCAGCACCTTTGGGCGTCGGCAGCCAGTTGGTTTCCTTGTTCTTGCCCGGCGATTCACTCTGCGCGTAAATCGTTAGCGAGCCGTCAGCATTGGCTTGCAGGGATTTGTTTTTGGTGCCGATGGAATAGCGCTTGAGGTCGTTTGGCGAGAAGAAGTGCTGTTCGTTGTACAGCGTCAGCGACCAGAAGCCTTTGACCGGCGGCAACTGCCCTTTGGCGAAGGTCACGGTGTAGCCGTTTTGCCCATTGAGACGCGTACCGGACTTGTCCAAGTCCTGATAGAAGTATTTGGTCTCTTTCTGCTGGTTGACGAAAATATTCGAGCGCGCCACGGCGGTACGGCTGAAATAGTCGGTGCCGAATGCCGCGCCGTTGCTGATGGTGCTCCAGTGATCCGGCAGTTGCAGGCCGTAGTTACGAAACTGCAACAGCGGGTCGATGACTTCGCTGTCGGCTTTTTTCGCTTCATCGATCATCGCCGCCTTCAGTTGGGGATCAGCCTTGGCGATGGCCGCGAGAGTGGCCATCTGCGCGTAGCGGGCTTCTTCGCCCGGCAACGGTTTGGCGTCCTTGAGTAGCGCCGGCAACTCGTCGAAGAATTTCTCCGGCATCACCCATTTGGTTTCGCCGCTGCCCGCCGCCTGCGCCGGGAGTTTCGGCAGTTTCGCCCAGTCCCGGTGTTTGACCTTGCCGTCGTATTGCGACAACGGGTACATGTCCACGCCCGACAGCGACGCTTGAATGGCTGTGCGGTCGGCTGCGGTATCATCCTGGAACACCCGGGGAATCACGAAACCGGTGTTGGTGCGCGAGCGGAAGACTTTGGTGATCCCGGCCGGGACTTCGCCCTTCCAGTCAGGGCCCACCAGCAGATAGAAACCGGGCTTGGTGTCATACATCTTGCCGAGTTCGGCAAAGCTGTCGGAACGCAAATCCACCACTTGGTACACCCAGAAACGGCTGCCGAAATCCGGCACCTGCAACACCACCGGTTCCAGATCCAGCGCGATGCTGCCCGCGCCGTAGACCACGTCCTGATTCGGGCAGGCCACGAGGCGCTCGGCCGGATCAATGTAATCGCTGAGCATCGATAGGCGATTGATTGGCGCGACCGGAACAATTCCGCCCATCAAGCCCGGTTCAGGCAAATCCTTGAACGCTTGGCGACGGTTAAAAATATTGGCCATCGGCCAACCCCAGAAATACGCCTCACGGGCCATCATCCGCACGTAGGGCTCAGTGACCTTGGTGTTGGCGACAGGCCCGGCAACGGAAGCTTCGCCAGCGTAGCTGGGTGGCACCAGCAGGGATGTGGTTGCCAGTGCACCGAGCAGCGTCAGTGCGAACAGGTTCAGGCGATGGGGCGATTGATTCATAAAAGCATCCTTACTTGCGGGATCACCTTTTGCTGGTGAGTCGCAGAAAGATAGCTCAAGTTTGGTGGAGTGACGCTTGATCGGCTTGAACGTCAGCTTCTGGCCCAGCAGCCATCCAAAAACGCCCTACGCCAACCAAAAACCGCGATCAAAATAAAAACTTTTCCCCCACGCTGCATCCATTCCCGCCCCTGCTCCGTAAATTCATCACCCTCACTCGAAGGGTCGAAGAATTCAGGAGATGCATCATGCACACGCTCATCAAACGCATTGCCCTTACCTGCCTCACAGTGCTGAGCCTTGGCGCTGGACTCGGTTTCGCCGCCGACACCGTCATGGTGGGTGGCGCCGCCATGTATCCGACGAAAACCATCGTCGAGAACGCGGTCAACTCCAAAGATCACACCACGCTCGTTGCCGCAGTCAAAGCTGCCGGACTGGTTGATACGCTCAACAGTAAAGGCCCCTTTACCGTCTTCGCCCCCACCAATGAGGCCTTCGCCAAACTGCCCGCCGGGACTGTCGATACGCTGGTCAAACCGGAACACAAAGCAGACCTGACGAAGATCCTGACCTACCACGTCGTCGCCGGCACCCACACCGCCAAGCAGTTGATGGATGACGCGAAAATGCACAGCGGCAAAGTGATGCTGAAAACCGTTCAGGGCGAATCGCTGACCGTCATGTTGCACGACGGCAAACTGTGGTTGGTGGATGCAAAAGGTGGCAAGGCTGCAATCACTATCGCAGACGTCATGCAATCCAACGGTGTGATTCATGTCATCGATACGGTGCTGATGCCGAATTGATTTCTAACGCCTGGGCGGGCGTTCTTCAGAGCGTTCGCCATGGCTTGGAAGTGGCTCAGCAAACGCGATATAGATTTGAATGACATCCGCGCTCAAACCACTGTCGGAAGTCGCCAGGGCGCAAAGCCCTGGCAGGCAGCAGAGACTACTTTTTCTTTTTCGCAGCCTTTTCTGCCTTGTCTGATTTCTTGGCTTTTTCGGGCTTGCTGTCAGCTTTCTTCGCGGATTTCTTCGGTTCAGGGTCTTTTTTCTTGTCTTTCTTGTCCTTGTCAGAGGATTTCGAAAGCGCCGAGGCCGCCGCAGCTTTCTTCGTCGGTGATGCCTTTTTGTCTTTCAACTCTTTGCTGGCTTTGGAAGCTTCACCTTTGCTTTTCTTCTCGTCTTTAGCCACGTTGATCACCTCTCGGAGCATGCCGGTATTGGCACATCGCCTGTGGGAATACCCATAGGCTAATCATTAGGCGAGCGTGTCCAAGAGCGGTTCAAATTCTTTTGCTGCTACACAAGGACTTAACACTCGATTAGTTCTGACGAGTGGACATGCCCTTCAGTCGCTTCCCCCAATCGCCGCCATGAATGTTTTGACACTCTTGCTCCGAGTCGAAGCGGACATTGCGATCGGTAAGCTTCAGCTCGATACCGGCCTCACTCAACGCTACAGCCGTCAGTTCGAAGATGCGCACTTTCGCCTCAACTTGAGCGAGCTTTCTATCCGCGAGGGTTTCGAACACCCAGATCACGCTCAGGGTTTCAGCCAGTGCGCTCAGGTCAGCCGTGTGGGTGAGCCAGGTGAAGCCTTTGATTTCAGTTTTCGCTGTTTCGCACGCGTCGGTCAGCGTGGTGATCAGCCGGCGCTCCATGCGCGCCAGTTCACGTTTGCCTGCAGGCATTGCAAGTTCCTTGGAAGATCATCAGGGGGAAGCGGCATCTCAGGCTTTTTGAACCCGGTCGCGGATTGCCTCGGCAACGTGCGCGTCTGTTTGATCGAGCAGTATACCGGCGGTATCTCTTATCAAGGTCAATGCTCACTGGCTGACCGCTGCCATGCAGACCAACCCTGCTAATCTCTCCCCCATGAAAATAGCCATCATCTCCGACACCCACGGCCTCCTCCGCCCCGAGGCCCTGACCGCCGTTCAAGGCGTCGACCTGATCATCCACGCCGGCGACATCGGTGCCGCCGAAATCCTCGCGCAACTGGCCGAAGTCGCGCCGGTACAGGCAGTGCGAGGCAACAACGATCTAAATCTCCCTTGGGCCGCCGACCTCCCGGACCACCTCACCCTCGACCTCAATGGCTGGCCAGCCCTGCTGACCCACGACATCGCCGACGTCGCCGCCCTCCTCGACAGCTCCATCAAACTGATCATCACCGGCCATTCCCACAAGCCCTTGATCGAATGGCGCGGCGATCGGCTCTACATAAACCCTGGCAGCGCCGGACGTCGGCGTTTCAAACTTCCGGTTACTCTCGCCCTGTTAGACGTGGGCGTTGATACTCTGGAGCCGCAGCTCATCCAGCTTCTGCCTTGAAGGTTATCTGGCGCGGGGGCCTGCGGGCTACTGCCCAAATCCCATGACGACCTTTCTACTGATCCAGCGCCTTCGCCATGATGATCGTGCGCTCCGCATGATGGTATTCATCCCGGACTTTCTTGAAGCCAAGTGCTGCGTAAAAGCCTTCGGCGGTAATGGATGAGGGAACACGCAGCGAGTCAATACCCGCGCTCGAGGCGACTGCTTGAATCTGCTCCATCAAGTGTCTTCCGACACCCAGCCCTTGATGGCGTGGGTCGACGAACACGCTGCGAACCACGTCGTGATCAAGGCTCGCGGTTGCCACGATGTGATCGTCGACCGTGGTTACGAGTACCTGACGCCGGGCCAGCAAATCCAGAACCGCCCGTGGCGAAAAACTCTGCTCAACCTGATCAATGATGTCGGATGAGTAGTCCAGCGCGTTGGACTGGCGAAGGGTATTGATGATGGTCCGGCTGATCGCCGAAGCATCTGCCGGGGTCGCGGTGCGAATCAGGTAATCCATTCTGAAAGCTCCTTGCAATCATTGGCTAAACAAGAGCCGCACAGACAAATAGCAGGAATTACGCCTGTTCAGTCTGCGAACGCAACACCGACGCCAAGTCCGGGTTCCAGCTGATATAGAACAGTTTGGCAGCATTTTCCGTCGTTGCTCACTCTGCGGTTCCAAAGGGCTGCCTGCGACAACAAAAATCCCGGCACGCTCCTGCGGGCCGGGGTTCAACACCATCAGTGCCTTATTTCTTCATCGAAACAATCGTCGCTTTGCCGCCCTCCATCTGGAAAAAAACGTCACGCGGTCGCCTGCCTCAAACCCTGTCAACTGATCTGCCGACGCAGAAAAGGCCATGGTCATCGGCGGCGCATCAAGCGATAAGCCGCCGGGATGACGAACAGGGACAGCAACGGCGCCGTGACCATACCGCCGACCATGGGCGCGGCGATGCGACTCATCACTTCGCTGCCCGTGCCACTGCCCAAAAGAATGGGCAAGAGACCGGCGATGATCACGGCCACCGTCATGGCCTTGGGGCGAACCCGCTGTACCGCGCCTTCACGAATGGCGGCCACCAGTCCGCGCTCAGAGCTGTCGCCAAGGGCTTCACGTTCGGCCCAGGCATTCTTCAGGTAGAGCAGCATGATCACGCCGAACTCGGCAGAAACACCGGCCAATGCGATGAAACCGACACCGGTCGCCACCGACAGGTTGTAGCCCAGCCAGTAGAGAAACCAAGCCCCGCCAGTCAGGGCGAAGGGCAGCGTGGCCATGATCAGCAGCGCTTCATCCAACCGCGAAAAAGTCAGGTAGAGCAGCACGAAAATGATCAACAGCGTGGCCGGCACCACCAGTTTGAGTCGCGCGTTGGCGCGTTCGAGAAACTCGAATTGCCCCGAGTAACTCAGGCTCATGCCCGGTTGCAACGTGACCTGCTCGTTGACGGCCCGGCGCAGATCGGCGACCACCGCCGCAATGTCCCGCCCGCGCACATCGATGTACACCCAGCCGGAAAGCCGGGCATTCTCGCTTTTGAGCATCGGCGGGCCATCGGTGATGCTGATTTTCGCAACAGTGCCGAGGGTGATCTGGCTGCCTGAGCGGGTGTAAATGGGTAATCGCTCCAGGGCCGCAGGCGAGTCGCGCCACTCGCGTGGATAACGCACGTTGATCGGGAAACGCGCTAACCCTTCAATGGTTTCACCGACGTTTTCACCGCCTATTGCCCCGGCCACGATCGATTGCACATCAGCGATGTTCATCCCGTAACGGGCAGCAGCCTTACGGTCGATGTCCACGTCGATATAACGCCCGCCCGTCAGGCGTTCTGCCAAAGCCGAGCTGACACCGGGCACGTCTTTGGCCACGCGTTCAACTGCCTGGGTGACGGCATCGATGTCCATCAGCCGCGTGCCGGCAACTTTCACACCGATCGGACTCTTGATGCCGGTTGCCAACATGTCGATGCGGTTGCGAATCGGCGGAATCCAGATGTTGGTCAGGCCTGGTACACGCACCACACGATCCAGTTCTTCCACCAGTTTTTCCTCGGTCATGCCCGCTCGCCATTGCTCATGGGGCTTGAACTGAATCGTGGTTTCAAACATCTCCAGGGGAGCCGGGTCGGTGGCGGTCTCGGCGCGTCCGGCCTTACCGAAAACGTGCTCGACTTCAGGCACGGTCTTGATCAGGCGATCGGTCTGTTGCAGCAATTGTGCAGCCTTCTGCGTCGACAGTCCCGGTAGCGCCGACGGCATATAGAGCAGATCGCCCTCATCCAGCGGCGGGAGAAACTCGCCGCCCAAACGCGACAGTGGCCACAACGTACTGACAAACACCAAGAGCGCCACCAGCAGAGTGACTTTGGGCCGATGCAGCACCGCATCGAGGGCGGGTTGGTAGATCCGGATCAGCCAGCGGTTCAACGGGTTCTGTTGTTCACCCGGAATTTTCCCGCGAATCCAATACCCCATCAGTACCGGCACCAGCGTCACCGAGAGTCCCGCCGCTGCGGCCATGGCGTAGGTTTTGGTGAACGCCAGCGGGCCGAACAACCGGCCCTCCTGTGCCTCCAGTGTGAACACCGGAATGAATGACAGCGTGATGATCAACAGGCAGAAAAACAGTGCGGGACCGACCTCCGCCGCCGCGTCGGTCATCACTTGCCAGTGCCGCTGTCCGGTCAGTTCCTGCCCAGGATTGGCCGCGTGCCACGCCTCGATTTTCTTGTGCGCGTTCTCGATCATCACCACGGCGGCATCGACCATGGCACCGATGGCGATGGCGATCCCGCCCAAAGACATGATGTTGGCGTTGATGCCTTGGTAGCGCATGACAATGAAAGCAATCAACACGCCCACAGGCAGCGAAATGATTGCCACCAGCGAGGAGCGCAAATGCCAGAGGAAGATCCCGCACACCAGTGCGACGACGATGAACTCTTCAAGCAGTTTGTGGCTGAGGTTGTCTACCGCACGGTCGATCAGTTTGCTGCGATCGTAAGTGGTGACGATTTCCACGCCGGCCGGCAGGCTGTTTTTCAGCTCCTGGAGTTTGCTTTTTACCGCGGCAATGGTCTCGCGGGCATTCTTGCCGCTGCGCAATATCACCACGCCGCCGACGGTCTCGCCTTCACCATCGAGTTCACTGATGCCTCGGCGCATTTCCGGCCCCAACTGGATCGTCGCGACATCTCCCAAGGTCACCGGCACGCCGCCCGCACCGAGCTTGAGCGCGATTGAGCGGAAATCATCGAGCGACCGCAAATAGCCGGAAGCGCGCACGATGTACTCGGCCTCAGCCATCTCAAGTACGGCGCCACCGGTTTCCTGATTGGCTTTGCCGATGGCCTCGCTGACCTCCACCTGAGTGATACCGAGGCTGGCCATTTTCAGCGGATCCAGCTGCACTTGATATTGTTTGACCATGCCGCCGACGGTCGCCACCTCCGCCACATTGGGCAGGGTCTTCAGTTCGAACTTGAGAAACCAGTCCTGAAGTGCACGCAGTTGCGCCAGATCGTGCCCGCCCGTGCGGTCCACCAAGGCGTACTGGTAGATCCAGCCGACGCCTGTCGCGTCCGGCCCCAGAGCCGGTTTTGCACTCGCTGGCAAACGACTTTGTATCTGGCTCAAGTATTCCAGGACACGTGAGCGCGCCCAGTACAGATCGGTCCCGTCCTCGAACAGCACATATACAAAGCTGTCGCCGAAGAACGAGTAGCCCCGTACGGTTTTCGCACCCGGGACCGAAAGCATCGTGGTGGCCAACGGATAAGTCACCTGGTTCTCGACGATTTGCGGGGCTTGTCCGGCGAAGGGCGTGCGGATGATGACCTGTACGTCAGACAGATCCGGCAACGCATCGATGGGCGTGTTCTGCACCGACCAGATGCCCCAGGCCGTGACGAACAGTGTTGCCAGCAAGACCAGCAAGCGGTTGGCGACTGACCAGCGAATGAGCGCAGCGATCATGGCTGCACTCCCGACGGCTCTTCTTCTGAGCCTGAGACGATGCCTTTGAGTCTGGCCTCCGAGTCGAGCAGGAATTGCCCCGACGTCACCACTTTCTGGCCCTCCTCCAGACCTGCCACGATGGCTGTCCTGCCATCGCTTTCCTGCCCGGTTTGCACTTGCACGGGGCGATAGCGGCCGGCGTCTTCGGCAAGCATCACCAAGGTTCGCCGGCCAGTGCGGATAACCGCCTCGCTGGGCACCCACAACTGACTTGGTCCGGTTGTAGGGTGCAAGCGCACTTGCGCGGTCAAACCGGGCCTCAGGCGTTCATCCGGATTGGGCAGTTCCACGCGTACTTGCAGGGTGCGGCTATCCGCGTTGGTTTGCGGCAGAATCGCGGAGACTTTGCCGTTGATCTTTATCCCCGCAAAGGCTGGAAATTGCGCCTCGACCGTTTGCCCGACAGAGATTGACCCTGCCTCGGATTCCGGCACGGCCACCGCCAGCCAGACAGAGCTCAAACCGTTGACAGTCGCCAGCGTCTCACCCGCAGCCACGGTCATTCCCGTGCGCACGTTCAACACTTGCAGCACGCCGGCAATGGGGCTGGTCAGCGTCAGATGAGGTTGGACCTTACCGTTGCGCTCGACCTGAGCAATCAGTGCCGCCGGCATGCCTGTACGCCGTAAACGCTGGCGGGCGGCCGCCAACAATTCGCTATCACCGAAACCTTTGAGGGCAAGGAACTCGGTCTGCGCCGCCGCCCACTCCGGCACCAGAATATCCGCCAGCGCCGCGTTGGCCTTGAGCACATCGCCGGGGGCGTGGGCGTAAACGCGCTCGACAAAACCTGGAGTGCGCGCCTGGATCACTGCGACATCGCGCTCGTTGAAAGTCAGCACACCGCTCACGTCGAGGCTGGAATCAAACACCCCACGCGTGACCGTCGCGAAACGCAGGCCGAGATTCTGCGTCAGCCCCGGATCGATGCTCACCGCTGCGCGGTCGCTGGTTGCGCTGGCGTAACGGGGTACCAGTTGCATGTCCATGAAGGGCGATTTGCCCGGTTTGTCGAACTTTTGCTGCGGGTACATCGGGTCATACCAGTACAGCGCTTTACCCGCGTCCGGGGCATTGCGGCTTGGTTCGATGACAGCACCCTCGCCGCTGCCGAGGCGTTGTTGTGCGAACCAATAACCAGCGGTTACACCCAATACCAGCGCAGCGCTCGCCAGCCATACTGCATTCCATGCAAGCTTCATTGGCTCGGCTCCCCGTAGGCAAAGTAGAGTCGCGCACGGGTCAGCGCTTGCTGCTCTTCCACGTCGACCTGTTTCAGTCGGGCTTCGATGAGTTCACGCCGGGCCACGACAAGCGCATTCACATCGCCTTTACCGGCGCGGTAGCTGGCCATGCTCAGTGCGACTTTTTCCCTGGCCAGCGGCACCAGACTTTGTGCATTGCGCTGGACTGCCCGGTTCAGGCGCTCGTAGTCAGCCAGCTGACTTTCCAGTTGCTCGGTATGCTCGCGTGACAGGGCTTCGCGCTCGGCCTCCAGCTGGCTGAGTTGCGCTTGCCGGGCGGCGATTTTTGGGTTTTGGCGGGAGTCCGGAAACAGTGGCAGGTCCCAGGAAAACTGCACGCTGAGCATGTCGCCGAACTGACGGTCACGGTGCTGATAGTCCAGCTCCCAACTCCAGTCGGATTTTTTCTCGGCCTCGGCCTCCCGAATCCTGGCTTGCGCCTCCTCGCTCATCGGCCCATACGCCGCCAACTCGGGGTGGTGTTGTAATTGATGGGACAGCTTGGCAGGATCGACCGGCCATTGCGGCAAGCTGCCCACGGGCTGTTGATTGGCAGCGGCACCGATCCAGCGTTTCAACGCCGCGCGCGCTTGCGTGCGCTGGCGAATCAAATCGTCCTGCTGCTCTGCCAGTTGCGCCGCTTCCTGCCGGGGAGTCACAGCATCGGCCGGTTGCGCGCGACCACCCGCAATCTGCGCCCGGACGGTATCGGCCAGCAGGCGGTTTTCCGCGTAGAAATCCTGAAACAGCGCGTCTTTGCGCTCGACCGAATAGCTGCTGATCCACGCTAGCGCCGTGGATTGGCGCACGTTCAAGCGTTCGACCCGGCGCTCGGCGGTAGCGCGATCAACGACGGCGCTGGCCACCTCGATGCGCGCCTTGCGCTTGTCACTGTTGGGCATTTCCTGCCGGACGCCGACCATCTGCATGGTCATGAAGTCGTCGTTGACGCTCCAGCGATCCGGACCGCCAATAGGATAATTCTGCAAACCTGCGAGCAACTTCGGGTCAGGTAATTCACCCGCTGGAATAGCCGCACTGCTGGTGGCCTGAATTTTTGCATCCTGTGCGGCCAGCGACGGCGCATTGTTTTCGGCCAGCCGTAATGCTTCGTCGAGGGTCAGCGTGGCGGCCAGGCTCGGCAAAGCCAGCATGCTCGCCGCGAGGCCGGCCACGAGGGACCAACCTGTGCAAAAGCACTTGGAGTTCATGTCTACGATTCCTGTGATGATCCACTGCGCGCGTCAAAAGACCTGCGCACAGCTATGCCATCCCGCTAAAACGGGATGAGGCTCAATGGCGATACAGGAATCAGGCGCGCGGCGGTCGCCATACCCCGGACAGGGTTGGCACAGGAACGGAGTCGCTGGAAAAAGACAGTTCTACGGGGCTGAACAAGGTTACTGCTGGCTTGCTGATCGAGACTTGCAACATGCCACCGGTCTTGCATTCCTGACCAGGCTTGCAGGGTTTGCCATGTTCCATCGGGGCTTGCATGTCGTTGCAACAGTCCATGCCCATATCGTCCATCATCGCCATGCCCAGCGTCTTCATCGGGCACGGTTCTGTCGGTGCCTGAACACCCGCCATCCCGCTGAGGGGAAGCGCCAGGCTGAGCACGAAGATGAGGAACAACCGCAGATAGCGTTTCATGGCGTTGGAGTGTAGCCGTCGGAATGGGCACTAACAATCAGCTCGCAGCACCGCAAAGCGCTGACTGCGCGCGATATAAACGTTTGAGCATTAAGCCAGCGTTATTGGCCACCGACTCACTGTCCCGATCCTGCTGGCAAAAGCGATGAGCGCGAAAGTGTTCACGACAGTGCGCGCAGCCAACGTTGAGTTCGCCAGAAGCATGGGTGCCGACGTCTGAAGGTATATTTTGTTCGAAGAGCCGACTGTCCATCATGTTGAAGGGCCGGCTTTTGCTGATCCAGTGAATACCGGCGCTGAAACTTTTCCGCCCCATCCGGCCTGATCACCTAACCTCATAGACTGTGTGTCCATCGAGAGTCGGCCCGTCCCATGCGCAACAGCTTGAAGTCGTTGTTTTCAGTGGTATTCGTCTTGCTCATCAGCAGCAGTCCGGCGCTGTGGGCCGCCGAATTGCCTGCGCCTTCGGTGGCCGCGGTCGCGCCGCTGCCGGTGATTTCACAAAACGACCTGCAAGCCTTGCAGCAGCGCCTCGACGGCCTCAAGCAGCAAATTTCCTCGGCAAACAATTACAACCAGCTCGAAGGCCCGCAGGATCGGGTGCAGGCGTTCATTCTCGATGTCGATAAATTGTCGGCGGCGTTGCTGCCGCAGCAGGCGCAGTTGGCCGTGCAGTTGAGTGTGTTGGGCGCGGCGCCGGCAACTGAGGTCGCGGCCGAGCAGGCGGATATCGTTGCGCAGCGGGCGTCGTTGGCGGAACAGAAGAGCAAGATCGACGCGTCGCTGAAGAGTCTGGCGGCGCTCAAGCAAAGCGCGGCGGATCTGATTACGCAGATCGCCGGTATCCGCCGCTCATTGCTCGAGAGCGAGTTGACCCTGGGCACCCACAGTGTGTTGAGCCCGCATTTCTGGTCGCCGCTGGTCAGTCCGACGCCGGACGATCGTCAGCGTTGGCGTTTTTTCATCGCCCAAATCAGCGAAACCTGGGCCACGGTCTGGGCGCCGGGGCAGCGTTTCTATACCACTTTCCTGGTGTTGTTGGCGCTGGTTATCTGGACGTTCGGACGCCGGCTGGCCGAGCGCGGGCTGACATGGCTATGCATTCATCGCGTGCCGGAGGGGCGTTTGCGTCGTAGTGCGCTGGCGTTTGCTTCGGCGCTGGCAACGATTGTTACAACGGGCCTTGCGCTGCAATTGCTGTTCTATGCCTGCACTCGCCACGAGCCGTTGACGCCGGTGCTGGAGACGTTTTCCGAGGAGTTCGAAAAAGCCGTTTATGCCTGTGTGCTGATCACCGGGCTGAGCCGCGCGTTGTTGTCGACCCAGCATCCGTCGTGGCGGCTGCCAGCGATTGCCGACCCCGTGGCGCTGGCGATGAAGCCGTATCCGCGCATTTTGTCCGGCACGCTGCTGGTGCTGGTGACGCTGGTGCAGGTGAGCAATTCCACCGGCATGAGCAGCCAGATTGTCGTGGCCGGGCGCGGCGTCATCTCGATTGTGGTCATGGTGATTGTCGTGTCGTTGCTGTTGCGCGTGGGCAAAGTGCGCAAGGCACTGGTCGCGGCGAACGATGCCTCGGCGACGGGCAGTACGTTTTCCGGCGTGGTGTACACCATCGCCAGTATTTCGATGTTGGTCTCGGCGATTGCCCTGCTCACCGGCTATATCTCGCTGAGCCGGTTCATCACCTATGAAGTGGTCTGGGCCTACATCGTGCTCTCGGGTTTCTACTTGCTGATCCAGGTGATCAAGGACGGCTGCGAGTACGCGTTTTCAGCCAAACATGCGAGCGGCAAAGCACTCAAGCAATTGCTCGGCATTGGCGATCGACGACTCGAGCAGATCTCGATTCTGTTGTCCGGGTTCAGCCGCGCAGCGCTGTTGCTGCTGGCGGTGATCGCGCTGTTTGTCGGCGGCATCGGCACCACGCTCGGGCAGTTGGCGACCAATATCATGGCGATCCTCGGCGGCGCCGGCTTGCGCAAGTTCAATATCGTCCCGGCGCACCTGCTCAATGCGGTGTTGGCGCTGATGATCGGCATCTGGCTGATCCGCGCCCTGCGCCGCTGGCTCGACAACGAGTTCCTGCCCAAGACCGACATGGACCCGGGCATGTGCGCGTCGCTCAGCACGCTGTTTTCCAATATCGGTTATGCCTTTGTGATCCTCATGACCCTGTCGTCGCTAGGCGTGCAGTGGACCAACCTGGCGTGGATCGTCAGTGCGCTGTCGGTGGGCATCGGTTTCGGTTTGCAGGAGATCGTGAAGAACTTTGTTTCCGGCCTGATTCTGCTGACCGAGCGCCCGGTGAAGGTCGGCGATCTGATCAGCATCAGCGGCGTCGAGGGCGACATCCGCCGGATCAACGTGCGTGCCACGGAAATCCAGCTCAGCGACCGCTCGATCGTGATCGTGCCGAATTCGCAACTGATCTCGCAGAACCTGCGCAACGTCACCCTCGGCGGTAGCGCTCAGGGGGTGGCGTCGCTGGAGTTGATGTTCCCGCTGGACATCGACCCCGAAGAGGTCAAGGACCTGCTGCTCAACACCTATCGCGAGAACGAAACCATCCTCGATAAACCTGCGTCGTTCGTGCGTTTCAGCAAACTGTCGCCGGACGGCATTACCCTGACGGTGACCGGTTATGTCGGCAGCCCGAGAATCGTCGGGGTGACCAAGAGTGACTTGCTGTTCGAGATTCTCAAGCGCCTCGGCGCAGCGGGAATCGCCCTCGCCACTCCCCCACCCAGCAGCCCCTGACACCCCCCGTAGGAGCTGCGGCACGCTGCGATCTTTTGATCTTGATCTTAAAAAAAATAAGATCAAAAGATCGCAGCCTCGTTGCACTCGTCGGCTCCTACAGGTTATGCGCTGTACCAGACAGAGGGTAAAGTCTTTGTCGTCACTGCCGAAATGTTAATGTGCCATCACTTTTAATCCGACAGTGTGCCCTCCGCATGGATGCCTTGATCCGCCGTTTCAGTTGTTTGTCTTTGCTTGCCCTCGCCCTCTACGGATGCCAGAGCCCCCCGTCCCCCAAACAGACGAGTGCCGATTTCGATGCGCTGGGGCGCATGGAGTTTGACGCGGCAATGCTTGGTCAACCCAACCCGAATACCATCGTGCGCGATGGCGATCACGTCAGCTATTACGTGATTGCCACTGAGGGCCGGCGAATACTTCATCTGGCGAACTTCACCGCCGACTGTCATCTGCCAGATGCGCAAATGGCGCATTTGACCAACAAGGGCATGCTTCAGTTTGCGGCTGTTCGAAACAGTCGCGCAGCCGAAGACAAGCAAATGCCTGCCGAACAGAAAAAGCTGTTTCTGCAGAGTCCTCAATTCAAACAGGTGTGTGCTCAGACCCCGGTGGCACAATGGCGGGTCATTTCGGCACCGGAGTTACAGGAATGGCAGCTGATTGATCGTGCCAGCCTGAATCAGAAAGACGGCCAGATATTCTTCTGGTCCGCCCGGGTACCCGCAGGCGAAACACTTCGGCCCCGGGGAAATGACCTGTATGCGCAAGAGCGTAGGCGCTGGGGCGCTGATTGCGCTCAACAACAATTGACCTCGCTGAGTACCTTCTACGTAGATAAGCAAAACCGCGTGATAGCCGGCGCGATCAGCGTTGACGCCATCGCCGAGAAAAACCTGAACGCCGACCACCGTCAACTGCTGGCAACTGCATGTGCCACACCGCAGGTGTTGGCGGCACTGAAACCTTTCTCCGGCCGAGAGCAAACGCCATTCGTATTGCCTGATCCAGTGCTGCCTGCCTCCGTGACGAAATCCATTGAAGCGTTGAAATTGCCGGTCCCGGAACACAACATTCAACGCTTGCGCGTGATCTTCAAAGATCCCAACGAGGCTGATCGGCGCAAACAGCTTCAGGAGGCGGGCATGTCGTACCTGCTCTCGAACAACCCCGAACGACTGGCGCTGGGACGCTTGGGCAGGGACAGCCGCTACCTCGGATACGAGCCGGGCAAGCAGCTCACAGAACGCTACAACGGTAAAAATTATCAATCGGTAAACATCACTTTCCGAGGGCTGATCGACCTCGCCGATATTGATTACAGGAATGACAGTGACGGCATCACCGTGCGTAAAAACGCGATCACCGACCTGCGATTCACCGGTGACTGGACGAACATGCCAGTCGGTGCGCTACTGAGCTACACCGAACAAAGGTCCAGCACCCGCCACCAGAAAGCCGCTGAACTTGAGGACACACGGTTTGACTGCGCCGTGGAAGCACAAGAGCCTGCCAGTGCGTTCTTTCCATCGTTGACGGGCACCGCCAAAGTCATCACTTGTACAGGCAGACACTACCGCTACGGTGAAAGCACTGCGATGTATGCCTATTTGCAGGCGTACGGGATGTTCGTGCCGATCGACCTCACCCAGAATCGCAGCTACGGCGAGTTCAAGATCGAAGCGGTCGAATGAGTGCCGCAGGCGTTTCGGGTTATTCCCGAAACGCCTGCCAGCCTGCTTTTTAGGTCTTTATTGATGGTCGAGCGGCAACCTTATACTTCAGCGGTTCACCCACCGCTCAATAAGGATGCTCCATGCCTCAACGTCTTTTACTGGCGGCACTGTTTGTCGCAGTCGCCGGTTGTACCAGCCCTCCTCCGGTTTCCGTTCACACCCATGATCCCGCCAGTTCAACGCTGCAAGGTGACGCCGCGCGTCCGGCGCAGGCGCAATGGCTGCGTACCGAATTGTACTTTTCGGTGGGTGCGATCGATGGCAAGGAAGGTGCGGTCAGCCCGGCGCGCTGGCGCGAATTTCTCGACAAGGAAGTCACGCCGCGTTTCCCGGATGGCTTCAGTGTGCTCGACGCGTATGGACAATGGCGTGATAAAGGCGCGAAAGAGCCCGAACGCTTGAGCACCAAGGTCATCGTGATCCTGCATGAGAATAGCGCGCAGCGTTCCAGCGACATCGAAGCGATTCGCCTGGCGTACAAACGCATCACCGGCGACTTGTCGGTGCTGCGTTTGTCGCAACCGGCCGAGGTGTCGTTCTAGTCCGAAGTCTGTCGAAGAGCTTGCCGAGGCGTCGACGCCACGCGGCTCAACCCCGCCAGAATCAGCGCCCCCACCAGCAACACGGCAATCCCCAGAAACGCGCCATAGCCGACCACTGTCACGCTGGAATACAGCATGTACAGGCACAACCCGAAAAACAGCAGCGGCAACAGCGGATACAACGGCACCCGCACCGGCCTCGGCACCTCGGGAAAGCGCCGCCGCAGAATGATCAACGCGACGCTGCTCAAGCTCAGAAACAGCCAGTACACCGGGGTCAGATACTCGACCATGGTGTTGAAACCGCTCTGGGTGAAACTGCCGAACAACACCAACAACAACGCCACCGCGCCTTCCGCGAGCAAGGCTTTGCGCGGCACCCCGTGACGATCGTCCCAGTCGCCGAAACTGCGCAATTGCGGCACATCGCGGGCGGCTGCGTAGGTCGTCCGGGCGCCGACCAGCAACGTCGAGTTGATAGTGGCGATCGCGGCGATACCGACCATCAATAGAATCAGCATGACCCCGGGCGCGCCGAATGCACGGTTCAGCAGCTCAACTGCCGGCGCGTTGCTCGCCGCCAGTCCGGCGAATCCCAGTCCGGCGACGAACGCCCAATTGAGCGCCAGATAGATGCTCATCAGCACCGCCAGCGCTCCGATCATGGCGATGAAGATGCCCCGTCGACCGTCGCGCACTTCTGCCGATAATGTTGCCGCGTCGCTCCAGCCACCAAAGGCCAGAAACACGAAAATCATCGCCGCCGAAAATCCGGCCATACCGCTGTGCTCCGGCGTAACCGATACGTCCGCTACCGGTGGTTCGATGCCCTGCCACTGCAGCCAGACACCGGCGCTGGCAATGCTCAGAAAACCCAACGCGAGCAAGCCCACCAACAATGTCTGGGTGATGAAACCGATGTGTTTACCCGTGAGATTGAGCAGCACCAGGGCGGCAATGATCGCCCCGGCAAACAACCCCGAGCCGTACTGCCCCAACGGCACCACCGCGTTGAAGTAATCGGCAAACATGAACGCCGACAACGCGATCCATCCGGTGTGCATCACCGAAAACCGCGACCAGGCGAACAGGAATCCCATGCGTTCGCCGTAAGCCATGCGCAGAAAATGATAATCGCCACCCGGATGCGGAAATGCCGTGGCCATCTCGGCAAAACACAGCGCGCCGATCATCGACGCCACACCGCCGAGCACCCACACCAGGTAGAAATGTTCTGGCCCGACGTTAAGTGCCACGGTCGGCGCGGTTTTCAGGATGTCGGTGGTGATCACCATGCCCAGCGTGATCAATAGCGCCTGAAACACCGGCAGATGCCGTCCCGGCCCGGCGTCAGAAGCCATAAGTGGCGCGGGCGTAGTAATAGGCTCCATTGGTGCCGATTGGTGAGAGCACGTCATACGGCAGGTTGCCGCCGTAGTTGATCGCCGAACCGGAGCGCTCCGGGTAGTTGTCGGTAAGGTTGTTGCCACCCACGGCAATATTGAATTTCGGGGTGAATTTGTAGCTCACCTCAGCATCCAGTTGCCACACCGCGCCATAGGTTTGCTCAGGTTGCGAGTCGCCGAAATCGAACACGCGGGTGGTCTCGCCCTGACGCGTCAAACGCCCGAGCAAGCCCCAATGTTCGCTGGCCCAGTTGGCGGAAAAGATCAAGCGATCCTTCGGTGCAGCGTCGGTCAGGGTGTTGGTTTCCTCGACACCGACCAGCGCATCATTGCCGATGCCCAGCGCGGTCAGTTGCGACGGCGTGCCTTTGGTGCTGGTGACTTTGGTGTGGTTGTAGGTGTACGCGGTGGTCAGGCCCAATTGCCCGTCATAGAACGGCTGATGGTAGTTGAGCACCAGTTCGGCGCCGTGGGTGCTGGTGTCGGCGGCGTTGGTGAAGAAGTTGACGTCGTGCACACCAGCGACACCGAAGTTGTCGTTGATGTAGCTTTCCAGGGCATCGCTGCCGATACGTTGCGACAGGGTGATGCGGTCTTTGACGTCGATGCGGAACACGTCCAGCGACGCGTCGAAGCGTTCGTTCAACTGGAAAGTCAGGCCGAGGCTGAAGTTCTTCGAAGTTTCCGGATCGAGTTTCTCCGCACCCAAGGCACGGGCGATCGGGTCGTTGACCGAGAGCACGCGAATATCGGTCAGCGTGCCGCCATCGCCGAAGTTGCTGGTGGTGTTCTGGAAGCCGCTTTGCGCCAGCGAGGGTGCACGGAAGTTGTTCGACACCGCACCGCGCAACGCCCACTGATCGGTCAGTTTGTAGCGGCCGCTGAGTTTGCCGGTGAGCTTGCTGCCGGCATCGTCGTAATGCTCCCAGCGCGTGGCGCCGTCGACGAAGAAACGGTCGGTGAGGTCGCCGGACAATTCGGCGTAAGTGCCAAACACATTGCGGTCCAGATCCGACTCTTCGCTCGGCCGCAAGCCATTGGCGCCGTCAGCGCCGGAGCCGATGTAGGAGGCCTCGTCGCCGGCGTAGGTCAGGTAATTCTCGTAGCGGTATTCACCGCCGACGGCCAGCACAAACGAGCGCTCACCGAGGCGCAGTTCACGGCTGAAATCGAGGTTGCTGGTGGTCTGGCGCAGTTCGTAGTCGCCGGTATCGAACCGGGTCGGCGAGTCTTCACCGAGGCTGACGTTGAGGGTGCGTCGGGTCGAACCCTCGAAGCGGTTGCGGCCGTGGGTGACGCTGCTATCGAAGTCCCAGTCATCGCCGATCATGCCTTTGAAACCGGCCGTGGCGGAGACATCCTTGTTGTCACCGAGCGATTGCGGCAAGTAGCCGTTGGGGTAGAACTGCGGCTGCTCGTACGGATAGCGATAGAACTCGGCGCCGGTGGTATGGCGCTGGTTGTAAGTACCGAAGCTGTAAGCCTTGCCGCCCGCCAACGGCAATTCACTGTTGAACCATAAGTTGACGTCGCGGGCGAGACCGTCGCCCATCACGTAGTTGCGCTGGCCGGGGGTGTCGGCAAAACCGTCGAAACCGGCGCGGTTGGTCGGGTTGCGATCCTTGTATTCGGTGCCGCCACGAATGAAGCCGCCCTCCTCGCCAAGCCGCGTGCCGATCTTCGCGGTGGTCACGCTGTTCTGGCCGTCGGTGGTGGTCTTGCCAATCGCGTCCTGATGGGTGTGATAGGCGCCATAACTGGTCGAGACCTCGCCGCCCTCGGGCGCGTCGTCGAGGATGATGTTGATCACCCCGGCAATCGCGTCGGAGCCGTATTGCGCGCCGGCGCCGTCCCGCAGCACTTCGATGCGTTTGATGGCGCTGATCGGGATCGAGTTGAAATCCACTGGCGCGGTGCCGCGACCGATTTTCGACGAATCGTTGACCACTGCCGAGGTGTGGCGACGCTTGCCGTTGACCAGCACCAGCACCTGATCCGGGCTCATGCCGCGCAATTGCGCAGCACGCACATGGTCGGCACCGCCGGAGTTGGATTGACGCGGCAGGCTGAAGGACGGCAACAGCGTCTGCAACGCGGCGCCCAGTTCGCCATCAGCGGCGCCGGCGGTTTTCAGGTCCTCGGCGGTGAGTACATCGACTGGCACCGGCGAGTCGAGCACCGTGCGCGAAGTGCCGCGCGTGCCGGTCACCAACACCGTGCCGAGGCGCGATTCGTCTTCTGCACTGGCGGCTGCTTCTTCGGCGTTGACGGGAAGTTGCCAGATGGCAGTTACAACAGCAGCGGCCAGTAATGAACGGGAACGGTAATGCATGTAACAGCTCCTTGAATCGCAGTTAATACCCGGCCGTCACCGACAATAAGAAGTCGGCAATCAATGCGCGGCAATGTCTGCTGTAGTTTTGATTTTTAAAGGCAGTTGAAACGAAGAATATTGGTAACGCGCAGATCCCCAGAGTAAGTCATTGCCCCTTGGAGCCTGATGCTAGACGAGCGGATGCTTAGCGCAAAAGAACCAATAACGCTTAGGTTAGATCGCTCTTAAGGAGTGTTCTTAGTCCAACAAAAGTGTTGCTGAGGCAACACTAAAGCTCATTAAAAACAAACTAATCCAACTATAAAACTGCCTTCTGCAAGAGCTGGGTTGCCAGCGATAGCGGAGTGTCAATCAACGAATCTGGTGACTGGCTGAACCGCATCGCTGGCAAGCCAGCTTGTATGCTGGGACTTGAAGGGAGGAGGAGGGACAAAGCCAGATTCTGACTGTTGACGCAGTACAGATCCGTGGGAGATTTCGCCCCTCCTCCTTTCACCCAAGCGCCGATAAAGAATGCATCTGGCCAGGACCGACGATAGGAACAAGCCTGCGCCCCTGGGTGAGCCCCTTCAAGTGTTCAAAACCATATCTCGGGGGATGTTCAATGGCAATGCCGGTTTCTGTCGTAAAGCCTATTGTGGGCGTGGATGTTGCCAAGAATGAACTGGTCATCTATCAGGCCGAGCTGGATCTGCTCGAGACTATTTCCAATGACAAGACAGCCATCAAAAAATGGCTGAAAGCCTTGCCTGCACCTGTTGATTTGGCTATCGAATCGACCAACATCTATCACCTGGCGTTCGCCGATCTGGCCCATGAAGCCGGGTGCACGATTTACATGGTCGATGGCTACGCGTTGAGTCATTACCGAATAGGGGTGAAAGTTCGCGCCAAAACCGATGCGCTGGACGCCAAGCTGCTCGCTCGTTATCTAAAAAACGAATACGAAGAGCTTCATCCTTGGATCCCGCCATCGCCTTTATATCGCCGCCTTCTGAGCCTTTTCCGCCGTCGTGCAGCGCTGGTTCAGGCACGGGTTGGTCTGGTGCAAAGCTGGGCGAATGAACCGCTGCTCAAAAGCGCGTTTGCTGAGCAAGTGGCCTCAATGCAGAGGCTCGAAACATTGGTCGAGAAGATGATCAACGATCAATTAAAAGAGGCTGGGCTGCTCGCAGATCTGAAGCGCTGCACAAAAGTTGAAGGTATTGGTTTTTTGACCGGAGCCCGTTTGATCGCAACATTTCAGCGGGGCGACTTCAAAAACGCGGATGCATTTATTGCGTTTTTGGGGATGGATTTGCGCGTGTCGCAGTCAGGACAAAAGGACGGTCGCCGGAGCCTGACCAAACGCGGAGACCCAGAGGCCCGGCGACTGCTCCATAACGCAGCCATGTCGGCCAGCCGTACACCGGCTTGGAAAAGCTTCTACGAGGAGCAAAGAAACCGTGGGTTCAGTACGACACAGGCGCTGGTGATATTGGCTCGCAAGCTTGCGCGAGTGGTATTCGCGCTGCTGAAGGGGCAAAGCGAATACCAGCCGAAGGGAGGTTGAGGGCTTCCCCTCAACCATAGAATCTCCCACAGTTGATCGCATTACGAGGCGGGCGCTTAGTCGAACTCTTTGTCCCGCCAGGCATCTTCGGCAATGTCCAGTTCATCACCGCTGAAACGCTGTTCGGCAAACGGATCGGCGTGCAGGTGAAAGCCGTTCTGCTCCCAGAAACCCGGTTGTTCATGCTCGACAAATTCAAGACCGCGCAACCATTTTGCGCTCTTCCAGAAATACCGGCCGGCGACCACCAGACGCAACGGCCAGCCGTGTTGCGCGGTCAGCGGTTGGCCGTGGTAATGGGTGGCCAACAGGCTGTCCGGGTGCAACAGATCGTCGAGTCGCAGATTGGTCTGGTAATCGTGGTCAGCGTGGGCCATGACGAAGGCTGACTTGGGCTGGATTTTCAGTACTTGCAACAGATCCTGCAGATGCACCCCACTCCATTGGGTGTCGAACTTCGACCAGCGCGTGACGCAATGAATGTCGCATTGCAACTGCCGTTGCGGCATTGCCAGCAGGTCGGCATAACGCAACTTGATCGACTGTTCGAGCGTGCCAAACAGGCGTAGCGACCAATCAGCAAGATCGTATTGCGGCACTGCGCCTTCGTGCAGAATCGGAAAGCGCTCCGTCAGCACTTGCCCCGGCGGCAGTCGTGCGCCGAACAGCGGATCGGCACTCGGCAAACGGCTTTTGCGCAGGCGCGCAGCCTTGTTGTGCATGTGTTCTCCAGATTTCGCCAATGCAAATCAGCCGTAAATTCTATGACTCAACCCGCCCTTGTGGGAGCTGGCTTGCCAGCGATGAGGCCTGTCGAGTCTATATCTCTATCGGCTGAAACACCGCTATCGCTGGCAAGCCAGCTCCCACAGGGTGCTGTTTTAGTTAGCCACGGGAATCCATGGCGCCCGCGCGACGTTGGCGGTGTCGCCGAAGGCCGGGAGTTTCTGCGCGAGGTCGCGGACATTTTTCACGTCCAGGTCCAGCAGTTGCTGGCGAGTGATCAACGTCGGCGGCACCAGCACCTGATGGCCAGGGTTTTCCCCGGCAATCAACATCGCCAGACTGCGCACACTGATCGCCCCGGCCACTTGCGGATTGACCGCTGCCGTCGCGGCCCAGGCGCTGTCCGGCTCTTTCATGATCTGGATGTCGGCCGTGGAAATATCGGCGCTGTAAATTTTCACCTTGCGCGCCAGCCCGGCTTCGTCCACGGCAATCTTCGCGCCTTTGGCAAACTCGTCGAACGGCGCAAAAATCACGCTGATCCCCGGATTCGCCCGCAGCACCGCACTGGCCTGATCCGCCACCGAGTTGGCAATCGGCGGATTCAGTGTGCCGAACCGTGCCTTCTCGATGATTCCCGGGTTGGCCTGCTTGACCTGACTCCAGATCTCGTCACGGCGCTCCATCGGCGTGAAACCGCTGATGTACACATAACCGGCATCGAAACGCGTGCCGTTGTCCTTCACCGCTTGATCCAGTGCCAGACGCGCCAAGGCATGGTGATCCTGCTCGACTTGCGTCACTTGCGGCGTGTTCAGATCGACATCGAAGGCGACGACCTTGATGCCTTTGGCGATGGCCCGGTCAATCGGCCCTTTGAGGGTTTCCGCCAGACCCAATTGCACGATGATCCCGTCGACACCGAGATCGGCCGCCTGATCGATCATCTCGCCCTGACTCGCCGCCTGCTGCCGCGCATCGAACACGCGCAAGTTCGCACCCAACGCTTCAGTCTGTTTTTCCACGCCGCGCAGATACGCCTCGGGAAAGTCCCCGGAAAACAGATAACCCACCAGCGCAATCTGCACCTGACCTTTATCGAACGGCGCCGGTGCGCCAGGCAATGCCTTGGCTTGCGCGCCCAGCGCCAACGTCGAAAGCACCGCCGCCGCGAGGCAATGGCGGGCAAACTGTTTGATTGAACCGTGCATACAACTTCCTTGAATGGAGGCGGCTCAGCGCGCTCGATGCGCGAGGCCGAAGGTGAACATCAGGGCCAGCACCAGCACCAGTCCCTTGACGAAATCCTGTGCGTAATACGGCGCGTTGAGCATGGTCAGGCCATTGAGCAACGACGCCACCAGCAGCGCGCCGACGAGGGTGCCAAACGCGTTGGGTTTCTTGGCGCCGAGCACGGCAAAACCGATCAGCGCCGCGCCCAGTGCATCCAGCACCAGGCCGTTACCGGAACTGACATCGCCACGGCCCAGGCGCGCCGCGAGCAACAGCCCACCGAGTGACGCCAGCACTGCCGAGAGCACGTACGCCAGCAACTTGAAGCGCTGTACCGGCGCACCGGCCAGCCGCGCCGCCTGCTCGTTGCCGCCAATCGCATAGAACAACCGGCCAATGCGCGTACGTTCGAGAAACAGCCACACCGCAACAGCCACCACAGCGGTGATCAGCACCGGAATCGGCACCACGTCCCACAGCCGCCCGCGACCCAGAGCGAGGAACGCGGCGCTGAACGTCCCTTCGGTTTCTTCACCGTTGGGCAAAGTCATGCCCACCGCAATCGAGCGCCCGCCCGTGGGAATCAACTGCACACCGATCACCAGAAACATGCTGCCGAGCGTCGCGAGAATGTCCGGCACCCGCAGTTTGACGATCAGCCAGCCGTTGAGCAGCCCGACCAGCGCGCCGCCCGCCAGGCTGATCAGCACCGCCGGCACGGCGCCCCAGCCGAGTACGACCATCACGTAACTGGCGATCATCAGACTCATCGCCGCCACCGCGCCAATCGACAGGTCGAGGCCGCCGACCGCCATGGTCAGCGTCACACCCAGCGCCAGCAGCGCCACGATCGACACCGATTGCAGGATGCTGAACAGATTGCCGACGCGCAGGAAGGCAGGCTCGGCAAAACTGAAAAACACCACGATCAGCGCCAGCAACCACAGCAGGCCATAGCGGATCAGCGCTTGCAGCAGACGTTCGGCAGGTGCCGCGCGGGTCGATAACAGTGAACTCGAATCAGGCACTCGCTCTGCTCCTTGGCGTGGCTTGAGGGGGTTTTTCAAAGACATCGCTGCCGGCCAGGGCGCTGACCAGCTCGGCGCGATTGAGGCCCGCGCGCGGGTATTCGGCGACCACCGCGTGATCACGCACCAGCAGGATTCGATCGGCAATCTCGAGGGCTTCATCGACATCGGCGCAAATCACCAATGTCGCGCGGCCGTGGGCGTTGTCGCGCAGCAGTTGGCCGATCTCGCGACGCGCACGCACGTCGACGCCCTGGAACGGCTCATCGAGGATCAATACCCGCCCCTCGCCGAGCAACCACCGGCCGAGCACGACTTTTTGTTGATTGCCGCCAGACAGCGCGGTCATCGGCACATCGATGCCGGCGGTCTTGATGCCGAGCGACGCCACTTGCGCCTCGACTGCTGCGGCTTCAGCGCGATTGCGGATGAAGCCACCACGGGTAAAACGCTCAAGAAACGGCAAGGTCAGCGTGCGACGCAGGGAGAAGTCAGGCACCAGCGACTGGCTGGCACGGTCTTCGGCGGCAAAGAACACACCGCGCTGAATCGCCTCGCGTGGCGACCTGGCGAACCCTTCAACGCCATCCACTTGCAGCCTGCCCGACGCCGCTTGACGCAGACCGAACAAGACTTCGGCGATCTCGGTTTTACCGGCGCCCAACAACCCGGTCAGCACCACGACTTCGTTTTCATGCAGCATCAGATCGAAGCTTTTCGTGCGCGGCAGGACTTTCAGTCCGTGCAACTGCACCACTTGCTGCCCCGCCACGCGCGGCGTGTAGGTATGCGCTTGCAGCGCCTGGCCGAGCATGGCGGTGACCGCCTCGGGCAACTGCCGCGCGGTGAACTCACCGGCCAGCCGTCCATCACGCAGGACGATGGCGCGATCCGCCACACGTTGCAGGTCGGACAGGCGATGAGAAATGTAAACAATCGCCACGCCACGACCGCGCAAGGTGTCGATCAGGGCGAACAAGCGCTGCGCTTCGGCATCGGACAACGCCGCCGTCGGCTCATCGAGAATCAGCAGTCGCGGCTGCAAAGCAAAGGCTCGGGCCAGGACGACCAATTGCCGTTCGGCCTGACCGAGGTGTTCGATCGGCTGCTCCAGCGGCAAGGTCAGACCGAGGCCGGCCGCAATGCTCGCGGCGCGTGCCAGCAGGCGTTTGCGGTTGAGCCAGAAATCCGCGCCAGGCTTGCACAACTCATCGAGCAGGAGGTTCTCCGCCACACTCAAACCCGGTGCGATGCCTTCGTTGATCTGCTGATGCACGGCGACGATGCCGACCCTGCGCGCTGACAACGGCGAGCTGAAATGCCGAGGCTGACCGTCGACGCTGATCTCGCCAGCATCGGCGGTCTGGCTGCCCGCGAGAATTTTCACCAGAGTCGACTTGCCCGCGCCGTTGGCCCCGAGCAACGCCACCACTTCGGCGGGATAAATATCCAGGCTGACGCCGTCCAGCGCCCGATTCGAAGCAAACGACTTGCTCAGCTCACGCACACGAATCAGCGGCTCGCAGGCCACAGCGACAGGCGCACTCATAAATTTCCTTAGCGGCGATGAGCCAGCGAACGCACCAATCGATCGCCCAGGCTCTGCACGCCTTGAACGAGGATGATCAACACCACGACGGTGGCAACCATGACTTCATTGTTGAAGCGCTGATAGCCGTAACGGATTGCCAGATCACCGAGCCCACCGCCACCGATCACCCCGGCCATCGAGGAGAATCCGATCAGCATCACCAGCGTCAACGTGATCCCGGCAAGCAACGCCGGCAGTGCTTCGGGCAACAGCACTTTGAAGATCACATGGCCGATGTCGCCGCCCATGGCGAGGATCGCTTCGATGCGCCCCTTGTCGACTTCGTCCAGGGCGTTTTCAACGATGCGGGCGAAAAACGGAAACGCACCGATGGTGATCGGCACCACGGCGGCGGTACTGCCCAAGGTTGTACCGACCACCAAGCGGGTCAGCGGGATCAGCGCAATCAACATCACCACGAACGGCAATGAGCGGCCGAGATTGACCAAGGCACTCAGCGCCGCATTCAGACGTGGCATCGGGTAAAGCCCGCTGCGCCGACTGATAAACAGCAAGACGCCCAGCGGCAAACCGATCAGCAGCGTGAACAGCCCGGCGAGCAACACCATGTACAGGGTTTCACCGGTGGCGTTGAGCACCAGTTGGAGGATTTCATGCCAGTCGATCGAGCGGTTCATGATTGCGCCGCCCGTACGCCGTACTGTTTGAGGAAACTCAGCCCCGGCGCCGCATGCCCCAGCGGTAACCCGCAGGTCGGGCGCAGCGAACTGCCCAGGCTCGATTGTGGGTCAGCCATCAGACGCGGTACCGGACCGGCTTCGACCAGCCGGCCGTTGGCCATGAACGCGGCGTGATCGCAGATCGATTTGACCACGTCGAGTTCATGGGTGATCAGCACAATGGTCAGGCCGAGTTGCCGATTGATATCGCGCAACAGCTCGAGAATCGACGCCGTGGTTTCCGGGTCGAGGGCGCTGGTCGCTTCGTCCGACAGCAAATACGCCGGCTCCGCAGCCAACGCCCGGGCAATCCCCACGCGCTGTTTCTGGCCGCCGGACAATTGCGAAGGGAAAGCCTGTGCCTTGTCGCTCAAGCCGACCAGTTCCAGCAGCTCGCGCACCCGCACATGGCGCCAAGGTTTGCCGACACTGGCGATTTCCAGCGGCACGGCGATGTTGTCGAAGACATTGCGCGAATGCAGCAGGTTGAAGCCCTGGAAGATCATGCCGATGCGTTGGCGTTGCGTGCGCAAGTCGCTGGCGGAGAGCGTCATCAGGTCAACGCCATCCAGCAGAATCCGCCCGCTGTCCGGGCGTTCGAGCAGATTGAGGCAACGCAGCAGCGTCGATTTACCCGCCCCGCTGCGCCCGAGAATCCCGTAGACGGCGCCATCGGGAATACTCAGCGAGACTTGATCGAGCGCCGGTTGCGACGCCGATGGATAGGTCTTGCTCAACTGCTCGACGCTGATCATGGCTTGCCGCCCGCCACCGGAATCACCGAACCGGCGAAGTTATCGGTGATGTACTTCGCCACTTGCGGCGAGGTCAGATCCTTGGCCAGTTGCGCGATGCGTGGGTCGTTTTCCAGCTTCGGCGTGGTCACCAGAATATTCGCGTAAGGATTGTGCTCGGCCTTCTCCAGCCCCAGCGCATCCTTGGCCGGTACCAGTCCGGCATCAAGCGCGTAGTTGCCGTTGATCACCGCCAGATCGACGTCGTCCAGCGAGCGTGGAATCTGCGGCGATTCGATTTCGAGGATCTTCAGCTGTTTCGGGTTTTCGGCGATGTCCTTGGGCGTTGCCTGATCGGCGGCCGGATCGTTGAAGCCGGGTTTGAGCTTGATCAGGCCGTTGTCCTGCAGCAGATACAGCGCGCGGCTCAGGTTGGTGACGTTGTTGGGCACGGCGACCGTGCCTTTTGCCGGTACCTCGGCGAAGCTTTTGTAGCGGCGTGAGTAAATCCCCAGCGGCTCGATATGCACCGTGGCCGCCACTGCCAGTTTCTCACCGAGGGCCTGTTCCTGGGACTTCAGGTACGGCAGATGCTGGAAGTAATTGGCGTCGACATCACCGTGCACCAGCAGCTCGTTGGAGTTCACGCCGTTGGGGATTTCGATGATCTTCAGGTTGAGTTGCGGATCGATTTTCTGGATGTACGCGAGTATCTGCGCGTGGGGCACCGGGTCGGCAGCCACGCGCAACGGTTCCAGCGCCTGCGCACCGAACGATGTCACCAGTGCGCCGAGGACGGCCAGGGTCAAACCTGCTTGTTTCAACATGTCGAGAGTCCTTGAGCGAGTGATCAATCAGGCGGTTTTACGCACCGGCACAGGTGGCAGCAGCGCGTCGGCATAGAAGCGTTGCGCGACATCCGGATGCGAGCGCAAACGCCCCTTGAGGTAGTTCCAGCCGACATCGCGAAACAATGGATTGAGCGGATCACTCGCTGGCCCGCGCGCCTCGCGCAACAACGCCGTCGGCAGCGGATACAGCGGCACTGTGGCGTCGAGTTGTGCGCCGAGGAAGAAGGCGATGGACAGGCGCTCACTGCCTTCGGGCGGTGAAACCACCCGATGCACCGTGGCGCGCAAGTAGCCGTTGCTGGCGAGTTCAAGCAATTCGCCAATATTCACCACCAAAGTGTTTTCCCGAGGCAGCGCATCGATCCAGCGCCCCTCTTCGACCTCGACTTGCAGACCGGCCTGCTGGTCTTGCAGCAGAAAGCTGAGGAACCCGGAGTCCTTGTGTGCGCCAACGCCTTGATGGCTTGCCCCGGCGGACTGGCCGGGATAACGCATCAGCTTGATGTGTTCGTTGGGTTTGTCGCCGTACAACTGATCAAACGCATCGGCCCGTAACGACAGTGCCTGAGCGAAGGCGCGCAGCAGATGCAAGGACATGCGCGTCATCGCCTGTTGCCAGTCGAGCAGCAAGGGTTTGAGTTCCGGCAATGCCGCCGGCCATTGATTGGGGCCTTGCAACCGCGCCCAGAACGGGCTGTCCGCGTCTAATGGCAAGGCTTCACGTTCGGCGCCCAGATCAAACTGTTCGCGTTGATCGGGTTGGCCACGGGTGATTTCCGAAGCGGCGCGGTTGTAGCCGCGAAAGTGTGGCGAGTTGATCATGCCGACGGCGTTTTTCTCGCTGTCGGGCAAGGCAAAAAATTGCCGGGCGTGATCCTGCACTTGCTTGAGTAATGTGCTGTCGATGCCATGTCCGGTCAGATAGAAAAAACCGACATCGCGAGCGGCGTGGCGCAGGTTTTCAAGAAATTCGTAGCGCTGTTGCGCGGTGCCGTCGAACAACGAAAGGTCGAGCGTCGGCAACGTGGTGATATCGAGGGCATGCGGCATGATTCACTCCCGTGTGAATCAAACCTGAAGAACCTGTGATCGATTCAGCGTGTGCCGTCATGGCAATCGGGGGTCTATCGGTTTGATGCGTTGATTCGTCGTTGCGACAAAACTAAACGATCTTAAAAAAACCAATCCAATATCTTTTTCGCATTAGCTTAAGCCGATCCCTGTAGGAGCTGCCGCAGGCTGCGATCTTTTGATCCTGTCTTTTTAAAAACAACATCAAAAGATCGCAGCCTGCGGCAGCTCCTACAGGGAGGGTCAGGCGCGGGGGCGTTGGCTGCGCTGTTCGGCGCTGGCAAAGACTGCGAAAAAGACAATTCCTACTTTTGACAGTTTTACACAACAAAAAAACCCGTTTCAGCATAAGACTGAAACGGGTTTTCCCCACTGGGACGTTCGTTACTTCAGATCGTCAAAGTGGTCTCGCAGGAATTCGTAAAAGCTCAATGCTTTAAACGATCTCCATACGAGGCTCAGCGTACGCAGCAAATGCTTCATACGTTTTGGCCTCCAGGCTAGGGGGCCAAACCTCCAGCAGACTTACCGGATCATGCCTGCTTTCGGCTGCACGTCGGAGCAGCTAGTGAGGCGGCCGGTTGGATCCCCTCCGACCCATCATTCCGGCACGGGTGCAAAACCGTGTCAGAGGGCATGAAATCGTTAAGTGCCAGCCAAACCTCACCGATACACAAACATGAGAGCGGCGTCATCATACCTCTCAAATCCCAGGTTCTAGGCAGAGTAATTCCCAGCCATTGTAAAATGTTATTTCCGTCAGCTTTTCTTTCGATTAACTCACAACAAATAAACCAGTTGAAAACAAATTCTTCATTGCAAGAACGCACAAAGGCTCATACCATAAGTGCACGTCGGAGCAGCTAGTGAAGCTCCAAACCCCGGCCGCAAACCGAGGTTTACAAAAAGAACCGCCCCGCAAAGGCGGTTTTTTTTCGCCTGCAATTCCGCGCTTTCTGTTCACGCAGCAGGGTTAAGGAAAGATCACAACGTCCGCGCCCAGGCCTGGGTCATGGCGCCAAGCAGTTGTTTTTGCTGTGGCTCGGGCAAGCGTTCGAGCATGGCGACAATCTGTTCGCGGGAAGCTTTTTCCAGCGGGGCGAGAATCTCGCGGCCCAGATCAGTCAGGTGCAACTGGGCCGCGCGGGCGTCGGTGGGCGAAGGGACTTTGTGGATCAGGCTATTTGCACTTGGCCAACACCACTTGACAGGTATTCGGCGTGCCTCCGGAGCGTCCGGCGTAGCGGATGCAGTTGTTCATCGATTTCTGTCGCGCCATGTTCAGGCTGGAGCCCCATGCCAGACCACCCTCGCCCACAGTCGGCAACGCTTTGGCATAACAGCTGTCGCCGACGCCTGAGGGTGGATAATGCTTACGGTTCGAGCAGCCTGCGGTCAGCGTCAGGCTAAGGGTGATCAGGGTATACAGGACCCAGAGCGAGCGTCGGTCGATCATTGTGTTGCACCTGTCGCTAAAGGGTCGTGTGCCGTTGAGTCTAGCCGTTTGCCCTGGCCTTTCTGCACAAATCTTCTAAACGTCCACCTGCATTGCGCGGTATTTTATGAGGCCGCATTTTTCAAAGCCGAGCCCTGGAGCCTTCCGTGGATAAACGCAACTGGATCGATCTGTCCCAGGATGTCGATACCGGGATTGAATCGATTCGCGCTCACTTTGAAGGGCATGCCTACGACCCGCATTGGCATGACAGCTTTCTCGTCGGAGTGACTGAGCAAGGCGTTCAGCAGTTCAATTGCCGCCGCGTGCGCCATCGCAGTACGCCAGGCCAGGCAATCTTGCTGGAACCGGGAGAGATTCACGATGGCCATGCGCCAACCGAGGACGGCTTTACCTATTCGATGCTGTACCTCGACCCGCATTGGCTGGAGCGCGAAATGCACGCACTGTTCGAAGACGCGCCGTCCGACAGCCAGCCCGGTTTTGCCGACACCTTGAGCCAGGACTCGCGTCTGGCCACCGCCATTCATCAGGCCTTCCACGCACTGCATGACGGCGACTTGCGCATCGTTCGCCAAACCGCCATCGATGGCCTGCTGGGCTCGCTCACTGGCCATCTCGCCTGGCGCAGGCGTCAGGATTTCGATCCGCGTCTGCCGATGGTGGCCCAAGTGGCGCGGGATTATCTGCATGCGCATACCTATGAAGACATTGGTCTCGATGACCTCGCGCGCGTTTGCGGGGTGGATCGTTTTCGTCTGAGCCGTGCCTTCAAGGCAGCTTTCGGTCTCGCGCCGCACGCTTACCTGATCCAGCTTCGTTTGGCCAAGGCACGGCAGTTGCTGGCACGCGGTGAAACACCGGCGCAGGTTGCCAGCGTGCTCGGTTTTGCCGATCAAAGTCACTTGGGCCGCTGGTTTCGCCGCGCTTACCAACTGACACCGGCGGACTACCGCAAGCGCTGCTCAAACCTTCCAGACTGACGCCCGCCAACTGACGATCATGGCTTCCTGTTTTGACTCTCAGGGAATCCGAATCATGGCGTCATTGTTGCCCTTCCTGCTGTTTGCTTTCGTTGCTTCGATCACGCCGGGGCCGACCAACATCCTCGTGTTGAGCCACAGCTCGCGCCAAGGTTTGCTCGCCACGCTACCGATTATTTTTGGTGCGTGCGCGGCAGCTGCATTGATCGTTCTGGTGGTGGGTCTCGGCGCCGGCGAAACATTGCTGCGCTTTCCACGTGTGCAGCAAGCCATGGCCTGGGGCGGTGTGCTCTGGTTGAGTTGGCTGGCATGGCAGATCTTTCGCAGTGCACCGCCATCGCTGAACCCGGCGGATACGCAAGAAAAAGGCATCAGCGTTGTCGGTGCGGCCATGCTGCAACTGGTCAACCCCAAGGTGTGGATGATGGCCGTGGCGGTGGTCAGCGTATTTCTCGGCGGCGGCGACAAGACGCTGCAGTTGTTGGTGTTGTCACTGGCGTTCCTGTTGGTGTCTTTGCCGTGCATGACGCTCTGGGCGCTGCTTGGCGTGGGCAGCAGACGATTGATCGGAACACCGCAAGCGTTCAAGCGCATGAACGCAGTCCTGGCGCTGTTACTGCTGCTGTCGGCATGGCTCACCATCCTCGCCTGAATATCCCCTGTAGGAGCTGCCGCAGGCTGCGATCTTTTGATGTTGTTTTTAAAAAGACAGATCAAAAGATCGCAGCCTGCGGCAGCTCCTACAGGGGTGAGGTGGCTTGGCGATATTGGCGGGGGGTGAAGCCGGTCGAGGCCTTGAACTGGCGAGTGAAGGCACTGTGATCGGTGTAGCCGCACTGCAATGCAACGTCGGTGATCGGCAGGTCGGTGTGCAGCAGGCGATGGGCGTGCTCCAGGCGCACTTTCTGGATCATCTGCCGTGGCGTCAGGTGAAACACGCGCTTGCAGTAGCGCTCCAGTTGCGCGACTGAAATACCGGCGATTTTAGTCAGCTCGCCGAGGGTCACGCGCCGATTGAAATGCGCGCGAATGTGCTCGTCGACAGCAGCCAGTCGCTGGAACGCCGGGTGGGTTTCACTGGCCGATTGCAGATCGACCGAAATGCCTGCGAGGCCGATGATCTCGCCATCGCGGTTGTACAGCGGCTGTTTATGAGTCAGGCACCAGCCGGGCTCACGGCTGCCATACAGGTGCAGTTCAAGCTGATCCTCCAGCACAAACCCTTCCTCCAGCACCTTGCGATCCTGCTCGGTGTAACCAGGCCCCAGTTGCGCCGGGAACACCTGCGCGCTGGTTTTGCCGAGCAACGGGCGCAAGTCCTTCAGGCCGCAACGCTGCACCAGCGTGCGGTTGGCCAACACATAACGTGCCTGCATGTCCTTGATGAAAATCGCCGCATTGGGGATCACGTCGAGCATCGGCAACAGCAGCGCTGCGCCGGCCAACAGCTCTGCAAGCGTCTGAGGACGATGACCGTCATGACCCTGGGCCAGGATCGAAAACGCGCTTTGCATCGAAAGTCTCCCCTGCTGATCAATCGGCCAAGTGTCCGCGCTGCGGCCGTCGCGTGCAGATTGCAGCATCGTCAAAGGCCTGTCGAGCGGCACGTTTGTTCTACGCAATTGTGCTGATTTCGTCATCGATCCCGAAGCAAAACATCAATCGCCGACCTGGCGATCGGTTCAAAGTCTGGCCGTCCCAGTGACACAACTGCCTATCCAATAACTCACAAGAAGGCGATGCCATGTCAGGCCAAGGCAAGTTCAAAAAACAGCTTTCACTGATCGACCTCACATTTATCGGGCTAGGAGCGATTTTCGGTTCCGGCTGGTTGTTCGCGGCCAGTCATGTGTCCGCGATTGCCGGGCCGGCGGGAATTCTCTCCTGGCTGCTGGGCGGTTTTGCCGTGTTGTTGCTGGGCATTGTCTACTGCGAACTGGGCGCGGCATTGCCACGTGCCGGCGGCGTGGTGCGTTACCCGGTCTACTCGCACGGGCCGCTGCTGGGTTACCTGATGGGTTTCATCACGCTGATCGCCTTTTCCAGTCTGGTGGCGATCGAAGTGGTTGCCTCGCGCCAATACGCAGCAGCGTGGTTTCCCGGCCTGACCAAGGCTGGCAGCGGCGACCCGACCATGCTCGGCTGGATGCTCCAGTTCGCCCTGCTTTGTGTGTTTTTCCTGCTCAATTATCGCAGCGTGAAGACCTTCGCCAAGGCCAACAACCTGATCAGCGTGTTCAAGTTCATCGTGCCGCTGCTGGTGATTGGTGTGCTGTTCACCTTCTTCAAACCGGCTAACTTCCAGGTGCAAGGTTTCGCGCCGTTCGGCTTGTCCGGTGTGGAGATGGCAGTGTCGGCAGGTGGCGTCATTTTCGCGTATCTGGGCCTGACGCCGATCATCTCGGTGGCCAGCGAAGTGAAAAATCCGCAGCGCACCATTCCCATCGCGCTGATCCTTTCGGTGCTGCTCTCGACCCTGATCTACGTGCTGCTGCAAATGGCGTTCCTCGGCAGCATTCCGACGGAAATGCTCGCCAACGGCTGGGCTGGCATCAGCAAGGAATTTGCCCTGCCGTATCGCGACATCGCGCTGGCGCTGGGCGTCGGCTGGCTGGCGTATCTGGTCGTCGCCGACGCAGTGATCTCGCCGAGCGGTTGCGGCAACATCTACATGAACGCCACCCCGCGCGTGATCTACGGCTGGGCGCAGACCGGAACCTTCTTCAAAGTCTTTACCCACATCGATGAGAAGTCCGGCATCCCGCGTCCGGCGCTGTGGCTGACCTTCGCCCTGTCGGTGTTCTGGACCCTGCCGTTCCCGTCGTGGGAAGCGTTGATCAATGTGGTTTCCGCCGCACTGGTATTGAGCTACGCCGTAGCGCCGGTTTCCGTGGCCGCGTTGCGCCGCAATGCACCGAACATGCCGCGCCCGTTCCGGGTCAAGTGCATGGGCGTGCTCGGGCCGGTGTCGTTCATCATCGCCGCGCTGATCGTTTACTGGTCGGGCTGGAGCACGGTGTCGTGGTTGCTCGGCCTGCAAATCCTGATGTTCGTCGTGTACCTGCTCTGCGGTCGTTTCGTGCCGACTGCTCACCTCAATCTGCTCAGCCAGGTGCGCTCCTCGGCGTGGCTGATCGCCTTCTACGCGGTGACCATCGTGCTGTCGAAACTCGGCACTTTCGGTGGCCTGGGCATCCTCGCTCATCCGTTCGACACAATCGTCGTCGCTGCTTGCGCAACCGGCATCTATTACTGGGGCGCCGCGACTGGAGTGCCGGCGCACCTGGTACGTCTGGAGGAGGACGATGAAGAAAGCGAAGTCGCCGCCCCCGCCTCGACCGTGTCTGCGCGCCCTGCCGGCGCCTACTGAAATCACCCAACGGGACACACTCATGAAACGCGTACACGTCATTGATTCCCACACCGGCGGTGAACCCACGCGCCTGGTAATGAATGGTTTCCCCGATCTGCCCGGCAACAGCATGGTGGAAAAGCGCGATGCCCTGCGCAATCAGCATGACGCCTGGCGCCGCGCCTGCCTGCTGGAACCGCGCGGCAACGACGTGCTGGTCGGTGCGCTGTATTGCGAGCCGGTCTCGGCGGATGCCACGTGCGGAGTGATCTTCTTCAACAACGCCGGTTATCTGGGCATGTGCGGCCACGGCACCATCGGCCTGATCAACTCGCTGCAGTATCTGGGGAAAATCGCCCCGGGCACCCACAAGATCGACACCCCGGTCGGCGCGGTCAGCGCCACGTTGCATGACGACGGATCCGTCACGCTGGGCAACGTCCCGGCTTATCGGCACCGCAAACAGGTGCCGGTGGATGTTCCGGGATTCGGCCGGGTATTCGGTGATATCGCCTACGGCGGCAACTGGTTTTTCCTCGTCTCCGAGCACGGCCAGACGCTTTCCATGGACAACGTCGAGCACCTCACCGCCTACACCTGGGCGATGCTCAAAGCCCTCGAAGACCAAGGCATCCATGGTGAAGACGGCGCCGTTATCGACCACATCGAACTGTTCGCCGATGACGCCAACGCCGACAGCCGCAACTTCGTCATGTGCCCCGGCAAAGCCTACGACCGCTCCCCGTGCGGCACCGGCACCAGCGCCAAACTCGCCTGCCTCGCCGCCGACGACAAGCTGCAAGCCGGCGCACGCTGGGTGCAGGCAAGCATCACCGGCAGCCAGTTCGAAGGTCGCTACGAATGGCAAGGCGAGCGCATCCGGCCGTTCATCACCGGCCGCGCCTACATGACCGCCGACAGCACCTTGCTGATCGACGAAGCAGATCCGTTCGCGTGGGGCATCTGAGCTGCCGCGCGGACTTTTCACCTCAATTTGAATGATGTGCCAAGGAGTTAAAACAATGAGCGACAACATCTTCACCGGTTGCATGCCGGCCCTGATGACCCCGTGCACCGCCCAGCGCAAACCGGACTTCGATGCGCTGGTGGCCAAGGGTCGCGAGCTGATCGATATCGGCATGAGTGCCGTGGTCTATTGCGGCTCCATGGGTGACTGGCCGCTGCTTACCGAAGCCGAGCGTCAGGAAGGCGTGGCGCGCTTGGTCGCGGCGGGGATTCCAACGATTGTCGGGACCGGCGCAGTCAACACTCGCGAAGCGGTCGCCCATGCAGCGCACGCGGCAGAAGTCGGCGCGCAGGGTCTGATGGTGATTCCCCGCGTACTGTCCCGGGGTGCTTCGGCGGCTGCGCAGAAAGCCCACTTCGCGGCGATCCTGCAAGCGGCGCCGAACTTGCCGGCGGTGATCTACAACAGCCCTTACTACGGCTTCGCCACCCGCGCCGAGCTGTTTTTCGAACTGCGTCGCGAATACCCGAACCTGATTGGTTTCAAGGAATTCGGCGGTGGCGCCGACCTGCGTTACGCCGCTGAAAACATCACCTCCAAGGACGATAGCGTGACCTTGATGGTCGGCGTCGATACGCAAGTGGTGCACGGTTTCGTCAACTGCAACGCCACCGGCGCGATCACCGGGATCGGCAACGCCCTGCCCCGCGAAGTGCTGCAACTGGTAGCACTGAGCAAGAAAGCGGCCCAGGGTGATGCGAAGGCACGACGTCAGGCGCGTGAGTTGGAGTCGGCACTGGTCGTGCTGTCGTCGTTCGATGAAGGCTGCGATCTGGTGCTGTATTACAAGCATCTGATGGTGCTCAACGGCGACAAGGAATACACCCTGCACTTCAACGAAACCGATGCGCTGAGCGATTCGCAACGACGTTATGCCGAGAAGCAGTATTCGCTGTTCCGTCACTGGTACGAGAACTGGTCAGCCGAGCAGAACTTCGCCTGAACCATGCTTTCGCCTGCCGCGAGGTAATTACCTCACGGCAGGCATCACTTCTTTTATCAGGAACAGACCATGACTCTGACGGGCCATATGTTGATCGGGCAGCACACTGTCGCGGGCAATCGCGCAGCCATTCGAGGGATCGACCCGGCCACCGACGCTGTGTTGGAGCCGGCGTATGCCGGTGGATCGGCCGAGCATGTCGAACAGGCTTGCGCGCTGGCTTCGGCGGCGCTCGACGCTTACCGCGAAACAACCCTCAGTGGCCGTGCCGAATTTCTGCAAAGCATTGCCGAGGAAATCGAAGCCCTCGGCGATGAATTGATCGAGCGTGCCCACGCCGAAACCGGCCTGCCACGCCCGCGCTTGCAGGGTGAACGTCGCCGCACGTGCCAGCAATTGCGCCTGTTCGCGCGCACCGTGCGTGCCGGTGAATGGCTGGACGTGCGCGTCGACACTGCGCAACCGCAACGGCAGCCGCTGCCACGTTCGGACTTGCGCCAACGGCAGATTCCCCTGGGACCGGTGGCCGTATTTGGCGCGAGCAATTTCCCCCTGGCGTTTTCGGTGGCCGGAGGCGATACCGCTTCGGCATTGGCTGCCGGTTGCCCGGTTGTGGTCAAGGCACACAGCGCGCATCCCGGCACCAGCGAGCTGGTCGGTGGCGCAATCGCCCGGGCGATCAAGGCCTGCGGTTTGCCGGAAGGCGTGTTTTCGTTGCTGTACGGTTCCGGGCGTGAAGTCGGTATTGCGCTGGTCAGCGACCCGCGCATCAAAGCCGTGGGCTTCACCGGTTCGCGCAGTGGTGGTCTGGCGTTGCTGCAAGCGGCGCAGGTTCGGGCCGAACCAATTCCCGTGTACGCGGAAATGAGTTCGATCAATCCGGTGCTGCTGTTCCCGGCGGCGTTGCACAACCGTGCGCGGGCACTGGCCGAAGGATTTGTTGGCTCGCTGACGTTGGGTGCAGGGCAGTTCTGTACCAATCCGGGCTTGGTGATTGCATGCAAGGGGCCTGCGCTGGACAGTTTCATTGAGGCCACCGCTGAGCAGATAAAACGTCAAGCAGCGCAGACGATGCTCACCCCGGGGATCTTCAAGGCCTACGAATCGGCAGTGAATACGCTGACCGAAAACAGCGCTGCGCACATTGCCGCGCAGGGGCAGATCGGCAGCGGCCCGAACCAGGGTCAGGCGCATCTATTCGTCACTGATGCCGCCGATTTCCTCGCCGATCACAACCTGCAAGCCGAGACTTTTGGTGCGGCGGCGTTGATTGTGCAATGCGCCAGCGATGATGAAATCCGTCAGGTCACCGAGCAACTGGAAGGCCAGTTGACCGCCACCCTGCACCTTGATGACGCCGACCTTGAGCAGGCCCGCGCACTGTTGCCGATACTGGAGCGCAAAGCCGGACGGCTGCTGGTCAACGGTTGGCCTACGGGCGTGGAAGTCTGCAATGCGATGGTTCACGGTGGACCTTTCCCGGCGACGTCAGATGCGCGCACAACGTCGGTCGGTACGGCGGCGATCCTGCGTTTCCTGCGCCCGGTCTGCTATCAGGACTTCCCCGACAGCCTGCTGCCCAGCGCGCTGCAACAGGCCAATCCGCTGCACTTGAGCCGCCTGCTCGATGGGCACAGGGAAGCACTTGCACATGCCGAATAACGCTCATGACATCGCCGTAGTCGGTGCCGGGATCATCGGCGTTTCCTGCGCCTTGCGCCTCGCACGCCAGGGACTGCGCGTGGTGGTGATCGACCAACAGCAACCGGGCCACGGCGCCTCGTTCGGCAACGCCGGGCATCTGGCGACCGAGCAGGTTTTTCCGATTGCCGACGTGTCGATTCTCAAGCGCTTGCCGGCGATGCTGATGGACCCGATGGGGCCGTTGCGACTGGACTGGAAATACCTGCCACGCGCCCTGCCCTGGTTCACCCGGCTGTTGCTGAATTTGCGTTCAGAACCCTTTGGCAAAACCGTCGCCGGCTTGCGCGCACTCAATGAAAGCAGTCTGGCGGCCTGGCAGCGCCTGCTCGCTGACATCTCGCGGCCCGATCTGTTGAAAGTCGACGGCTCGTTGCTGGTGTTCGAAAAGCCCGAATCGCGTCAGGCCATCGCAGCACTCCAGACGCGCCTGCATCAACAACAAGTGCCCGTAGATTTCTGGCAGGCCGCGGCGGTGCATGAAACCGCGCCGCAACTCAGCGAGCGGATTCAGGGCGGCCTGTTCTTCCCGCGCACCGGGCATTTCATCGATCCGTATCGCGTGGTGACCGAACTGGTCGAAGCGGCCAAGGCCAGCGGCGTCAGTTTCGTCAAACAGCAGGTCCAGGGCGGTTATGTGCAGGAACACGGCGTGTCGTTGATCACCGGCAGCGGAGGTTTCAAAGCGCGCCGCGTACTGATCGCCTGCGGTGCGCATTCGGCGAAACTTATCGCCGCACTCACCGGCAAAAAAGTGCCGCTGGACACCGAGCGCGGTTATCACCTGATGTTGCCGCACGAACACAACCGCTTGCCCTTCCCCGTCACCTCGCTGGAACGCAAGTTCATCATGACGCCGATGAGCGAAGGGCTGAGACTGGCTGGCACTGTCGAGTTCGCCGGACTGCAGAAGCCGCCGAGCATGGAGCGCGCGTGGCAACTGCATCGATTGAGTCAGGGTTTGTTCCGCAAGGACCTGAGTGCTGACAACGCCACACCGTGGATGGGTTTTCGGCCGTCATTGCCGGACTCGCTTCCGGTGATCGATCAGGTGTGCGACGGCAAGGTGCTGCTCGCGTTCGGGCATCAGCATCTGGGGCTGACGCAGGCGGCGGTGACGGCAGAGATGATTGTGCAGATGGCTTCGCCGCGCAGTCAGCCCGATGATCTCCCTGACCACAAACCGTATACGCTGGATCGCTTTTGACGGCGACTTCTCACAGGATCAGGCAAGCATTACACAGGATTGCACTACTCCCCGATCCTGAATAACCGCAAGAATGGCCATCCGACACACCGATTGAGGATGTTCCCATGCTTGTAAAAGCCTATGGTGCCCACGCTGGCGACAAACCCCTGGAGCCGATGCAGATCGAGCGCCGCGCGCCGGCAGCGCATGACGTGCAGATCGATATCGCTTTCTGCGGCATCTGCCATTCGGACCTGCACCAGGTGCGTGCCGAGTGGGCAGGCACGCAGTTTCCTTGTGTACCGGGGCACGAGATCGTTGGTCGCGTTGCGGCCGTCGGCGCGCATGTCGCCGATTACAAGGTCGGCGATCTGGTCGGTGTCGGCTGCATCGTCGACAGCTGCAAACATTGCGACGACTGCGAAACCGGCCTGGAAAACTACTGCGACGGCATGATCGGCACCTACAATTTTCCGACCCCGGATGCACCGGGCTGGACGCTCGGCGGCTACGCGCAAAATATCGTCGTGCACGAACGCTACGTCTTGCGCATCCGTCATCCCGAAGCGCAACTGGCCGCCGTCGCGCCGCTGCTGTGCGCGGGCATCACCACTTACTCGCCGCTGCGCCAATGGCACGCCGGCCCCGGCAAGAAAGTCGGCGTGGTCGGCATCGGTGGTTTGGGCCACATGGGCATCAAACTCGCCCACGCGATGGGCGCGCATGTCGTCGCCTTCACCACTTCCGAGTCCAAGCGCGAAGCGGCAAAAGCGCTTGGCGCCGATGAGGTGGTGGTGTCGCGCAATGCCGAGGAAATGGCTGCGCACACCAAGAGCTTCGACCTCATCCTCAACACCGTGGCGGCGCCGCACGATCTCGATGCATTCCTGGTGTTGCTCAAGCGCGATGGTGCGTTGACGCTGGTCGGTGCGCCCGCCTCGCCACACCCGTCGCCGAACGTCTTCAACCTGATCATGAAGCGCCGCACGATTGCCGGCTCGATGATCGGCGGCATTCCCGAGACTCAGGAAATGCTCGATTTCTGTGCCGAGCACGGCATCGTTTCCGACATCGAACTGATCAGCGCCGATCAGATCAACGCGTCTTACGAGCGGATGCTCAAGGGCGATGTGAAGTATCGCTTCGTGATCGATAACGCGACGTTGGCCGGCTAACGCGCAGGCCCATTGGCAGCCATCGGTTGCCAATGGGCCTGGGCAATTCCGTCGCCGGGATTTGACAGGCCGGACGTTGCTCGCCAGAGTCGCACCCCTTTTCCAACCAAACATGCCGCACGGTTGTGGCGAACAGGGGTTGTCGTTGAACCAGAACACGTTGTCCATGCGCCTGGAGCGCGTCGCCACTCACATACCCAATGGCGCGCGCCTGGCCGATATCGGCTCGGATCATGGCTACCTGCCGGTGGCACTGATGCGCCGTGGCGCAATCACCGTGGCGGTGGCTGGCGAAGTGGCGCTGACGCCGTTTCATGCAGCCCAACGTACCGTTCGCGAGAACCACCTCGACGCGCACATCACCGTGCGCCAGGCCAACGGGCTGGCGGCGATCAAGCCTGAAGACCGGATTAGCGCAATCAGCATCTGCGGCATGGGCGGCGAAACCATCCGCGACATCCTCGAACACGGCAAGGCCCACCTCAGCGGCGGCGAACGCCTGATCCTGCAACCCAATGGTGGCGAACAACCGCTGCGCCTGTGGTTGATGGAAAATGGCTACCGTATTCTCAGCGAGGAAGTGCTGCGCGAAAGCCGTTTCGACTACGAAATCATCGTTGCCGAACACGTCGGGCCGGTGACTTATACCGATAAGGAACTGTACTTCGGCCCCTTGCAGATGCAGGCCCGCAGCCCTGAGTTTCTGATCAAGTGGCAGCACAAACTTCGCCACAAGCAGAAGACCCTGAGCCAGATCACTCGTGCCGAACGGGCCTTGCCGCAGGAAAGGGTGGAGAGCCTTGCCCGGCAAGTACGGTGGATTAACGAACTGTTGATTTGATTTTGTGCAAGTCGTTTGCGATGGCGGTACTCAAGACGCGATCTATCGCCAGATTTATGTGTTCGTGGACTGTAAAACCACTCAACAGTCAGCACAAACGATCAGCAAAACCAGGATGACTATTTTTGGCCAAGAACCCGAAAAATCACGTCTTAAGTTATCGTTCTTTACATTAATCAACAACACGCTTCATCATTACGTTTCATCAGCTTCCTTTGATGCTGCATGCGCACACTCGCTTACATATAAGGCATACGTATCAACCAGCCTGTGAAAATAGCCAAAGGAGAAACGAAGTGTCTTAATCGAAACTTTGTACTCCTTACCGGCCTGATATCCGCCTACATGAGCGTAGCAATTCCTGGCACTTAGCAAGGCCTCATAGAACTTAACTTCCTTATCATGAGGCCCGGGAAGAGGCAACTCAAATAACACATTACACATTCGTACAACTTGGGCTGGATCGTGAAGCGTTTTAGCCTTAAGCTTGGCAACAAGATCCTCACCTACTGGATTCTTCTTTAAACCCAGATAACTTCTATCACGGCCACCCAACCTCTCCAAATTCTTGATTGCCTTGCTGACGAGCACCTGCGACTGGCAGCACAATAGCAGCAGATCATGAACCAAACCTTCATATGCTGACAACATCCCCACCAGTAGTGTGCCTCGAGAAAATCTATCCTCAGGTTCATCATCAAGCGATGACAAAAGTTTTTCCAGCGACGCAACATTTGATTTGTAAATCTCAATTTTTGCCGGAAAATCAAACAGCACATCGAACCATGCAAATGCCTTTTCGTATGCTTCGCTTTGTATTTCATCAAGTCGAATTAATTCTTCGAGCTCCGCTTCAAGAGCATCAAGCTCTTTCATTGATTCGTCTGAGTCGAAATCAAAATCTTCATCCAAGTCAATATACTCTGACATAGTCCATCCTTAAATTTTAGTCAAAACACCAAGCCACTTTTATTTGTAGATTTATGCCTCATAACACTTAACCCAACCATGCCCATCAGTAACCAGCAGAAGGAACGGACGTCATCATCAAAAAAAAACCAGCCCTTACTGACTTCATGACTTCCTCTTTATTCCCACCATGAATTAGATATTCTGCCACTAGCTCAATGAACGCTTCAGACGCCATGATCAAAATCGACGGATTTGTTCTGCTGGACCAGCTGGGTCAAAAACCAGTCCTGCGGATCTTCTATAGCGGAAAAATTATGGTCAGTAATCCCGATAATCTGCAGCTCAAGCTCATAGCATCGTCGCAGGAAGGTTCTGGCTTTGCTGATTAACTCACCTGCGTTCAGCTCACCATTGATCCTCGGCCGGCGAAGATTACCGAGACGCAAATCTGCATCGTTCCGGTGCCTGCCGTCTTCAGGAGTCTGGACTTGGAAATCGGCCTTGAACCAGTGAAATTCTTGGTACATATTTTTTCCAACAGCCAATGTTTTAATGAGAACGAGAAATTCAAGCACACTGCAAGAACACTAAAAAATTGAGCAGGGAGAATGCTCACATTGCCTCTATTGATAAATCATCTCGACTTTCTGGCCAGCCCCATGAGGTGGCGTCGGTCTTCTACCAAAATTCTCTGCACATTCTCCAAGCTTCTTTGATCAGCGCGCTGGTTAAAGGCGTCTTCCTGCAAATTCCCGGAAAAATTCGCCATTCGTTTGTCCCCGATCAAGCCCGCCAGCCAGCCCGTCAACTCACTATTAAAGAAGGGATAAGCCCGATGTGAACCGAGATGAATCGCAACTGCACGCAGCTCAGTCAAACAGATGATATCCGTCAGATCTTCATCGAAAGTGATCAATCGATCCAGGCAGAAATCCACTCCTTGCCAACGCTGAGGATTGGAAAACGATTCGATGATTCGGAGTATGTATAAATCCCAAGCGCAGTTATTGATAATTCGCAGAGGGTCTTTTTTGTCCAGAACCGAGTTGAGCTTCTTCGAAAGCGTCGTTCTCTGGGTATGGAAGAGAATGTCTGCGCAAACAATCAGTTCTCGCAACATGAAGATATGTAACTCGTCGTGCATGAAGCTGAGCAGCGCCCCCATCTTCGCTTCGGGTGATGCGGTTGAGCTGCTTTCCAGAATCTTGGCCCGCAGGATCATGCATTCAACCGCCGCAGCTTGCTGAGCCAGCGCGACACCTAAACCACTCTCCAAACTACGCGAAAACTCTTTGATCCGATCCTCGGCAAATGCTTCTGACTGCTCTCGATAGAGGCTGCGATACCGCTCTCCCCAGCCTGCACTCAGGGGAGTGGCATCAAGTGACAATGCGTACGTAGCGGCTAATGTTTCCTTGCAGAACTGACGCGTTTCAGGCGACCAGTTTTTCTGTGCTTCACATAGATAAATGTAACAGTTCAATCTTCCGAGATCGTCGAAAGAAAACGTTCGCTGCAGATCTGCACGCACAACCTCGAGCTCGGGAGATATATGCTGCGCGTAGGACATTTTTCGGATGTAACTGGCTGCATTGGAATCCAGAAAAAGCGAGCCTCCCAGCGTGTAGCCCACCCGCGTCTCAGACAAGGCAAAGGTTTTGTCCAAAACCCAGACAGATTTCCCACGAAGCATGGTGGAAACAAAACCTTTTTCCGAGAATAGCTGCCGCTCCAGACCAAACGGCCCACCCGATTCCTCTGCCGCATACAGGATGCGCCACTCACCGAGCAGTTCGATTTCATCCTGAAAACGCTCCAGGGCTTGCTTGAAACTTTCTGCAGAGCACACACGGTGTAGCGCACGTTGCACTTCGTACTCAGCGTATTCCTTTACCATTTACCATTCCTTTTAAAACCGATATTTAGCGATTTCGGCAAAGGGCATACTGCCATCATTCACCCTTCATTGAGAATCGTCTGCGTGTTTTTTCCATCCCGGGTAGCTTCCGTATACGTTTTCATTTGGAATGCGATGCGTGCGCTCATAGGAACAGGCAATGCTCGAAGACGAACCGGCATAGGTAGACTCGTTGTCGCTAGCTACCATGGTTGAACACCCAAGCCCTGGAGTTCGTCATGTCGAAAACCCTGTTCATCACCGGTGTCAGCAGCGGCTTCGGCCACGCGCTGGCCAAGGAAGCGCTTGCCGCCGGCCACCGCGTCATCGGCACTGTACGCAATCAGGCCGATCTGCAAGCCTTGCAGTCACTGTCCGCGGAAAACGCTTACGGGGTGATGCTCGACGTCACTGACTTCGGGCGGATCGACAGCGTCGTCGCGGAGGTTGAAGCCACTCACGGCCCGGTCGACGTGCTGGTTAACAATGCTGGCTACGGCCACGAAGGCATTTTCGAAGAATCTCCGCTGGAAGAGATGCGCCGGCAATTCGACGTCAACGTCTTCGGCGCAGTCGCCGTCATCAAGGCCTTCCTGCCGTTTTTTCGCCAGCGGCGTGCGGGCCATATTCTCAACATCACGTCCATGGGCGGCACGATCACCATGCCCGGGATCGCCTATTACTGTGGGAGCAAATTTGCCCTTGAAGGGATCTCCGATACCCTCAGCAAAGAGCTGCGCCCGTTTGATGTCTTCGTCACCGCGGTGGCGCCGGGGTCGTTTCGTACCGACTGGGCCGGTCGCTCGATGCAGCGCACCGCGCGCAGCATTGCCGATTACGACGCCAGTTTCGATCCGCTCCGCAAAGCGCGCGAAGAAAAGAGCGGCAAGCAGCTCGGTGATCCGCAAAAGGCTGCGCGGGCGATGCTGCAGATCATCGCCAGCCCGACGCCTCCAGCCCATCTTCTGCTCGGCAGCGATGCTTTGCAGTTGGTCCGTGACAGGCTGCAACGCGCACTCGCCGAGGTTGATCAGTGGCAAGCGTTGACCCGCTCCACCGATCATTGAGAGAGGATGCGATGACCCAGGCCGATGCAACCACCGCGCACATGGTCCAGCTCATGGAGGTTCTCGCTCCGGTTGAGGGCTACAACCTCAGTGCGCTCGACGGTGTGCGCTTCCTGCGCTCGAATCGGCCGCTGAGCCGCACGCCGGTGCTGTATGACCCCGGCATCGTCATTCTCTGTCAGGGCCGCAAGCGCGGTTATCTCGGCGCAGACACCTACGTCTATGACGCCCAGCATTATCTGGTGGTGTCGGTGCCGATCCCCTTCACCATGGAGACCGACGCCACCGAGGCCGAGCCGATGCTCGCAATCTACATGCACCTCGACTTGCAGCTGGCCAGCGAGTTGATGCTGCAAGTGGATGAGGTGCACGGCGCCAGCGATGCGCAACCGAAAGGCATGTACGCTTCGCCGATGGACGAGCCGTTGCGCGCGACGACGTTGCGTTTTCTCCAGGCCATGAGCATCGCTGGCGAAGCGCAGATCCTCGGGCCGGCGCTGATACGCGAGATCTATTACCGGATTCTCACGGGCGCGCAAGGCGGCTCGCTGCGTGCCGCACTGAATCGCCAGGGGCATTTCGGCAAAGTCAGCCGTGCGATCCGCAAGATCCACAACAGCTACCAGCAGCGCCTCGACGTCGAGCAACTGGCCGAAGAAGCGCGCATGAGCGTACCGAGTTTCCACTTGCACTTTCGCAGCGTCACCGACACCTCTCCCATGCAATACCTGAAGTCGACTCGCCTGCATCAGGCGCGATTGCTGATGCTGCGCCAGGCCATGAGCGCATCGACCGCAGCGTTCAACGTCGGCTATGCCAGCGCCTCGCAATTCAGCCGCGAATTCAAACGCTTTTTTGGCCGCACACCGCAAGCGGAGATCGAGTGGATGAAGGCGACTTATGCGCTGCCAGCGCCGTCGACACCTTCGGAGTACGTTTCTTCGCACTAGCGATTAGTTACACCAGATCACAAATGAAGTACCTCAGCCCTCATTTATCAATCTCCCGCAACTTCTTAAAGTCCACTCCAACAGCAACCTTTCATTCCGACGGGTTAGCGAGCGGAGAGAACCCCCAATGCCTTTCATCAGCGTACGCATCACCCGCGACGGCGTGACCCGAGAGCAGAAAGCCCAGGTGATCAAGGAAATCACCGAGACCATGCAACGCGTGCTCAACAAGGATCCGAAGCTCACGCACATCGTCATCGAGGAAGTCGATACGGATAACTGGGGTTATGCGGGCATGACCACCACCGACTACCGCAAACAGTTGTCCAGCCAGTAATTTCGGATCCCTGAGGAAATCATCATGAACACATCGAAAAAAGTTGTAGTGATCACTGGCGCCTCGCAAGGCATCGGCGCTGGCCTGGTCGAAGGCTTTCGCGCACTTGGTCATCAAGTGGTGGCGACGTCCCGTTCCATCAAACCGTCGGATGATCCGGATATCCTGAGCGTGCCCGGCGACATCGCCGACCCGCAAACCGCCGAGCGGGTGATTCGTCAAGCCGTCGAACGTTTTGGCCGAGTCGATACGCTGGTGAACAATGCGGGGATTTTTCTCGCCAAACCGTTCACTGCTTACAGCCAGGAAGACTATGCCCTGGTCGTGGCGACCAATATGAGTGGCTTCTTTCACATCTCGCAATTGGCGATTGCTGAAATGCAGAAGCACGGCAGCGGACACGTGGTCAGCGTTACCACCAGTCTGGTCGACCATGCGATTGATGGCGTGCCATCGGTGCTGGCTTCGCTGACCAAGGGCGGCATCAACGCAGCGACCAAATCGCTCGCCATCGAGTACGCAAAACGCGGGATTCGGGTCAACGCGGTCTCCCCCGGCATCATCAAAACCCCGATGCACGGCGAGGACACCCACGCAGCGCTTGGCAACCTGCACCCGCTGGGTCACATGGGCGAGATCGATGACATCGTGCAAGCGATTCTCTACCTCGACAGCGCGAAATTCGTCACCGGCGAGATCCTGCACGTCGACGGTGGCCAGAGCGCCGGTCACTGATCTTTGCGCCACTGCACCGCCGGTGTGTACCGGCGGTGTCGTTTCCTGTGGTAAACATCAGGATGAATGATCCTCGGTGTCAGCCAAAATGAAGCGTCACTTTGAAGACTTGCAATTGGGCAGTATCGAACTGTTTTGCCTCGCCGCCGAAGCGGGCAGTTTTACCGCCGCCGCTCAGCTCGCCGGGGTGACACCGGCCGCCGTCAGCCGCTCGATTCTGCGCCTGGAAAAACGCCTGGGCTCGCGACTGTTTGCGCGCACCACGCGCAGCATCCGCTTGACCGACGCGGGCAGAATATTTTTCCAACAGTGCAGTCAGGCCCTGACGCAATTGGTTGAAGCCCAACAACAAGTGATGGGCGCGCAGACCACACCGTCGGGACGCTTGCGCATCAGCCTGCCGACCACTTACGGGCACCATCGGATTTTGCCGCTGCTGCCAAAATTTCGTGCGCTGTACCCTGAGGTCAGCGTCGATATCCACTTGGGCAATCGCAATATCGACTTCGTCGAAGAAGGCTACGACCTGGCAATCCGCGTTCGCGCCCAACCGGACTCGACGCTGATTGCGCGCCTGCTCGAAGACGCGAAACTGGTGGTGGTCGCCTCCCCCGAATACCTGAAAAAGGCCGGAACACCGCAGACACTGGAAGATCTGCTCGACCATGAATGCATCCAGTTCGAACTGCCCAGCAGCGGGCGACGGATCTCATGGTTATTTGAGGAAAATGGCCGCGATCGCGAGGTGATTTCGGACGGCGGCTATTCCTGTTCCGACGATGTCTTGGGTGGCGTGACGTTGGCGAAACACGCTGCGGGAGTTTTTCAGACGTACAAATTCATCGTCGAAAAAGAGTTGGCCGATGGCAGTCTGGTCGAGGTGCTACAGCCTTATGGCGGGCGCTCGCGGCCGTACACCTTGCTGTATCCGCACGGTCGCTATGTGCCGCAACGGGTGCGGGCGTTTGTCGATTTTCTGCTGGAGTATCGGGATGAGTGGGCGGCAGGCCAGTGACACCCACTTGTCAGCGACGGCTTAAACGCTCAGCAGTCGCTTGGTCATTGCCATCGAGGTGTCGAGCGATTGCCCGGTACGCTGCAATTTGTTCAGCAAACTGGCGCCCAGCCACAATTGATACAGCGTCTCCGCCAGTTGCCGGGCATCGCCCTCGGGCAAGCTCTGTTGCGCCTGGCCTTCTTCGATGCAGACAGCGATACGCGACACCACTTGCTCGGCGCCGTCACGCAAGGTGAGGCGCATCGATTCGGACAGATCGGCGACCTCGGCACTGAGCTTCACTACCAGACACTCATCACCGTGCCCTTCGAGGGTGCAGCGGTTCAGCCAGCCCTGCCAATAATCCATCAACCGCTCATACGCATTCAGCTCAGGCAGGGTCAGGCGCCGCTCCATGTCGGCGAGATAGCCGACAAAGTAATCCGCGAGCAAGGCTTGGCCATACAGCTCTTTGGACTTGAAGTAGTGATAGAACGAGCCCTTGGGCACGCCGGCGGTTTGCAGGATTTCGTTGAGGCCGACACTGGTGAAGCCCTTCTCGGCCATCATCCGGTGGCCGGTGTCGAGCAAGTGTTGGCGGGTGTCGTCGTAAGTCGGTTTCATGGGGCGCAAAGTACCAGACAATAGACCAGTCGTATATTTCAGAGGATGAGGAGTTTGCCACAGCCGGCGAGGAAAAACCTGCGTCGAAAAAAATTACTAGACGACTGGTCTAATTGGAAACTATGCTGCGCCCCGACAACCTTTCCACCGGGTGTCGTCGCCGGGCAAATTCCTTGTGCCGCGACGCCACTCGAACAATCCAGGGTGCGCTATGAAAATCTTGATGGTTCTGACTTCTCACGATCAACTCGGCAACACCGGCAAGAAAACCGGCTTCTGGCTGGAAGAATTCGCCGCTCCCTACTACGCCTTCAAGGACGCTGGTGCCGAGATCACACTGGTGTCCCCGGCTGGCGGTCAGCCGCCGCTGGACCCGAAAAGCGATGAGCCCGATGCCCAGACCGCCGAGACCGAGCGCTTTCGCAACGACCCGACCGCGCAACAGGCACTGGCCAACACCGGACTTCTAGCCAACGTCAGCGCTGATGATTTCGATGCGGTGTTTTATCCAGGTGGGCACGGCCCGCTGTGGGATCTGGCCGAAGACCAGCACTCGATCGCCTTGATCGAAGCCTTTGACCGCAGTAACAAGCCCCACGGTTTTGTCTGCCATGCGCCCGGCGTGCTCCGTCACGTCCTCGCGGCTGACGGCAAACCGCTGATCCAGCATCGCCAGGTCACCGGTTTCACCAACGCCGAAGAAGCTGCAGTCGGCCTGACCGACGTGGTGCCGTTCCTGATCGAGGACGAGTTCCAGCGTCTCGGCGGGCATTACTCGAAAGTCGCTGACTGGCAGGTGCATGTGGTGGTTGACGGGCAACTGGTCACTGGCCAGAACCCGGCGAGTTCCGCCGCTGTCGCCGAACAGCTGCTGAAAATGTTGGGCTGAAACTGCATCGCAACTCATACCAACGCCGCGCACGGGGTGCCGGCGTTTTTTTTACATTCGACTATTAGTCGACTGGTCTAATAAGCCAAAAGACAAGGTAACCCATGAATCACAGTAGTTTCTTCAAACCCGCCACACTCGGTCATCACACCCTGAAAAACCGCATCGTCCTGCCGCCCCTCACCCGTCAGCGCAGTACACAACCGGGCAACATCGCCAACGAACTGATGGCCGAGTATTACCAGCAACGTGCCGGCGCCGGCCTGTTGGTCACCGAAGGCACACAGATCGAACCTCGCGGCCAGGGTTACGCCTGGACGCCGGGCATTCATACCGCTGAACAAATCGCTGGCTGGCGCAAAGTCACTGACGCCGTGCATGCCGTCGACGGCGTGATTTTCGCCCAGCTGTGGCACGTCGGTCGGGTCTCGCATACCGCCTTGCAACCCGACGGCGCAGCGCCCGTATCCGCCTCCGCCGTAGCCACCGATCGGGTCAGCGTGTTCATCGAAACCGAACCCGGCGCAGGTGAACTGGTTGCCCCGTCCGCTCCTCGCGCGCTGGGCACCGTTGAAGTCGAAGAACTGGTCCAGCTCTACATCCAGGCTGCACGCAATGCCATGGAAGCGGGCTTCGACGGTATCGAACTGCACTGCGCCAATGGTTATCTGGTCAACCAGTTCATCTCTGCCCACAGCAACCTGCGCGACGATCAATACGGCGGCTCGTTGCACAATCGCCTGCGTTTTCTGCGTGAAGTGGTGGCGGGCGTCGCCGAATGCATCGGCAAGGAAAAAGTCGGCGTGCGCTTTGCGCCACTGTTCACCACCACCGATGAAGCACGGACTTACCTGGGCATGGTCGAGGAAGATCCGCACACCACTTACATCGAAGCGATCAAAGTGCTTGAGGATGTCGGCATTGCTTATCTGTCCATCGCCGAAGCCGATTGGGACAACGCGCCGGCGATGCCGCACACGTTTCGTCAGGCCGTGCGCGATACCTTCAGCGGTGCGATTATTTATGCCGGACGCTACACCGCCGAATCCGGCGCGCAATTGCTCGATTGCGGATTGGCCGACTTTGTCGCGTTCGGCCGCCCGTTCATGGCCAACCCCGACCTGCCCGCACGTATCGCCAATGACTGGCCGCTGAATGCGTTGAATCCGGCTACGGTGTATGGCGGTGACGCCAACGGCTATGTCGATTACCCGGTTTATCGTGGCTAACCGTTAAACATCATTCCAGCAACCGCGAAGCGCTTCTGAAACATCAGGAGCGCGATTGGCCCATGCGCTGGCTTTCGATCAAGCGCACACAAAAAACCTATACACAAACTACAATCTGTACAACTATCTGGACTTAACGCTCAATTGTCCACCGGTAGCCTGCTGCCGCTTATTACGCTGAATCCGTGCAAATGAACAAAACCAATCGGCTGTGCCTGGTCCTGGGTGACCAGTTGTCTTTTGATCTGGCTTCATTGGCAGATCTGGATTGCGCGCACGACAGTGTGCTGCTGGTCGAGGTCATGGAGGAAGCCAGCCACGTTGCCCATCATCCGCAAAAGATCGCCCTGATCTTCAGCGCCATGCGGCACTTCGCTCAGGCGCTGAGAAAAAAGGGCATGCGAGTGCATTACGTCGCCCTCGACGACCCGCAGAACAGCGGTTCGGTGCCCGGCGAGTTAAGGCGTTGGCAGGCGTTGCTACAGGCGCACGCGTTGCACGTCACCGAGTGCGGCGACTGGCGTCTGGAGCAGTCGCTCAAGGAGTGTGGCTTGCCGATCCACTGGCATGCCGACAACCGTTTCCTGTGCGGTCGCGACGAATTCCGCGCGTGGGCTGCTGGCAAAAAGCAGTTGCGCATGGAGTTCTTCTATCGCGAGATGCGCCGCAAAAGTCGCCTGTTGCTCAACGGTGACGGCACGCCGGTCGGCGGTGCGTGGAACTTCGATGAAGACAATCGCAAAACCTTGCCTAAACACGTAAAGGCGCCCTACCCGGTTGGTTTTGCCAACGATGCAATCACCCTCGACGTGCTCGCACTGGTCAAAGAACGCTTCGCCAGTCACTACGGCAGTCTGGATGATTTCAACTATCCGGTGACCCACGCCGACGCCCAGGCATTGTGGGCGTACTTTCTCGACTATGGCCTGGCGGGCTTCGGCGATTATCAGGACGCCATGGCCAGCGATGAACCCTTCCTGTTCCATGCACGCATCAGCGCCGCGCTGAACATCGGTTTACTCGACCTGCGTCAGCTGTGCAGTGATGTCGAGGCGGCCTATTGGTCCGGCAGCATTGCATTGAATGCGGCCGAAGGCTTCATCCGTCAACTGATCGGCTGGCGTGAATATGTCCGTGGCGTTTACTGGCTGAAAATGCCTGAGTACGCCGAGGGCAATGCGTTCGCAAACACGCGGCGTCTGCCTGAGTTCTACTGGACCGGCGCAACGCAGATGAACTGCATGCGCCAAGCCATCGGCCAAAGTTTGAAACACGCCTACGCCCATCACATCCAGCGGCTGATGGTGACCGGCAATTTCGCCCTGCTCGCCGGTATTGCGCCGAGCCAGATCTGTGAGTGGTATCTGGCCATTTATATGGACGCTTTCGATTGGGTCGAGCTGCCCAACACCCTCGGCATGGTCATGCACGCCGATGGCGGTTACCTCGGTTCCAAGCCTTACTGCGCCAGCGGCCAGTACATCAACCGGATGTCCGACTATTGTCGCGACTGTGTTTACGCGGTGCGCGAAACCACGGCTGACAACGCTTGCCCTTTCAATGCCTTGTACTGGCATTTTCTGATGCGCCACGGTGATCTCCTGCGTGGCAATCAGCGCATGGGCATGATGTACAAAAACCTTGATCGCATGCCGCAAGAAAAGCAGCAGGCACTGTGGCAACGCGGGCAGCGTCTGCTGGACAGGCTGGATAACGGCGAGGCGCTTTGAAAACACCGGCGCGCCTGGCCTGAGTGCAACTTAAATATGCCGCCCCGTGTCAATGGGTGACAAAGCGCATGGGTGTTCGTGTTAAACGCGCCAATTGAATGCTTAGCAGATAGCAAATAAGGCATGAGGAGTGGACATCCTGAAACAGCTTACTCGCGAGGAGCTCGAGTCCGAGGTCACGCGCCTGCGTCTGGCCGTCAAGGCAACCTGCGATGCCGTCTGGGACTGGGATCTGAAAACCAGCCAGGTTATCTGGAACGATTCGCTGCAACAGGCGTATGGCTATGCGTCAGCAGCCATCGAGCCAACGTGTGACTGGCGCTTTGCGCAGATCCACGCGCAGGATCGCGCACGGGTCGAAACCTCGATTCGCGCTGCGATTGATGGCTCTGGCACCACTTGGAGTGCTGAGTACCGGTTTCGCTGCGAGGACGGTTCCTACGCTGAGGTGCTCGACCGCGGCCATCTGATCCGTAACGCCGATGGCCAGGCAGAACGCATGATCGGGGCGATGCTCGACCTGACCCGCTCGCGCAGTGCCGAAACGGCACTGCGCCGGAGCGAAGAACGCTTCAGCACCATTTTGCAAACCATCGAGGCGGCGTTTGCCATCGTCAAGGTCAAATTCGACGCCGACGACCGTCCTATCGATTATTGCTTCGTTGAAGCCAACCCGGCGTTCGAACGTCAGGCTGGCGTCAACCTGCGTGGCAAGTGGGTGACCGAGTTCGCTCCCAACCTGGAGAGTTTCTGGTTCGAGACCTACGGCCATGTCGCCAAGACCGGCGAGCCAGCCAACTTCGAGAACTACGCCAACACGTTCGAACGCTGGTTCGACGTGCGCGCCGTGCGTGTCGGCGACCCGGCCGAACGGCAGATTGCGATCTTCTTCAGCGACGTCACCGAGCGCCGCGACGCGCAGGAACGCTTGCGCGTCAGCGAGGCGGTCGCCCGGGAGAACATCGAGCGCGTGCAACTCGCCCTGGCGGCTGGCGCCATCATCGGCACCTGGCATTGGCACTTGCCCACCGATCGTTTCAGCGTCGACGAAGCCTTCGCAAGGGTTTTCAACCTTGATCCTGCCTTGGGCCGAGACGGTCTGAGCCTTGAGCAAGTGGCGATGACCGTGCATCCCGAGGACCGCGAAGGACTCACCGCGGCCATCAATGAAGTCATCGCCCGGGGCGGCCCCTATTCACACCAGTACCGAGTACGCGGTGCGGATGGCCAATACACCTGGATTGAGGCAAACGGACGCGTCGAATGCGCCGAAGACGGCACGCCTTTGCGCTTCCCCGGCGTGCTCATCGATGTCGAAGACCGGCGCAATGTCGAAGCCGAGCGAGACCGCGTGACAGCTGCTTTAAAGGCGCTTAATGACACACTGGAACAGCGGGTGTCGGCGCGAACGGCGGACTTGATGCAAGCCGAGGAAAAGTTACGTCAATCGCAGAAAATGGAAGCGGTCGGGCAACTCACCGGCGGTCTGGCGCATGACTTCAACAACCTTCTGGCGGGCATCTGCGCAGCCCTTGAGTTGATGGAAAAGCGCACCGCCCAAGGCCGTTTCAACGACCTCGACAAATACATGCTGATCGCCCAGGACGCGGCCAAACGCGCTACCGCCCTGACCCATCGCCTGCTGGCCTTCTCCCGGCGACAGACACTCGATCCGCGGCCGACCGAAGTCAACGCGCTGATTGCCGGCATGACCGAACTGATCCAGCGCACCGTCGGCCCCGGCATTCGCCTGAAGACCGTCACTGCAGCCGACCTTTGGCCTGCGCTGGTGGATGCCAGCCAACTGGAAAACGCTCTGCTGAACCTGTGCATCAACGCCCGCGATGCGATGCCCGAGGGCGGCAGCATCACCGTCGAGACAGCGAATCGCGCGGTCGAGGGCGAGTTGGCGCACGCACTGGACATGCCCGAAGGGCAATACCTGTGCCTGGCTGTCACTGACACCGGCACGGGTATGAGCGCTGAAGTGATCGCCAAAGCCTTCGACCCGTTTTTCACCACCAAGCCGCTGGGCCAGGGCACGGGGCTGGGGCTTTCGATGATTTACGGTTTTACCAAGCAATCCGGGGGGCAGGTGCGGGTGCAATCGACTGTGGGACACGGCACCACGATGTTGATTTACCTGCCGCGTTACTGCGGCGAGGCGCAGCACAATCACGATGACGCGCAAAGTACGACCTCGCCTGATGCAAAAGCAGGCGAGACCATCCTGATTGTCGACGACGAGCCCACCGTTCGCTTGCTGCTCAAAGATGTGCTGAGTGACCTCGGCTACCACGTGCTCGAAGCAAGCGACAGCGTTGAAGGGCTCGAAGCATTGCGTTCCAGCGCGCACATCGATTTGCTGATCACCGATGTCGGCTTGCCCGGTGGCATGAATGGCCGGCAGATGGCCGATGCGGGCCGGCAAATAAGACCGAAGCTGAAGACCTTGTTCATTACCGGGTATGCCGAAAGCTCGGTGCTCGGCAGCGGCCAACTCGGGCCGAGAATGCAGGTGCTGACCAAACCCTTTGCGGTCGACACACTGGTTTCACGTGTCAGTGGCCTGCTGTCCATCAAGTACACGCCCGAGATCTGAAGCCTCCCGCGTTCGGCATAAAATTCATACAAAACGAAAGCCTGCTTCTCAGGGCAGGCTTTGCGTTTTCGCCGTATCGACTTACTTCTGCAACGCCGTCAGCGCCGAGTAGCTGTTCATCAGGTTGCGATAGTTGGGAATCCGCTGTGACAGCAGATTACCCAGCCCTTCGATATCGTTGCGCCAGTCGCGGTGCAGCTCACACGCCACCGAGAACCAGTTCATCAGTTGCGCACCGGCCTGGGTCATGCGGCTCCATGCGGCTTGTTGCACGGTGGTGTTGAAGGTGCCGGAAGCGTCGGTTACCACAAACACCTCAAAGCCTTCTGCCAGCGCCGACAAGGTCGGGAACGCTACGCACACATCGGTGACCACACCAGCGATGATGATCTGCTTGCGACCAGTCGCCTTGATTGCCTTGACGAAGTCTTCGTTGTCCCAGGCGTTGATCTGGCCAGGGCGAGCGATGTACGGCGCGTCCGGGAACATTTCTTTCAGCTCCGGAACCAGCGGGCCGTTCGGGCCTTGTTCGAAACTGGTGGTGAGGATGGTCGGCAGGTTGAAGAACTTGGCCAGATCGGCCAAGGCCAAAACGTTGTTCTTGAACTCGTTCGGCGAGAAGTCCTGCACCAGCGAAATCAGCCCGGTCTGGTGATCGACCAGCAGCACGATGGCGTTGTCTTTGTTCAGGCGGTTGTAGGTTGGAGTGGTCATGGTCTGCGTCCCTTTTGAGTTTTGAAATTGTTGTTGCGTTCAAGTTGGGTACAGATTACTGACGCATTGAAAAGGGATAAATCGGCTGAAAAGTGTTTCACCGTCAACTTCAACAGGACAGTGGCAAGATCGATGCGCACATAGGAGCGCCCGCCGAATATTTACAGAATCGACGCATGCTATGCTCTTCAGGAAGAAAACCAGGGGTTTCAAATGAGCAGATCAGCCACTGACAGCGTTGCGAGCGAAGTTCGCAAGCTCGCCGCAGAACACCAGATCAGCGCTGACCGTGACAGCCTGAGCTGCATGGCGGTGACCATCACACGTTTGGCGGGCGATGTCGTTGAGCTGGACGGCGTTGAGCAACTGCTGGTCAATCTGAAAAGAAAGGGCGTGCTGAACAAGGCAGAAATCATGGCGCTGCAAGGGCGCTATCTTCAGGAAAAAAGGCGTTCGAAAAAGCAGCTTAGCGCATGACTTTCGACCCTTTCGGCGATTTCGAGACTGAAGGCTATCTTCAAAACTCGCTCAAACTGAAAGACCCCGTTGAAGTAAAAGAATCCGAACATCTTTCCTTCGAAGCCAGTATCGAAGATGCCCTGGCCTTTCTGGCGAAGAAAAGATCCATCGACTACAAAGCTGTCCTCAAGACACACGAAATCCTCTTCTCCGGCTTTTATCCCTGGGCGGGAAAAGACCGGAACGAACTGATCCCTCATCTGGCGGTTTTCAAGGGATCGAAAGATGATCCTCACCACACGATATTCGAACGCCCTGACCTGATCAAAAGGTCCATCGAATACGCCCTTGAACTGGCGTCAAACAAGAAACGCTTCCGCGATCGGCCCGGCGAGGTGATGGGGCAATTGGCTTCAGCTCACCCGTTTTTGGATGGCAATGGCCGCACCATACTGCTCATCTACATGGAGTTGTGCTTTCGGACCCGGTTTGCCGTCGATTGGTCAAAAACCAGCAAGGACGACTATCTCAATGCCCTCAGTGACGAAATCCGCAATCCGTTCAAAGGCCATCTGGACAGTTATTTGAAGCCCTTCGTCATCGACATTTCAAACCGAGACGAATGGCCCGGGATGATTGGCGGCATCAAGGGCCTGGATGGGCTGGACAAGGAAGGCATTACCTACGCGAACCTCGATAATCCTGAAGTCCAGCAGCTCTATAAAGCGTATAGAGCGCAGCCCCTCGAGTGAACATCGCGCTTGCGGCCACGCCGCTGTCGAGACTCTGATTCAAACTCAATAAAAAAGCCTGCTTTTCAGGGCAGGCTTTGCGTTTTCGCCGTATCGACTTACTTCTGCAACGCCGTCAGCGCCGAGTAGCTGTTCATGAGGTTGCGGTAGTTGGGAATCCGCTGCGACAACAGATTACCCAAGCCTTCAATGTCGTTGCGCCAGTCGCGGTGCAGCTCACACGCCACCGAGAACCAGTTCATCAGTTGCGCACCGGCCTGGGTCATGCGGCTCCATGCGGCTTGTTGCACGGTGGTGTTGAAGGTGCCGGAAGCATCGGTTACCACAAACACCTCAAAGCCTTCTGCCAGCGCCGACAAGGTCGGGAACGCTACGCACACATCGGTGACCACACCGGCGATGATGATCTGCTTGCGACCAGTCGCCTTGATCGCCTTGACGAAATCTTCGTTGTCCCAGGCGTTGATCTGGCCAGGGCGAGCGATGTACGGCGCGTCCGGGAACATCTCTTTCAACTCAGGGACCAGCGGGCCGTTCGGGCCTTGTTCGAAACTGGTGGTGAGGATGGTCGGCAGGTTGAAGAACTTGGCCAGATCGGCCAGGGCCAAAACGTTGTTCTTGAACTCGTTCGGCGAGAAGTCCTGCACCAGCGAAATCAGCCCGGTCTGGTGATCGACCAGCAGCACGATGGCGTCGTCTTTGTTCAGGCGGTTGTAGGTTGGAGTGGTCATGGTCTGCGTCCCTTTTGAGTTTTGAAATTGTTGTTGCGTTCAAGTTGGGTACAGATTACTGACGCATTGAAAAGGGATAAATCGGCTGAAAAGTGTTTCACCGTCAACTTCAACAGGACAATCGCCTGACCTCACGTCCAGCCCTCCAGGCGCATCGTCGCGCGCACCAGCCGCTGCTCTTCGCTTTCGATCTCCTTGAGGTTGTCACTGATGCTCTGGATATGCGCGACAGCGGCCTTGCGCGCCTGTTCCGGCAGGCGCCCGGTCACGGCGTTGTAGAGGCGCGCGTGTTGGCGGTCGATCTGGCGTTTTTGCGGTTCGCGGTGATAGAGGTTGTTGACCGAGGCGAACACCGTGTTCAGCAGCAGATCAGTCAACGAGCGCAGCGTCTGCACCAGCACCGGGTTGTGCGAAGCCTCGCAGATCGCCAGATGGAATGCGTGGTCGAGCCGCGCATGTTCGGGTGCTTGCAGCTCCTGGCCACGCGCGTCGAGCAAGGCCTGATAGCTGCGAGTGATCAGGACAAAATCCGCTTCAGTGCCGCGCAACGCCGCCAGCCGCGCCGACTCACCTTCCAGCAAGCTGCGCACTTCGAACAGGTCGTACAGGGTGCGCGGTTGCGAGCTGAACAAGTGCATCAGAGGCGATGCGGCGTTCTGCCCGGAAAGGTCGGCGACGAATGAGCCTTTGCCTTGCTCGGTGTTGATGATCCCGCGGGCGCGGAGCAGTTTCAGGCCTTCACGCAACGCGGTGCGCGAGACACCGAGCTTTTCCGTCAGCCGCCGTTCAGAGGGCAACAGTTGCCCGGTCTTCAACACACCGTCGACGATCAAGCGCTCGATGCGCTCACAAACCACATCCGCCACCTGCACAGCCCGCCCTTCACTGGTATGACCAGCCATAACCCGTCACCTCCATGGTTAGCAATAGCATCGCATCTTGTTGTTTTAAAAGCCCAGAAAGGCCTTGTACGAAAAACCCGGCGAAAAGAACTGGTTCGACCAGTGCCGGACAACTGGACAGTATTGCCCGTGCGCCCAATGATGCAAGCACGCCCATTTGGCGTCGGCCTGTCAAAAACAATAACCAAGGGTTGCCTGCCCGCGATGAATATTCTCTACGACGAACGCGTTGATGGCGTGCTTCCGGCCTCCGATAAACCCGCATTGCTCAGTGCGCTGCGGGCGCAAATGCCGGAGCTGGAAATCCTCGACAGCGAGGAACAGTTGAAACCGTACGAATGCGACGGTTTGTCGGCCTACCGCACGACGCCAATGCTGGTGGTGCTGCCACGCGAAATCGAACAAGTCGCGACCATCCTCAAGATCTGTCATCAACAACGCGTGCCGGTGGTGCCGCGCGGCGCCGGCACCGGTCTGTCCGGTGGTGCCCTGCCCCTGGAGAAAGGCGTGCTGCTGGTGATGGCGCGCTTCAACCGGATTCTCGAAATCAACCCCGCTGGACGATTTGCCCGCGTGCAGCCCGGCGTGCGCAACCTGGCGATTTCCCAGGCGGCCGCACCGCATGGTTTGTATTACGCGCCGGATCCGTCTTCGCAGATCGCCTGTTCCATCGGCGGCAATGTCGCGGAAAACGCCGGTGGCGTGCACTGCCTGAAATACGGTCTGACCGTGCACAATCTGCTCAAGGTCGAAATGCTAACGGTCGATGGCGAGTGCCTGACGCTCGGTTCCGACGCACTGGACTCACCCGGTTTCGATCTGCTCGCACTGTTCACCGGCTCCGAAGGCATGCTCGGGGTGATCACCGAAGTCACGGTCAAACTGCTGCCGAAACCGCAAACCGCAAAAGTCCTGCTCGCAGCGTTCGACTCGGTGGAAAACGCCGGACGCGCGGTCGCTGACATCATTGCCGCCGGGATCATTCCGGGCGGCCTGGAGATGATGGACAACCTCGCCATCCGCGCCGCCGAGGACTTTATCCATGCCGGATATCCGGTCGACGCCGCAGCAATCCTGCTGTGCGAACTGGATGGCGTCGAAGCCGATGTCGACGACGACTGCCAGCGCGTGCGTCAGGTGCTGCAACACGCCGGCGCCACCGAACTGCGTCAGGCCAGGGACGAGGCCGAGCGCGTGCGTTTCTGGGCCGGACGCAAGAATGCCTTCCCTGCTGTCGGCCGCCTGTCGCCGGATTATTACTGCATGGACGGCACCATCCCGCGCCGCGAGCTGCCCGGTGTGCTGCAGGCGATTGCCGACTTGTCCGCCGAATACGCTTTGCGCGTGGCCAACGTTTTCCATGCCGGTGACGGCAACATGCATCCGCTGATTCTGTTTGATGCCAACCAGCCCGGCGAGCTGGATCGCGCGGAAGCCCTCGGCGGCAAGATCCTCGAATTGTGCGTCAAGGTCGGCGGCAGCATCACCGGCGAACACGGTGTCGGCCGCGAGAAAATCAACCAGATGTGCGCGCAGTTCAGCAGCGATGAATTGACCCTGTTCCATGCCGTCAAAGCAGCATTCGACCCCGGCGGCCTGCTCAATCCCGGGAAGAATATTCCGACCCTGCACCGCTGCGCCGAATTCGGTGCGATGCATGTCCACCACGGTCAGTTGCCCTTCCCCGATCTGGAGCGTTTCTGATGATCAGTGAACATGGCCACGACGCTGCCGCCGAGCTGCTGCAACAGGTGGAGCAGGCGCTGCATGACAACCTTGCGTTGCGCATCCAGGGCGGCAACAGCAAATCCCGTCTGGGCCGCGAGAGCCACGGCGAGTTGCTCGATACTCGTGTGCATCGCGGCATCGTCAGCTACGACCCGACTGAACTGGTGATCACCGCACGCGCCGGCACGCCGTTGGCCGAACTGAATGCCGCCCTCGACGCCGCCGGGCAAATGCTGCCATGCGAGCCGCCACACAGCGAGGACGGCGCCACTGTCGGCGGCATGCTCGCTGCCGGGTTGTCCGGGCCGCGCCGTCCCTGGGCCGGCTCGGTGCGCGATTACGTACTGGGGACGCGGGTCATTACCGGCCACGGCAAACATCTGCGTTTTGGCGGCGAAGTGATGAAAAACGTCGCCGGCTACGATGTCTCGCGGCTGATGGCCGGCAGTTTTGGTTGTTTGGGATTGCTCACCGAAGTCTCGCTGAAAGTGCTGCCGAAACCGCGTCACAGCCTGAGCATTGCCCTGGACATCAGCAGCGAACGCGCGCTGCTCAAACTCGCCGAATGGGGCCAGCAACCGATTCCGATCAGCGCCGCCAGCCACGACGGGCAACGCTTGCATCTGCGTCTGGAAGGCGGTGAGGGTTCGGTGACGGCGGCGCATGACCGCCTCGGGGGTGAACTTTTGGACGCGGCGTACTGGGCCGATCTGAATGCTCAGCGCCTGGCCTTTTTTGCCGATCCACGGCCGCTCTGGCGCCTGTCAGTGCCGACTCACACGGGCCCGTTGAGCCTGCCCGGTGAACAACTGATCGATTGGGCCGGAGCGCAGCGCTGGCTGAAATCCGCTGCCGACGCCACGACGATCCGCGCCATCGCCACCCAGGCCGGCGGTCACGCCAGTTGCCATGCAAACTGCGCACAACCGTTCCAGCCGCTCGCACCGGCGTTACTGCGCTATCAGCAAGCGCTGAAGACGCAATTGGACCCGCAAGGGATTTTCAACCCGGGCCGAATGTACGCAGAGATCTGATCATGCAAACCACCCTGAGCGAACAATCCCTGCGCCTGGCACGCGCCGCAGAAGCCGAAAGCATTCTGCGCAGCTGCGTGCATTGCGGTTTCTGCAATGCCACGTGCCCGACCTACCAACTGCTCGGCGATGAGCTGGATGGCCCGCGCGGGCGGATTTACCTGATCAAGCAAGTGCTCGAAGGCAATGCCGTCAGCGCCACCACCCAACAACATCTCGACCGCTGCCTGTCCTGCCGCAATTGCGAGACCACCTGCCCGTCCGGTGTCGACTATCACAACCTGCTCGACATCGGCCGTGCGCTGGTCGATGCAGCGGCACCGCGCAGTACCGGCCAGCGTCTGTTGCGCCAGGGTTTGCGCAGCGTGCTGCCCAACCCGTGGTTGTTCAAACCGTTGCTGAGCCTCGGCGAACAACTGCGTCCATTGTTGCCACAGACCCTGCAAATGAAGTTGCCGCGACACCTTGCGCCGGCCAGACCGAGGCCGACACGAACGCAAGCCCGCCGCATGCTGATGCTTGAAGGCTGCGTACAAACCAGCCTGTCGCCGAACACCAACGCCGCGGCCGCGCGGGTGCTCGACCGTCTGGGCATCAGCATCACGCCGATCAGCGAGGCCGGTTGCTGCGGCGCGATCGACTATCACCTCGACGCCCAACAGGCCGGACTGCAGCGCGCGCGGCGCAATATCGATGCGTGGTGGCCGGCGATCGCAAGCGGTGCCGAGGCGATCGTGCAGACCGCCAGCGGTTGCGGCGCGTTCATCAAGGACTACGCGCACCTGCTCGAACATGATCCGGCCTACGCGATGAAAGCCGCCAAAGTCAGTGCGATCAGCAAGGATCTGGTGGAGATTCTGCTGGCCGAACCACTGGAACAACTGCTTGTAGCGCATAACGATCAGCGTCTGGCGTTCCATTGTCCGTGCACGCTTCAGCACGCGCTGAAACTCGGTGGCGCGGTGGAAAGTGTTTTGACCCGGCTGGGATTTCATCTCACACCAGTGCCCGACAGTCATTTGTGCTGTGGTTCCGCCGGTACCTATTCGATCACCCAGCCGGCACTTTCGCGGCAATTGCGCGACAACAAGATCAATGCACTGGAAAGCGCTTCACCGAGCCTTATCGTCACCGCCAACATTGGTTGCCAGGTTCACCTCGACAGCGCTGGCCGCACGCCGGTCAGGCACTGGATCGAAGTGGTTGAAGAGTCCCTTCACGCGCAGGAAAAAGCATGAACAGCAAATTCGTCTTGAGCCAGAAAGAAGTGGCGCTGATCCTCGCCGCCGGGCGCACCGAAGCGCAGCGCAACCAATGGCCGGTGAGCATTGCCGTGGTCGACGATGGCGGGCATTTATTGGCGCTTGAGCGCCTCGACGGTTGTGCGCCGATTGGCGCTTACATCTGCATGGAAAAGGCCCGCACTTCAGCCCTCGGCCGTCGTGAATCGAATGTCTATGAAGAGATGGTCAACAACGGCCGTCACGCGTTTCTCTCGGTGCCGCTGCTGACCTCGCTTGAAGGCGGCGTGCCGATCATTGTCGATGGACAAGTGATCGGCGCGGTGGGTGTGTCCGGGGTCAAATCCGCGCAGGACGCGCAGATTGCCAAGGCTGCGGTCCTCGCGCTGCAAGGCTAGTCGTAGAACGGTTCGACCGCTTCGCGACTGCCGACAAAAAAGCTGTCCGCGACCAAGCGCAAGGGTTGCAGGTCGAGGTCACTGGCGCGGTCGCCGATCAGCTGTTGGAAGTGCCGGTACACCGCCGCGTATTCGCCCTCCTCCGAGACAGCTTGCGGCACGCCGTCGATGCTCAACAGTGCACCACCATTGTCCAGGCGCAAAACGCCTTCAACGCAACGAATCTCGATGCTCCAGAGTTCGTCGTGACCGTGGTCGAAATCGAATTCGGCGCGCACCTCTAGCTGACGCGCGTCGGACATCTTGATCGACGCAGCAATCGGCGACTGGCAATTGCCGGGCACGCGCAGTTCGGCGGATTCGACAAACAGCGGCAGCGCCAGCAGGTGCGTGGCGATCGACAAGGCGTTGATGCCCGGATCGAACACGCCGAGGCCGCCGGGTTGCCAGATCCAGGCCTGGCCCGGGTGCCATTTGCGCACGTCTTCCTTCCAGTCGATCTGCACGCTTTGCAAAGTGCGCGAGGCGAGCCAGTCACGAGCGGCGGCGATGCCCGGCGCATAACGCGAATGCCAGGCAAACAAGCCGCTGACGCCTTGCGCCGCCACCTGATCAACCAGCGCCATGGCTTCGCCCAGCGTTGCACAGGGCGGTTTTTCCACCAGCACATGTTTGCCGGCCGCCAGCGCTTCTTGCACCAGCGCAAAACGCCCTTGCGGAGGGGTGCAAAACGCAATCGCATCGACCGCCGGGCCGTTAGCCAGCAACTCGCTCAGCGACTGGAAGTTTTCCACCCCGGCGCAGGGCTTGCCCTGGGTGGCGACAGACACCAACTGGAACGCCGGATTGGCGAGAATGGCAGGCACGTGTTGATCCTGGGCAATCTTGCCGTAACCCACCAGACCGAGACGGATCGGTTGCATCGGTAACTCCTGTTGTTGTTCTTGTATTGAAATGCGTGGCGCCAAGAGTACGTGCTTCTGCACCGTGGCTCCATCAGCCAATGGTCGCTGACCGCCTCAATCGAACAGGTCGCGAGGCAGCTCGACCCGCGCCACCAGGCCACCGCCACTGCGATTGCGCAAGGTCAGCTCACCGCCCTGCTCGCGCACGATCGCCTGCGCAGCCGAAAGGCCCAGCCCGACGCCGCCGGTATCACGATTGCGCGAGGCTTCAAGGCGATAGAACGGATCGAACACCCGTTGCAACGCTGATTCGGGAATCCCCGGCCCTTGATCGCGCACCTCGATGCGGATCGTATGGTCGTCGCCGCTCAGCGCGATGCTCGGTTGCTGCGCGTATTTGGCGGCGTTTTCCAGCAAATTGACGATCACCCGTTTGATGCCCAGCGGTCGTCCCTCATACACCAGATGCGCGGGGCCACTGAAGTCGACTGTCAGATGCTGGTCGCGGTAATCGTCGATGATGGTTTGCAGCAACTCCGACAGGTCGAACGCGGTGGGCTGCTCGCGGTGAGTGTCCTCGCGAAAGAACGCCAGCGCGGCGTTGATCATCGACTGCATTTCTTCGACATCTCGGATCAGTTTGTGCTGATGATCGAGGTCTTCCATGAACTCGCTGCGCAAGCGCATGCGGGTCAGCGGCGCGCGCAGATCGTGGGAAATGGCCGCGAGCATGTGCGTGCGCTCGGCGATGAAATGCTGGATCTGCGCCTGCATGGTGTTGAAGGCGATGATCGCCTGACGTATTTCGTCCGGCCCTTCGACGTGGATCGGCGGCGCCCGCAAGTCGCTGCCGAAACGCCGGGCGGCGCTGGCAAAACGCTGCAGCGGAGTGGCCAACTGGCGCGTAGCGAACCATGCCACCAGCAAGGTGGCGATCAATCCGAGGGCGATGACCACCGCGATTCGCGTGCCAACGTCGAGGCCCCAACTGCGTTGCGGCGGCGTGAACGACAACCAGCTGCCATCGACCAACTGCACCAGCGCAACGTAATGCGCGCGCGGGCTGTCGCGCGGAAAGTCATCGGGGCTGAACACTTCGATCTCACGGTCGTCGCCGAGCTGTTGTTGCATCACCGGCCCTCTGCCCGCTTCGATTTGCGTGCCAATCGCAGGCAGGTCGAAGTCGGTGCGCCGGGCGTTCCAGACCACCTTCAGCATCGAGTTGCTGGCTGCGCTGGCCAGTTGCGGGCGCAGCGCCGTCGGGGCGGCTTCGATCAGCCGCGTGGTCACGGCAATCTGTTCGAGCAGGCCGGTGCGTTCAATCGGCGGGCGCGCCCAGATCCCGGCGACCTGCACGAATAAGGCATTGAGCGCCAGTGACGCCAGCATCGCCGCAAGAATGGTCAGGGCTATTCGCCGGCGCAGGGTGTCGCGACGCAACAGACGGCGGATCACGAGCGGCTGACCTTGGCGGTGAACATGTAGCCGCCATTGCGCACGGTGCGGATCAGGTCCGGGCGTTTGCTGTCGGGTTCGATCTTGCGCCGCAGGCGACTGACCTGGACATCGATGCTGCGATCAAACGCGTCGTGGCCTTCGCCATGCGTCAGGTCGATCAATTGTTCGCGGGTGAGAATGCGTTGCGGATGGTCGAGAAATACCACCAACAGGTCGAACTCACCAGCGGACAACGGGATCATCACCTGCTCCGGCGAGCGTAACTCGCGACAGGTGATATCCAGGTGCCAACCGGCGAAGGCAATCACCGGTCGCGGGCGTTCACTGGGCGGACTTGGCTGCTCGCCGGCCCGCCGTTGCAAGGCGCGCACCCGGGCGAGCAATTCGCGCGGTGCGAAAGGCTTGGCCAGGTAATCGTCGGCGCCAAGTTCCAGGCCGACGATGCGATCGCTGAGCTCGGCCATGGCCGTGAGCATGATGATCGGAATGCCCATCTGTGCACGGATTTTCTGGCACAGGCTCAGGCCGCCTTCGCCGGGCAGCATGACGTCAAGGATGATCGTGTCCGGACGCTGCTGCGCGATGGCCGCCCACATTGCCACGCCATCGGGCGCGACATCGACCTCGTAGGCGTGCTGAACGAAGAACTTCTTCAGCAGGGACAGCACTTCCACGTCGTCATCGACGAACAGCAATCTGCTCACGGTCACAAGATCCAAAGGCCAGAAAAGAGCGCATCTAAAACCATTTCGCCGTCCCGGTCATTTATTTCAATCGCGCAACATTCCTACCGCGCCGACAACAATCGGACATTCCCCGGCAATCCTCCTCGGGCACTCTGCGGGTAATTCATCGCAGGGGGCTCCCATGAAGGAATTCAATCAGAGGCACACCGCCGAGGGCCGCGCCAGCCATCGTCCATTGATCCTCAGCCAGCGCACCACGGCACCCGGGCACGGTACGCCGATTCTGTTTCAGGAGGCATGCCTGGGCCTGACCGGCAATCAGGAGCGCATCGTCCTGCGCCGCTACTTCGAACAATTCAGCCCGGACAGCGCGCACTGGGTCGAATACGTGCATTCGATCCCGGTCGCCGACCTGGTGAACTGGATCATGCGCCACGGCCAGTTGCACATCGAGTGCTCGGACAACACAGCGCCAGCCCACAAGGAAAGCCATTGATGCTCAGTAATTTCTCCAGGTCGCTGGTGCTTTCCGCCACCTTGAGCTTGCCGGCCTGCAGCAGTAAAACCGTCGAACCGAAGTTGTACAGCGGATTTCTGCATGACTACAGCGTGTTGAGCGAACGCCAGTCGCCGTCGGGGCAGCCGGTACTTGGCTGGGTCAGCCCGGCATTGGCCCGAGGCCGTTATACCCAAGCCTATCTGGCGCCGAGCCAGTTCTACCCGAGCGTTGCGCCGACCGCGCGGATTCCGCTGAGCACGTTGTCTGGCGTGACCGAGTATTACGACGCGGCGCTCAGGCAGGAACTGGGCAAAGTCATGCGGCTGGTATCGTCACCCGGACCGAATACGCTGATCGTGCGCCCGGCGATTACCCGGGTCGCCACCCGCACCCAGGGTTTGCGTTTTTTTGAATGGCTGCCGGTCACCCTGGTCGCTGCGGGCGTGAGCACTGCCGCCGGCATTCGCGACCAGGACAGCGAAATCGCCACGGAAGTGTCATTCGAGGATGGTTCGACCGGTGAGGTGGTTGCCGAAGTGATTCGCAAGGGCACCGGCGTGCCGCTGGAGAACGATAAACAGGTGCTTAGCGCCGATGACGTCAAGGTCGTGCTGGACGGCTGGGCCGGCGATCTGGGCAAATCCTACGTGGCGCTGCGCAAGTAAACGGCCGTCGGCAAGGCGAGGTGTGCGTCTGTTATGAACTAATAACCTCTTCATTAAGCGATCGCTGAAACGTTGTACTAGGATAGGATCCAATTCCCGAGGCGTTTTTACCGGTCAAGGAGCTTCACCCCGGCGCCTGCGGGACACGAGCCGCCCATTGCAACTCATGGATGAATGACATGAACTCACACCTGTTCCCGCAGATTGGCAAAGTCATTGCCAGCACCGGCAGCCGGCATTTTCCGCGCATGCTGCACGACCTGATCCTCACTCAACTGGCGGTGGACGCCACGCACATCCGCCAGATGCGCGTCGAGCCGGTCAGCCGCGCAGCCCATCGCAGCGGCCCGGAACCGCTGAAAGAGCCAGCCTTGCTCGCCGAAACCCTGTTCTCCGAACACAGCGCGGCGGCCAGTCACGATCTGCCGCCGCCGGAGTCAGCCAGCGTCTCCGATGCCTCGCAACTGCACCTGAGCCGCCGCAAAGACGGTTTTCGCTACGTGATTTCGGTGTACCGCAACGGCCAGTCGCAACGTTTTTCCGCGCAGGAGCGCAGCCTGTTACAGGACATCTCCCCGGTGCTGCTGCCGATGGTCGAGAAACACATCAACGCCGTACAACCCGCCAGCCCTGACGCCGAAAGCCCCAGTGAACCCCCAGAGGGCACCGGCCTGGAAACCCTGCGCCTGCGCTTCAGCGAGCGCTTGCAGCAATTGGGCCTGGGCCTGTCGAATCGTGAAACCGAGGTGTGCATCGGCCTGCTCGCCGGGCGCACGGCCCCGGAACTGGCCGAGCAGTTGCAACTGAAGGTCAACACGGTGGAAAGCTATCTCAAGCGGGCAGCGATCAAATTGGGCATCAGTGGCCGACATTCGCTGATGCGCTGGATGTATTCACCGCAGGAAACCTCGGCATCGAGCGCGGCCTGATAACCCTGCAAAAATCGCTGTTTGATAACGCCGCTATTGATCGTTCCCACGCTCCGCGTGGGAATGCAGCCCGTGACGCTTCGCGTCACTGGACGCAGAGCGTCCCTAGAGGCATTCCCACGCGGAGCGTGGGAACGATCAACGCAGAGCGTGGGAACGATCAACAACAAGCGCGGGCTATCAGTCGCGGGCGAGCGCTTCGATCGGGTCGAGGCGCGAGGCGTTGCGCGCCGGGACGAAGCCGAAGACGATGCCGATCAGCGTCGAGCAGATCACCGCCGTGAGCACCGAGGTCAGCGAGAAAACCATCTCCCACTCCTTGATAAACAGCGAAAACAGATGCCCGATGGCATACGACAGCGAAATGCCGATCGCCCCGCCCAACAGGCAGACCATCACCGCCTCGACCAGAAACTGCTGACGAATATCCGACTGCCGCGCCCCCACCGCCATGCGAATGCCGATCTCCCGCGTACGCTCGGTTACCGAAACCAGCATGATGTTCATCACCCCGATACCGCCGACCACCAGCGAAATCACCGCAATCAACGACAACAGCAAGGCCAGCGAACGACTGGTTTTCTGCACCGTCTGCAACACGCTGTCGAGGTTGTTGGTGAAGAAATCCTTGCTGCCGTGGCGTTGCAACAACAGCTGCGTGACATGTTCTTCAACCACCTTGCTCGGCTGGCCGTCCTTCATGCGCACGCTGATACTGTCCAGATAACGCTGGCCCAACACCCGCCCGGCGGCCGTTTCGTAAGGCACCCAGACGTTAAGGGTCTTGCCCGAGGCAAACAGGCTTTTATCCGGCGCCGCGACGCCGATCACCGTGCACGGCAGGTTGCCGATCAGGATCACCTGGCCCAGCGGATCGACATCCTGCCCGAACAAGCGCTGACGGGTGTTGTGATCGATCACCACGACTTGCGCCTGGCGTCGCGCATCGCTTTCGCTGAACGCAATGCCCGCCGCCATCTTGATCCCGCGCACCTTGAAATACTGATCGCTGACCCCGTTGACCTGCGCATCCAGATCGATATTGCGGTAGCGCAGCAACAGACTGCGGCCGATCATCGGCGTGGCGCTGTCGACGTAATACAGCTGATTCAGGGCTGTGACATCGGCCGGCGTCAGGGTTTCGATGGCCGCTGCACGCTTGTCACCGTAACTGCTACCGGGATAGACATCGATGGTGTTGCTGCCAATCGCCGCGATGTCCTTGAGCACGTAGTTCTTGGCGCCCTCGCCGACCGCCGAGATCGACACCACCGAGGTGATGCCGATGACAATGCCGAGCATCGTCAGCAAGGTGCGCATGCGGTGCGAGATCAACGCGACCCAGGCCATGCTGAAAGCTTCCTTGAACAGGCCGAGGCTGGCGACCAGACGCCGTGAAGCGGTGGCTTTCGGCGCCACCGGCTCATCGCTGAGCAAGTGCGTGGTGTCGCGTTCGTTGGCGCGGTCGCTGAGGATTTCACCGTCGCTGACTTCGATGATGCGCTCGGCGTTGGCCGCGACTTTCGGGTCGTGGGTCACCAGAATCACCGTGTGCCCGGCCGCGTGCAGCTCCAGCAGGATGCGCATCACCTCTTTGCCGCTGGCCGTGTCGAGCGCGCCGGTGGGCTCGTCGGCGAGGATCACTTCGCCGCCATTCATCAACGCTCGGGCGATACTCACCCGCTGCTGCTGGCCACCGGACAACTGGCTCGGCCGATGCGTCAGGTGGCCTTCCAGGCCCAGCCGCGCCAACAGCTCGCGGGCGCGGGCATGGCGTTGCAACTGTGGCGTACCGGCATAAATCGCCGGCATCTCGACGTTGTGCATCGCACTCAGGTGCGGCAGCAAATGGTAGCGCTGGAAGATGAAGCCGAAGTAGTCGCGGCGCAGTTCGGCCAGCGCCTGATTGTCCAGGTCGCGGGTTTCCTGACCATTGATTTTGTAGCTGCCGGCGGTGGCGTAATCGAGGCAACCGAGGATGTTCATCAGCGTTGACTTGCCAGAGCCGGAAGCGCCAATGATCGCGACCATTTCCCCGGCATGGATCGTCAGGTTGATGTTGTTCAGCGCGAGAAATTCACGGTCACCAGCGGTGAAACTGCGGGTGATGCCGGTGAGCTGTAACAGTGGCTCAGTCATGTTCAGGCTCCCGCCACGTTGGTCAGCGGATCACCGATCACCACCCGATCGCCTTCAGCCAGACCGCCATTGATCTGCACTTTGACGTTGTTGTTGATCCCGGTCTGCACATTGCGCGACTGCGCGTGGCCCTTGGCGTCGAGTACGCGCACCGGGAAACTGCCATCGGCATTGCGCGGGCCGAGCGCCGCCACCGGCACGGTCAGCACAGCCTTGGCGGTGTCGAGGACGATACGCACCTGCGCGGTCATCGAAATACGCAGGCGATGGTCAGGGTTTGGCACCTCGAACAAGGCGTTGTAGAACACTGCGCTGCTTTGCTTCGGCGTGCCGGCGGGCGGCGTTTCGAGAAAGTTCTGTGGCGCAGGATCGGTGCCGCGCAGTTTCGCGTAGTAGCGTTTGTCCTCGCCGAGAATAGTGAAATACACCTCCTGCCCCGGCGCGATATGAATCACATCGGCCTCCGAGACCTGCGCCTTGACCGTCATGGTGTCCAGATCCGCCAGTTTCAGCAGGACCGGCGCCAGTTGGCTGGCGATGACTGTCTGGCCTTCCTGAGTGACCACGCCGACCACGTCGCCATCGATCGGCGCGACAATCCGTGTGTAGGCCAGATTGACCTTGGCGGTGTCGATCTGGATGTGCGCACTTTTGATCTGCGCATCCAGCGACATCAGGTTGGCCTGCTGCACCTGATAGTTCGACTCGGCGGTTTCGAAATCCTGGCGCGAGATCGACGCATCCTCCTGCAGGTTCTGATAGCGCTCGTAAATCGCCTTGGTCTGTTTGAGCTGGGCCTGCGTGGCGCGTTTCTGCGCCTGCAGATTTTCCTCATCGACCTGAGCCTGGCGCAGGGTGTTCTGCAGCACCAGCGGATCGATCTCCGCCAGCCACTGGCCTTTTTTCACCTTGTCGCCGACCTTGACCTTCAGCGACTTCAGCTGACCCGAGACCTGCGCACCGACGTCAACCTGCTTGATCCCTTCGAGTACGCCGGTGGCCAGCACCGCGTTCTCGATGTCATCGCGCGCGACCGTGGCGGTCAGGTACTGCGGCGCCTCCGCCGGCGCCTGCACCGTGTAGAACACCAACCCCGCCACCACCGCCAACGCCAAACCCATACCGACTTTGCGCCACTTCGACTTTTCCATAAATGCCCACAAGTCCGTTCAGGATCGAGCCCGGCGCGACGCCGGGCTCTGCTAGATAAACAACAATCAGGACAATATTTCGCCCGCCGGCACTTTCCGTCCGTCATGCCACCACGCCGCGAAACTGAAGACGTTGGGCGCCTTGAGAATCGTGAAATGGTTGCCCGGCCCGTACCACACCGCCAGATCCGCGACCTGGCGCTGCCAACCCTCAACCATCGCCGCTTGCTCGCGCTGATTGCCCCACGCATCCAGCGTCGGGTCATCGACCAGCGCCAGCCGCACCGGCCCGGTGTAGGCCAATTGCGGTTGATAGACCGTGCGCAGTGCCGTGGCGAAAGTGCGGACCGGGCCGTGCATCGCCTGCTCCGATGACCGCGCCGACAACACACCGGCGCGCACCATGCCTTGGTGCAACAGGCGCATTTGCGCAGACTCGTCAGCCTCGGCAAACGCTTGCGGATCGATGCCCAGAGACTTGCCGCTGGACAGCTGCAACGTCTCGATCAAACGTTGCAGCGCGGCGGTCGTCGTGTACGGTTTGCCCGCCGTGCCGTTGCCACCGGGGGCTTCGCTGTCGATCAGGGTCAACGACGCCACTTCACGTCCGGCCGCCTGCAACTGCGCGGCCATGGCATGCACGACCCAGCCGCCGAACGAATGGCCGATCAGGTGCACCGCGCCTTGCGGATACAACTGCTCGACGGCGTGCAGATAACACCGCGCCGCCGCCTCGACCTGACTGTGCGGCACGCCGCTGCCATCGAGCCCGCGCGGTTGCAGACCGAAAATCGGCCATTCCGGGCCGAGTGCTTCGGTCAGGTGAATGAAGCCGGTGACACTGTCGCCCGCCCCCGGCACGCAGAAGATCGGCGCATGCCCGGGGTGCCCGCTCTGGATCGTCAACAGTGGCTGATAGGCCTGTGGCTGCGGAGCCTGCGCCGCCGCCATGGCCTGACTCAGGGCATGGCCGAGTGCCTCGATATCCGGGGTTTTCATCATGCTACGGTGGTCACCCGGTACATCGATGCAGTGCAGCAAACCTGGGGCGACCTTGGTCTCCCAGCCTCGGGTCGGACTCGGTTGTGCCTGCCCCGGCATCAGCCCCTGAGCCCGGAACAGGTGCACCGGCTGACTGGCCGGGGCGAGCCGGTAATGCGCCAGCGCCAGGCCATGGGCGGCCTCACGATCAAAGTAACTCCAGGATTCCGCTGCGCTCAGTGCAGCCAGTTCCGGGTCCGGCAATTGCTGTTCGCAGCAGCGCCGAAACAAATCGTCGAAGGCAATAAGTTCGACTTCCGCCTCCAGCGTCTCTACCTCAGTCAACGCTTGTTGCCCTTCTGCACCGCGCATCTGCGAACGCGCACGGCAATGTTCGAGCAATTGACGTTTGTCGCGATGCTCGCCACTCCAGCGGGTTTTATCCTGGCTGACCGGGTGCGGCGCGTAAGTATCGAGCAGGCCGACAAACGCCACGGCCTCATCGAGACCGAGCAGTTGCTGCGCGATTTCATAGGCCAGCAAGCCACCAAACGACCACCCGGCCAGACGATACGGCCCCTGCGGCTGCACCGAGCGGATGATCCCGACCATCCGCGCGGCCATGCATTCAAGGGTGCGCAGTTGCGGCTGCCTCAGCGGCACACCGGGCAAGCCGTAAATCGGGAACTGCCCGTCGATGTGCAAACCCAATGCCGGGAAATACACATCGCGGCCGCTGAACTCATGGATCAGGAACAGCGCATGACCGCCCTCTCCCGGTCGCACCACGACCAGTCCTTCCGGTTGCTCGGGAACGCCATTGCGCTGACTGATCAGCGCCGCCAGTGATTCGATGTTCGGCCGCTGGAACAGCTCCGCCAGCGTCACCTGCTGCCCTGCACGCTGCAACAGGTTGACCAGACGAATCGCCAGCAATGAATGCCCGCCCAATTCAAAGAAATTGTCGTGACGTCCGACCTGCTCGACATTCAGTACCTCGCCCCAAATGCGCGCCAGCACGGTTTCGACCTCGCCTTGGGGCGCTTCGTAGTGGCGGCTGAGCACCGCGTCGAGGCCCGGTGCCGGCAGCGCCTGACGGTCGATCTTGCCGTTGGGACTCAACGGCAAAACGTCGAGCGCGACAAACGCGCCCGGCACCATGTACTCGGGCAATTGTTCGAGGATGAACGCGCGCAGCGTGTCGATCGCCGGTACAGCACTGCCATTAACCGTAGTGAAATAGGCGACCAGACGCTCGTCACGCATCAACACCACCACCTCGCGCACATCCGGGTGCTGGATCAACCGCGCTTCGATTTCACCGAGTTCCAGGCGCAAGCCATGCAGCTTGACCTGGAAGTCATTGCGCCCGAGGAACTCGAGGTTACCGTCCGCGCGGTAACGCACCAGATCGCCGGTGCGGTACAAGCGATCACCGGCCACGAACGGACTGTCGATAAAGCGCTCGGCCTGCATCTGCGGCAGTCCCATATACCCTCGCGCCACGCCGACCCCGCCGATGTGCAACTGGCCGACGACGCCAAGTGGCACAACCTGATCATGCGCATCGAGTACATACAGGCGGGTGTTGCAGATGGCTTTACCGATCGGCAACTCCGATGTCGGCACGGCCATGTGCGGTTCCAGCGTCCATGCCGTGCTGTCGACCGTGGCTTCGGTCGGGCCATAGACGTTATGCAGGCGCACCCACGGCAGGTGCTGGCGCACAGCAGCGGCCAGCGCCGCCGTCAGTTCGCCGCCACCACAAAACACATCGGTGAGGCTGGTGCATTCACTGACCTCCTGCAGTTCAAGAAATTGCTGCAACAGTGCCGGCACAAACTTGACCACCGTAACCCGTTGCTGACGAATCACTTGCGCCAGATACGCCGGTTCACGGTGGCCGCCCGGCCGTGCCAATACCAGACGCACACCCGCCGTCAGCGGCCAGAAGAACTCCCACACCGAACCGTCGAAACTGAAAGGCGCCTTCTGCAACAGCGCGCCGTCTGTGGTCGGCGGGGAAATCTGCGAGCCCCAATGCACCAGATTGCACAGGCCACGATGCTCGAGCATCACGCCTTTTGGCGTGCCGGTCGAACCCGAGGTGTAGATCATGTAGGCCAGATTCGAAGCACTCAGGCCGGGAACTTGCGGATTGTTTTCCGACTGGTCATGCCAGCTGCATTGGTCGAAATCGATCAACAGCGCATCGGTCGCGGCGAACAGCGATCGGGTGGCGGTGTGTACCAATACCGCCGTCGGCGCGCAGTCCCTGAGCATGAAATCGATGCGCTCCGCCGGATAAGCCGGATCCAGCGGCACATACGCGCCACCGGCCTTGAGAATGCCAAGCAACCCCGCCACCAGATCTAGCCCACGCTCGACACACAGCGCCACCCGCGCATCCGGCCCAACGCCTTGCTCGCGCAGATGATGCGCGAGTCGATTGGCGCGGGCATTCAGTTGGCGATACGTCAGGCAGAGTTCGCCAGCTTGCACGGCGATGGCGTCTGGCTGACGCTGCACCTGTGCTTCGAACAGGCTTTGAATCGGCTGCTCGACCGGGCAATCGAGCGCAGTCGCATTGAACTCGCCGAGCAGGCGCTGCTGCTCATCCGCCGCCAGCAGATTGACCTGCGCCAGTTTCGCCTGGTCATCGCTGACCAGCGCCGCCAGCAAGCGCCGGAAGTAACCGACAAAACGCCGCACCGTCGACTCATCGAACAACGCCGTGGCGTAGCGCAGCGAGCCGCGGACGCCTTGCGCAGTTTCACCGAGGCTCAGCGACAGGTCGAACTTCACGAAGTGATTTTCCCCAGCGACACCTTCCAGCGTCAGGCCACCCAGTGCCAGGGCGGGCGCGACGCTACTGTCCCAGCTCAGCAGCGTCTGGAACAACGGTGTGTGGGCGAGGCTGCGCAGCGGCCGGGTGATTTCCACCACGTGCTCGAACGGCAGATCCTGATGCGCCTGCGCCGCCAAAGTCTGCGCCTTGACCCGCGCCAGCAGCGCCGCGCCGTTCAGATCGCCCGAGGTATCAATGCGCAGCGCCAGCGTATTGACGAACATACCGATCAAGCCTTCGATCTCGGCGCGGGTGCGGTTGGCCACCGGCGTGCCGACCACCACATCGGACTGTCCGGACAGGCGAGCGAGCAACATCGCCCAGGCGCTCATGATGACCATGTACGGCGTCACGGCGTGACGCTGACACAGCGCCTTGAGAGCAGCGCTGGTCTGTTCGTCCAGCACGATTTCGACACTGCCACCGTGGTGTTCCTGTTGTGCCGGACGCGGATGGTCAGTCGGCAGGCTCAACAAGGCTGGCGCTCCGGCCAGCGTCTGCTGCCAGTAATCGCTCTGGCGTTGCAACACCTCGCCGCTCAGCCAGCGCCTCTGCCACACCGCGTAGTCGGCGTATTGCAGGGCCAACGGCGGCAGCGGATCGTCCTCGCCGTGGCTGAACGCCTGATACAGCGCCATCAATTCGCGGGTCAGCACGCCCATCGACCAGCCGTCGGAGATGATGTGGTGCATCGTCAGCAACAGCACATGGTGATCATCGGCCAGACGTACCAGACGGCCACGAATCAGCGGTTCATCCTGCAAATTGAAAGGCCCGCGTGCTTCCGTGTCGAGCAGTGTGCGCAAGGCCTCGTCGCTCTGCGGGTGTTGGCGCCAATCTTCCTCAATCAGCGGCAAGCCACTGTCGACCGGGGCAATCAGCACCTGTGCTTCGTCGTTGAATTGCGCGAAACGGCTGCGCAGGGTTTCGTGGCGCGCGACGATCCGCGCCAGTGCCCGTTGCAGGGCCACGGCGTCGAGTCGGCCACGCAGGTGCAGGCCCAGAGGAATGTTGTAGGCGGTGTTGCCGCCGTCCATCTGCGCGAGGAACCACAAACGTTGCTGGGCGAACGACAGCGGCAACGCCTGATCACGCGGCGCCGGCAGAATCGGCGGCAAGCTGCTGCGTTCGGCCTGACCCAAGACCTCGGCGACCGCCGCCAGCTGCGGATTGGCGAACAGATCGGCCAGCGCCAGTTCCACACCCAATTGCTCGCGCACCTGGGACTGCATGCGCATCGCCAGCAACGAGTGGCCGCCGAGGTCGAAGAAGTTGTCGTGGCGGCCGACCTGTTCGACCTGCAACACCTCGGCCCAGACCTGTGCGAGGCTGATTTCCAGTGGATTGGCCGGCGCCTCGTAAACCCTACTGAGCAGCGCCTCCTGCGTCGGTGCCGGCAGTGCCTTGCGGTCGACCTTGCCGTTGTTGTTCAACGGCAACACATCGAGTTGCACCCACGCCGTCGGCACCATGTATTCCGGCAGTCGTGCGTGCAACTGTGCGTGCAGTTCGGCGCTGTCCAAGACGCCATCGTGCGCGGTGTAGTAAGCCACCAGACGCGTGGCGTCCTGACCGTCACGACGCGCCAGCACCACCGCCTCTTTGATCCCCGGGCAGTTCAGCAGGCGATTCTCGATTTCGCCCAGTTCGATGCGGAAGCCACGGATCTTCACCTGATCGTCGTTGCGGCCGATGCAGTCGAGTTGCCCCGGCGCCAGCCAGCGTGCGAGGTCGCCGGTGCGGTAGAGCAACGCGCCAGGCTTATCGCTGAACGGATCGCGGAGGAATTTCTCGGCGGTCAGATCCGGTCGGTTCAGGTAACCCAGTGCCACGCCCTGGCCGCCGATGTACAGCTCGCCGGTCACGCCCATCGGCACCGGTTGCTGGTATGCGTCGAGTACGTAGACCTGGGTGTTGCCGATCGGCCCGCCAATCGGCACGCTCTCGGCGTGTTCCGCCACTTCGCACACGGCAAAGGTTGTTGCGTAGGTGGTGGTTTCGGTCGGGCCGTAGCAATGCACGATGCGCAATGCGGGGGCCTCGGCCAGCAGACGCCGGAACGCCGCCGGATCGCCACGCTCACCGCCGCACAGCAGAATCCGCAGGCCTTTGAGCGCCTGCGGGATCAGTTGCACGTACTGGTTGAACAGCGCGGTGGTGACGAACAGGATCGTCGCGCCACTGGCGCTCAGTTCACGGCCGAAGGCATTCGGATCGAGCAGGGTTTGATGGTCGATGATCACCACGCGACCGCCATTGAGCAGCGGCCCCCAGATGTCCATGGTGCTCGCATCGAACGCCGGGTTCGAGGCGAACACGACGCGATCCTGCGCATTGAAATCGGCGTAACCGTTGTTGAGCACCAAGCGGCCAATGCCCCGGTGCGGCACCATCACCCCTTTCGGCGTGCCGGTGGAACCGGAGGTGTACATGATGTACGCCAGTGTTTCGGAAGACTGCACCAGATTGGGGTTATGCGTCGGCTGACCGTTGAGAGTCAGCGTGTCGAGATCGATGCGCGGCGCGGCGTAGTCGATGACTTCGCTACTCAAGGTCAGCAGCGCCAGCGCCTGACAGTCCTCGACCATGAACGCCTGACGCTCGCTCGGCGCATTGATGTCCAGCGGCACATAGGCCGCCGCGCACTTGGCAATGGCCAGTTGCGCCACCAGCAGTTCCAGCGAACGCGGCAGCAGGATCGCCACGTGGTCTCCCGGTTGTACGCCGTGTGCGATCAGGTGATGGGCCAGGCGGTTGGCCTGCGCGTTCAGCTCGAAGTAGCTCAGCGAATGCGCACCCTGCACCGCCGCCACGGCTTTTGGATGCGCCGCAGCCTGCTGCTGGAAAACCCCGTGCACGGTCAACGTTTGCGGGTAATCGCGCGCCGTGGCGTTGAAGTCACGCAGCAAGCGCTTGCGCTCATCCGCTGCCAGCAACGGCACCTGCTCCAACACCGTTTGATCACTGCTGATCATCGCCTCAAGCAAGCACTGCAAGTAGCCGATGTAGCGCTCGATCGTCGATGCATCGAACAGCACCGTGGCGTAGTTCAGCGAGCCGCGAATCACCCCGTTGACCTCGCCCAGTGTCAGCGTCAGGTCGAACTTGGCGACATCGCCCGGCCCGGCGACGCCCTCCAGTGTCAGCTCGCCGAGCGCCAGTTGCGGGCCGACGCTGCCGTCCCAGTTCAGTGTGGTCTGGAACAGCGGGCTGTGCGCCAGACTGCGCAGCGGTCGGGCGATTTCCACCACTTGTTCGAACGGCAGATCCTGATGCGCCTGCGCCGCCAGTGTCCGCGCCTTGACCTGCGCCAACAGCGCTTCGACGCTCACCGCGCCCGAGGTGTCGATGCGCAAGGCCAGCGTGTTGACGAACATGCCGATCAAGCCTTCGAGTTCAGCGCGGCTGCGGTTGGCCACCGGCGCACCGATCAGCACATCGGTCTGCCCGGACAGGCGACTCATCAGCGATGCCCAGGCGCTCATCACAGTCATGAACAGGGTCACGCCGTGACGTTGGCTCAAGGCCTTGAGCCCTGCACTCAGGCGCGGGTCCAGCAGCACGTCGACGTTGCCGCCGGTGTAATCCTGTTGCGCCGGTCGCGGACGATCGGTGGGCAGCGTCAACAAGGCCGGCGCGCCGTCGAGGGTCTGCTGCCAGTAATGGCTTTGCCGTTGCAATATTTCACCGCTGAGCCAGCGCCGCTGCCACACGGCGTAGTCGCCGTATTGCAGGGTCAGGGCTGGCAGCGGGTCAGGCTGACCCTGGCTGAACGCTTGATACAACGCCATCAGCTCAGCGGTCAGTACGCCCATCGACCAGCCATCGGCGACGATGTGATGCACGGTCAACAGCAGTACATGATGCTCGTCGGCCAGACGCACCAGTTGTCCGCGAATCAGTTGATCGTTCTGCAGATCGAACGCTGCCGAGGCTTCTTGCGCCATCAATCCCTGCAAGGTGAGTTCGCCTTGCAAGTCTTGGCGCAGGTCTTCCATGCGCAAGAGCAAACCGCTGTCGACCGGGGCAATCGACACCTGCGCGGTATCGTCGATGCGGATGAAACGGCTGCGCAGGGTTTCGTGGCGGGCCACGATCTGCGCCAGCGCCGCTTGCAGGGCATCGACGTCGAGGTGCCCGCGCAAGCGCAAGGCGACAGGGATGTTGTACGCCGAGTTGCCACCGGCCATCTGCGCCAGGAACCACAGGCGTTGTTGGGCGAAAGACATCGGCAGCGCTTGATCGCGCGGTGCCGGCACAATGTCCGCTAGCGTGCTGCGCCCGGCACGGTTCAATACTGCGGCGACGGCACTCAATTGGGCGTCGGCAAACAGCTCACTCAGCGCCAGTTCGACGCCGAGGCGCTGACGGATCAGCGAGACCATGCGCATCGCCAACAGCGAATGACCGCCAAGTTCAAAAAAGTGATCGTGACGGCCGACCTGCCCGACTTGCAGCACTTCGGCCCAGATCTGCGCCAGCGCGGTTTCCAGCTCGCCTTGCGGCGCCACGTATTCACGGGTCGGCAGCGCGGCCAGATCCGGCTTCGGTAAAGCCTTGCGGTCGACCTTGCCATTGGCGGTCAGCGGCAAAGCTTCGAGCCGGACAAACGCCGCCGGCACCATGTAGTCCGGCAACTGCGCCAGCAGATGCTCGCGCAAGTTGCCCACTGCCAGTGGCTCGGCCCCCGCCTGTTCGGTGAAATACGCCACCAGTCGCGGCTGACCGGGTTGGTCCTCGCGGGCCAGCAGCACCGCTTCGTTGATACCGGGGAGCTGATTGAGGCGGGTCTCGATTTCGCCCAACTCGATGCGCATGCCACGGATTTTTACCTGATCGTCGTTACGCCCCAGATAGTCGAGCGAGCCGTCTTCGCGCCAGCGGGCAAGGTCACCGGTGCGGTACATGCGCGCATTCGGCGCGCGGCTGAACGGGTCGTGCAGGAAACGTTCGGCGGTCAGGTCGGCACGGTTCAGATAACCCCGGGCCACGCCCGCGCCACCGACGTACAACTCGCCCATGCCCCCCATTGGCACAGGCCGTTGCTGTTCGTCGAGCAAGTAAACCGCCGCGTTCGCCACTGGCGTGCCGATGTGCAACGCCGCGCCAACGTCAATGCGCCCGGAAGTGGCGACCACCGTGGCCTCGGTCGGGCCGTAGTTGTTGATCACCGCGAAACGCTGCTCACGGCTGAACTGGCGCAAGCGATCGCCACCGATCAACAAAGTGCGCAAGGTCGGATGATCGCGGTTCTGGTTGAACGCGTATTCGGCGACCGGGGTCGGCAAAAAGCTCACGTCCAGCGGTTGCGCGCGCCACCAGTCGAGCAACGCATCGACGTCTTCAGCGCCGTCATGGGTCGGTGCCAGGTGCAAGGTCGCACCCGCGCACAAGGTCGGCCACACTTCCCACGCCATCGCATCGAAGCCAAAGCCAGCAAGGCTCGAGGTGTGGCTACCGGCGCGTAAATCGAACGCTTCGCAGTGCCAATCGATCAGGTTGGACAGGGTCTGATGCTCGACCATGACCCCTTTGGGCAGGCCGGTCGAACCGGAGGTGTAGATCACGTACGCCAGATGCTTGACCGTCAAGTCTGCTACCGAAGGGTTGTGCTGCGCCTGCGCCGGCCATGCGCACAGGTCGACATCGATCACTGGCACGCTCAGCAGCGGCAGTCTCTGGTGCAGATCGCTTTGCGTGAGCACCGCGACCGGTGCGCTGTCGTTCAACAAATAGCTGATCCGCTCGGCGGGATGCGCCGGATCGATCGGCACATAGCCGGCGCCGGCCTTGAGAATGGCCACCAGACCGACCAAGGTGTCCAGCCCCCGACGGGCGACGATGGCCACGCGGTCATCCGGTTTTACGCCCAATTCGATCAAGTGATGCGCCAACGCATTGGCCTGGCGATTGAGCTGCAAGTAAGTCAGTGGCTGTCCGCCAAACACCGCCGCCACGGCCTGCGGACGCTCGGCGACCTGCGACTCGAAGCGCTGGGCAATCGTCAGCCCACGCGGGAAATCGGCCTCGGTTGCATTGAAGCGCACCAGCAACTGTTCGCGCTCTGCTGCCGGCAGGATCGACAAGCGATCAAAGCCTGCGTGCGGCGTATGCTCCAGCGCCTCCAGCAAAGTCATCAACGCAGCCTGCATGTAGCCGCAGATACGCTGCGCATCAATGCCAGCCCCGGCCAATACCTTCAGGCGGAAGTCTTCACCGAGATCATCAACGCTGAGAGTCAGGCGATAGTTGCTGTGTTCCTCGGCATCGAGCAGTTGCATGCCGTGCCACGCTGCTTGCACCTCGGCGGATATCGGCCCGACCGGGGTGCTGTGACGATAATTGAGCAGCGTGCTGAACAGCGGCGTGCCCGTCGGCATGGCGCTGCACTGTTGCACCTGTGCCAGTTGCGCATGTTCGTGGGCGAGCAACTGACTAAGGCGTTCATGGGTCGCCAACGCGGCGCCTTTGACGCTGTGCGCATTGAGTTCGATGCACAACGGCAAGGTGTTGATGAACACCCCAAGCGCACGCTCCGAGCCTTCACCACCCTGCAATCGGCCGAGCAACACCGTGCCGAATACCACGGCGTCGCGCCCGGACAATTGCCCCAGCACCTGCGCCCAGGCGAGGTGCATCAGGCTGGCGGCGCTGACACCCAAGCGCCGTGCCTGTTGGCGCACGCTGTGGCTGAGTGAATTTGGTAGCGTCAGTTGCGCCTCTTGCGCTGGCGCGTCATCCACCCGGTTGTGGCCGTAGGGCAAAGTCGGCTCATCGACAGCGCCGAGCATCTCGCCGAAGAAGCTTTGGTGTTCTTGTTCACTCAGCCCAGAGCGGGTGTGCGCCACGTAATTGCGATAGGGCACCGGCTCGCTCAGTTGCCCGGCGTTGCCCAGCAGAAATGCCTGCATCTCGTGCTGCAACACTTCGAGCGCGACGTGATCCATCACCAGATGATGGAACAGCAGCAACGCCACCACACGCTGATTGGCGGCATCGCGGCTGTAGACCATGCGCATCAGCGGTGCTTCGGTAACCGGCATACGGTAGGTATCGACGGTGAATCGCGCATGCAACCGGCTCAGTGCATCGCCTGCTTCGGCGTCCAGGTGCAATGCCTCGCAGCTCAGCGAAGCCTGACGCCAGACCACTTGCACCGGCTCGTCGAGACCTTCCCAGAACAGCGAAGTACGCAGAATGTCGTGGCGCTCGATCACCCGTTGCAGGGCGTCGGTGAAGGCTTGCAAACGCTGTTCATCGGCGAAGGCAAACTGCGCCTGCAACACGTACGGATCGCCCTGCGCGGCTGACAGATGATGGAACAGGATGCCGGTCTGCAACGGCGCCAGCGGATAGATGTCCTGCACGTTGCGCGCACCGCCGGGAACACTCGCAACGATCCGGTCGATCGTCGCTTGATCCAGCGCCACCAGCGGCAACAGTTCGGGGGTGATGCGCGGGCAATCGGCCGGAATCAGGTTTGCCGGCACCGCCGCTTCAGGCTCTCCGCCCACTGCCGCCGCCAGCGCGGCCAGCGTCGGTTGACCGAACAGCACGCGAATATCCGCCGACAAGCCGGCCCGGCGCATGCGCGCGACCAGATTGACCGCCAGCAACGAATGGCCGCCCAGTTCGAAGAAATGATCGAAGCGCCCTACTCGCTCGACCTTGAGCAACTCGGCCCAGATCCCGGCAATCACGGTCTCGACTTCACCGACCGGGGCTTCGTACGCGCGGGTCAGCAGCGCCGACGGATCAGGGGCCGGCAAGGCTAGGCGATCGAGTTTGCCGTTGGGGCTCAGTGGCAAGGCCGGCAGATGCACAAACAGCGCAGGCACCATGTAGTCCGGCAAATGCTTGAGCAGTTGACTGCGCATCTGATCGATTTCCAGTGGCTCGCCGCTGTAGTACGCGACCAGACGCTGATCACCCGGCACATCTTCACGGGCCAGCACCGCCGCTTCGCGCACGCCGTCGATGTGCGCCAGATGCGCCTGGATCTCGCCCAGTTCGATGCGCAAACCACGGATCTTGACCTGATCGTCATTGCGCCCCAGGTACTCGATGTTGCCATCGGCCAGGTAACGCGCGACGTCGCCGGTGCGGTACAGACGCGCGCCGGGCTGATCATTGAATGGATCGTCGAGGAAGCGTTCGGCCGTCAGCTCAGGCCGATGCAGATAACCCCGCGCCACCTGCACGCCGCCCAGATACATCTCACCGACCACGCCGAATGGCACCGGTTGCTGATGAGCATCGAGGATAAACACGCGGGTATTGCACAGCGGTTTGCCGATCGGCGGCGTGCCTTCCGGTACCGGCGAATCGGGCTCCAGCGTCCACACCGTGCTGTCAACGGTAGCTTCAGTCGGGCCATAAACGTTGTGCAGGCGCACCTGCGGCAGACGCTCGCGCACGCTGCGCACCAACGCGGCTGTCAGCTCACCGCCACCACAGAACACATCGGTCAGGCTGCGGCATTCACCGACTGCTTGCTCTTCAAGGAACTGCTGCAACAGCGCCGGTACGAACTGGATGACATTGACCTGTTGCTGACGAATCAGCTGCACCAGCGCGGCCGGATCGCGGTGATCATTCGGGCCGGCGAGAACCAGGCGCATGCCGCAGCTCAACGGCCAGAACAGCTCCCACACCGAGGCATCGAAACTCAACGGGGTTTTCTGCAACAGCGCAGCACCGCTCGCCAGCGGGCACAGGCTGGCGCTCCAGTGCAGAAGATTGCCCAGATTACGATGCTCGACCATCACGCCTTTCGGGGTGCCGGTGGAACCGGAGGTGTAAATCACATAAGCCAGGTTCGCGGCGCTCAGGTCCGGCACCTGCGGATTGCTTTGCGCAAGGTCTTGCCAGGTGCACTGGTCGAAATCGACCAACACGCCGGCCCACTCGCCGATCAACACGCGCGTCGGCGCATGCACCAGCGCCGCCACGGGCGCGCTGTCCTCGAGCATGTACGCCAGACGCTCGGCGGGATAACCCGGGTCCAGCGGCACATAAGCGCCGCCGGCCTTGAGAATCGCCAGCAAACCGACCAGCAGTTGCGGCCCGCGCTCGACGCAGATCGCCACCCGCGCATCGCGATCTACACCGCACTGGCGCAGGTGATGGGCGAGTCGGTTGGCGCGGCGGTTCAACTCGGCGTAACTCAAGCGCAGCTCACCGGCTACCACAGCATCAGCCTCTGGCGTGCGCAACACCTGCGCCTCGAAGCGGCCATGAACGGTCTGCTCAAAGTCGTGGCTGACGGCGGTTGCGTTCAGCTCGAACAGCAGATGCTGACGCTCGTCGTCCGCCAACAACGCCACCTGATCCAGTACCGCCTGATCGTTGCTGACCATCGCCTGCAACAGTCGCTGGAAGTAACCGACATAACGCTGAATCGTCGACTCATCGAACAAGGCAATCGCGTACTCCAACACACCGCGAATCCCGCCCGGCGCGTCTGCCAAAGTCAGCGACAGATCGAATTTGGCGAAGTGGCTCGGTTCGGCGACGCTTTCCAGGGTCAGGTCGCCGAGACTCAGACTGGCGCCATGGCCGCTGTCCCAACTGAACATCACCTGAAACAACGGGCTGTGCGCCATGCTCCGCGCAGGTTTGGTGATTTCCACCACTTGTTCGAACGGCAGGTCCTGATGCGCCTGCGCTTGCAGCGTTTGCGCCTTGACCCGCGCCAGCAGCGCTTCGCTGCTCAACTCGCCCGACGTATCGATACGCAGGGCCAGGGTGTTGACGAACATGCCGATCAGGCCTTCGATCTCGGCACGAGTGCGGTTGGCCACGGGCGAACCGATGACCACTTCGGCTTGCCCCGACAACCGACTCAACAGACTCGCCCAGGCACTGAGCATGAGCATGTACATCGTCACACCGTGACGCTGGGCCAAAGCCTTGAGTCCGGCACTCAGGCGTTCGTCGAGCACCACGTCGACGGTGCTGCCGGCGTAATCCTGCTGTGCCGGGCGCATGCGGTCGGTCGGCAGCGTCAACAGTGCCGGCGCGCCGGCCAGGGTCTGTTGCCAATATTCACTTTGGCGCTGCAACACCTCGCCACTGAGCCAGCGCCGCTGCCACACCGCGTAGTCGGTGTATTGCAGCGCCAGCGGCGGTAGCGGATCCGGCTGGCCATGGCTGAACGCTTGATACAACGCCATCAGTTCGCGGGTCAGAATCCCCATCGACCAGCCATCGGAGATGATGTGGTGCAGGGTCAGCAACAGCACATGATGATCGTCGGCGAGCCGCACCAAGCGACCGCGAATCAGCGCATCGTCCTGCAAATCGAACGGCCCTGAAGCCTCGCCCTGAATCAGCGCCTGCAAGGTTTCGTCGGGTTGCGGATGCTGGCGCAGGTCCTCGACGCGCAGCAGCAGACCGCTGTCGAGCGGGGCGATCAGCACTTGCGCTTGATCATTGAACTGGGCGAAACGGCTGCGCAGGGTTTCATGCCGCGCGACGATGCGCGCCAAGGCTTGTTGCAGCGCAGGCTCATTCAGTTGGCCGCGCAGACGCAGGCCGATGGGAATGTTGTACGCGGTGTTGGCGCCCTCCATTTGCGCCAGAAACCACAAGCGTTGCTGCGCGAATGACAGCGGCAAGGCGCCGTCACGGGCCACTGCGACAATCTCCGGTTGCGTACTGCGCCCGGCCTGCGCCACGGCCTCGGCGACCGCCGCCAGTTCGGCGTTGGCAAACAAATCACCCAGCGCCAGTTCGACGCCAAGGCGCTGGCGAACCTGGGACACCATGCGCATGGCCAACAGTGAATGGCCACCGAGTTCGAAGAAGTGATCCTGACGACCGACTCGCTCGACTTGCAGCACCTGCGCCCAGATCTGCGCCAAGGCACTTTCCAGTTCGTTGTGCGGGGCCTCGTATTCGCGGGTGAACAGCGCCGTACGCTCGGGTTTCGGCAACGCCTTGCGGTCGACCTTGCCGTTGGCGGTCAACGGCAGTGCGTCGAGGCGGACGAAGGCCACCGGCACCATGTACTCCGGCAACTGGGTCAGCAAGTGCGCGCGCAACTCGGCCACGGCCAGCGGTTCGACCTGGCTCTGCTCGGTGAAATAGGCCACCAGGCGTGGTTGCCCGGGTTGATCTTCGCGCGCCAGCAGCACGGCTTCCTGAATGCCGGGCAACTGATTGAGGCGAGTTTCGATTTCGCCGAGTTCGATGCGCACGCCACGGATTTTCACCTGATCGTCGTTACGCCCCAGGTAGTCAATGGTGCCGTCGGCGCGCCAGCGTGCGAGGTCGCCGGTACGATACATGCGCGCATTCGGCGAGGGGCTGAACGGGTCATGCAGGAAGCGTTCGGCGCTCAGCTCGGCGCGATTCAAATAGCCGCGCGCCACCCCGGCGCCGCCGACGTACAACTCGCCCATGACGCCAATCGGTACCGGACGCTGCTGTTCATCGAGCAGGTACACCGTGGCGTTGGCCACCGGTTTGCCGATGTGCAAGGCGTCGCCCGCCTCGATTCGACCAGAGGTCGCGACCACGGTGGCTTCGGTCGGGCCGTAGTTGTTGATCACATCAAATTGCTGATTGCGGCTGAACTGGCGCAGGCGGTCGCCACCGATCAGCAGCGTGCGCAACGTCGGGTGTTCGAGGTTTTGGCTGAAGGCGTATTCGGCGACGGGCGTCGGCAGAAAACTCACGTCCAGCGGCTGCGCGCGCCACCAGTCGAGCAGTGCATCGATGTCCTCGGTGCCCTCGTGAGTCGGGGCCAGGTGCAGGGTCGCGCCGGCACACAACGCCGGCCAGACTTCCCAGGCCATGGCGTCGAAACCGAAGCCGGCAAGACTTGAAGTGTGGCGACCGGCGCACAGGTCAAATGCGCTGCAATGCCAGTCGACCAGATTCGACAAGGTGCGGTGTTCGACCATCACCCCTTTGGGCAGGCCGGTGGAACCGGAGGTGTAGATCACGTAGGCCAGGTGCGCGGCAGTCAGGCCCGGGACGTGCGGATCATCGGCTTCGCTGAGCGGCCAGCTCAGTGGATCGAGATCGATCACCGGCACCTGCAACGCCGGCAAGCGCTCACGCAGAGTGTTCTGGGTGAGCACGGCAACCGGCGCGCTGTCGCTGAGCAAGTAGTGCAGACGCTCGGCCGGGTGCGCCGGGTCGACCGGTACATAACCGGCGCCCGCCTTGAGAATCGCCACCAGCCCGACCAGCGTATCGAGGCCTCGGCGGGCGACGATGGCGACGCGATCGTCGGGCTTCACTCCCAGCGCGATCAGATGATGAGCCAAGACGTTGGCCTGCCGGTTGAGCTCACCATAGCTCAGTTGCTCAGCCAAAAACTGTGCTGCCAGCGCTTCTGGTCGCTGCGCCGCTTGCGCCTCGAAACGCTGGGCGATGGTCAACGTTGCCGGGAAGTCGGCGTGGCTGGCATTGAACGCCAACAACACTTGCTCGCGCTCGGCCGCCGGCAGAATCGGCAATTGGTTGATCGCGGTATCGGGCGCCTGCTCCAGCGCCAGCACCAGACTTTCCAGCGCGCAATGCAGGTAATCGCAGAGGCGCTGTGGATCGACTTCGGTGGTCGCCAGCAGCGTCAGGCTGAAGGCATCGCCGAAATCATCGACGCTCAGGGTCAGCGGGTAGTTGGTGCGTTCTTCGGAGCTGATCGTGCTGATGCCTTGCCACGCGGCGAGGGTCTCGGCGCTCGCGGTTGCCGCCGTGTGGCTGTGACGGTAATTGAGCAAGGCACTGAACAACGGCGTCGGCGCGACCACGCCGCTGCAACGCTGGGCCAACGCCAGTGGCGCGTGTTCGTGGCGCATCAGCGTGGTCAGGCGTTTGTGGGTCGCCTCCACCGCCGCACGCACGCCCTGCGCATCGACATCGACCCGCAACGGCAAGGTGTTGATGAAAATCCCCAGTGCACGCTCAGTGGCTTCGGCGCCCTGCATGCGCCCCATCAACACCGTGCCGAAGACCACGTTGTGCTTGCCGGTGAGCACCGCCAATACCTGCGCCCAACCCAGATGAAACAGGCTCGCGGCACTCACGCCGAGCTGCCGCGCCTGCGCGCGCAGACGTTGACCGAGCAGCGGGTTGATCGGCAGGCTCAGCTCGGCGATGCCGAGGCCGTCGCCCTGCACGTCCTGTAAACCGTACGGCAGCGTCGGCTCGGCAATGTCACCGAGCATCTCGCGGAAAAACGCCTCGTGCTCGGCTTCGCTGATGCCCAGCCGCGCTTGCGCCACGTAATTGCGAAACGGCACCGGGCGCCCGAGCGATTGATCCTGGCCGGTAAGGCAGGCGAGCAGTTCGTGACGCACCACGTCGAGCGCCGAGTGATCCAGCGCCATGTGATGGAACAACAACGTCGCAACCACGCGCTGGCCATCCTCATCCCACGCGTAGGCCAGTCGCATCATCGGTGCGTACTTGACGTCGAGACGGTAATGCCGCGCATCGAAGCGCTCGTGCAATTGCTGCAGTACAGCGCGTTCGCTGTCGTCCACCGCGACTTCTTCCTCCGGCAACTGCGCTTGACGCCAGACCACTTGCAGCGGCACGTCCAGCCCTTCCCAATGCACCGCCGTGCGCAAAATGTCGTGGCGATCGATGACCTTTTGCAAGGCCTGGGCGAAATCCTGCAAGCGCTCACGGCTGCTGAACGCAAAGTACGATTGCATGACGTACGGATCGCCCTGCTCGTTGCTCGCGTGGTGATAGAGAATGCCTTCCTGCAACGGCGCCAGTGGGTAGATATCCTGGACATTGGCGGCGCCGCCGGGTACATCGGCGATCAAGCGGTCAAGGGTCGGCTGATCGACTTCAGCCAAGGTCACCATCGCTGGCGTGATGTGCATGGTGCCGGGAAGAATGCCGTTGGCCGGAACGTCGATCTGGCCCGCGCGATTGGCCGAGTATTGGCCGGCCTTGATCAGTTCGATCAGTGCCGGTTTGTGCTCGCGCAGCGCCGCCAGCAGCGCCGGATCGCTCAACGCCTGTTTGTTGCCATTGACGCGCAATTGTTCATCGGTCACCGCCAACTGAATGTCTTTTGCCTTCAGGGTTGCCAACAGTTCGAGCACATTCACAGGACGATCTCCATTCTTTCGGTAATTGCGGCGTAGCCGGCCAGGGTCGGTTGTTCGAACAACGCCCTGACGTCGGCTTCCATGCCTTCCTGACGCAACCGGCCGATCAGACTGACCGCCAGCAGCGAGTGACCGCCCAGTTCAAAGAAATGGTCGTGGCGCCCTACCCGCTCGACGTTGAGCAGCTCGGCCCAGAGCCGTGCGAGGGTGATCTCGACGTCGCCGACCGGGGCTTCGTATTCGCGTGTTTGCAGCGATTGCTGATCCGGCGCCGGCAGCGCCTTGCGGTCGAGCTTGCCATTGGGGCTCAGCGGCAAAGCGTCGAGATGCACGAACACGGCGGGCACCATGTAGTCCGGCAAATTTTCCAGCAGATGGGCGCGCAGTACGTCTATTTCCAGGCGCTCACCGGTGTAATACGCGACCAGGCGTTTGTCGCCCGGCACGTCTTCACGCGCCAGCACCGCAGCCTCCTGCACGCCGTCGATCCGGGTCAGGCGTGCCTGGATTTCACCCAGTTCAATGCGCAAGCCACGGATCTTCACCTGATCATCGTTGCGTCCCAGGTATTCGATGTTGCCGTCCGCCAGATAGCGGGCGACGTCGCCGGTGCGATACATCCGCCCGTTCGGATGGAAAGGATCATCGAGGAAACGTTCGGCACTCAGCTCAGGCCGGTTCAGATAACCGCGCGCCACCTGCACGCCAGCGATGTACAGCTCGCCAATCACGCCTTGCGGCACCGGTTGCTGTTGCGCATCGAGGATGTACATGCGGGTGTTGGCAATCGGTTTGCCGATTGGCGTGTTGTCCGCGGTTTGCTCGATCGGTCCGGCGCAGTCCCACGCGGTGACATCGACGGCCGCTTCGGTCGGGCCGTACAGGTTGTGCAAACCGCTGCACGGCAATTGCAGTTTGAAGCGCCGCACCAGACTGCCCGGCAACGCCTCGCCGCTGCACATCACCTGACGCAGACCGCTGCAGCGCGCGGTGTCGCTGTTGGCGAGGAACACGTCGAGCATCGATGGCACAAAGTGCAGCGTGGTGATGTTTTCGGCTTCGATCACTTGCGCGAGGTATTGCGGGTCCTTGTGCCCGTCCGGTCGTGCCATGACCAGTCGTGCACCGGTCATCAACGGCCAGAAGAACTCCCACACCGACACGTCGAAGCTGAACGGGGTTTTCTGCAACACCGTGTCGGCAGCCGTCAGGCGATAGGCGTCCTGCATCCACAGCAAACGGTTGACCACACCGGCATGCTCGTTGACCACGCCTTTCGGTTGGCCGGTCGAGCCGGAGGTGTAGATCACGTAGGCAGTGTGTTGTGGGGTCAGCGCCGGGATTTGCGGATTGTCGGCGGACAGGGATTGCCAGGTGTTCTGGTCGAGAACAATCATCGGTGCCGAGATGCCTGCCAGCAACTCGCGGGTCGCCCCGTGCACCAACACCACGGCCGGCGCGCTGTCTTCGAGCATGTAGGCGAGGCGTTCCGGCGGATAGGCCGGATCCAGCGGCACATAACCGGCACCCGCCTTGTTGATCGCCAGCAGGCCGATGACCATCTCCAGGCTGCGTTCGACGCAGATTGCTACCCGTTGATCCGGCTGCACGCCCAACGCGCACAGGTGATGTGCCAGCCGATTGGCCTGCTGGTTCAACTCGGCATAGCTCAGGCGATGTTCGCCGGCGACCACTGCGATGGCGTGCGGCGAACGCTTGGCCTGCGCTTCGAACAAGCCATGGATCGTCTGTTCCAGGTGGTACTGGACGTTGGTTGCGTTGAAGTCAAACAACAGAGTCCTGCGTTCCTGCTTAGGCAGGATTGGCAGAAGGTTCAACGCTGACTGCGGGTTTTGCTCCAGCGCCGTCACCAATCCCGATAGGGTCGTCAACATCATGTCGCAAACCCGCGCAGCACCCACCCGGGGTTCGGTCAGCGCCATCACGCTGAAGCCGTCACCCAAATCGTCTACATTGAGCGTCAAGGGATAATTGGTGCGACCGTCATGGTTCAGCGTCTCGATGCCTTGCCAAGCCTGCTCAAGCAACTCGTTTGGCGCACGTCTGTCACTATGGCGGAAGTTGAGGATCGAGCTGAACAACGGCAGCGGCGTTCCAACACCACTGCAACGTTGCGCCAGCGCCAGCGAGGCATGCTCATGCCCGAGCAATGCGCTCAATCGCTTATGGGTGTTGCGCACGGCGGCGCGCACACCCTGCCCATCGACATCGACCCGCAACGGTAAGGTGTTGATGAACACACCCAGCGCCCGATCCGCGCCCTCGCCGCCCTGCAGGCGCCCGACCAGTACGGTGCCAAAAACCACGCTGTGGCGACCTGTCGTGCCAGCCAGCAGTTGGGCCCAGCCGAGGTGAAACAGACTGGCCGCACTGACACCGAGCGTGCGCGCCTGCGCGCGCAGCCGTCGGCTTAATTCATCGGGCAACTGCAGCCGATACTCCTCGATAGCGCTGCCATCCCCCTGCACGTCCTGCAAGCCGAACGGTAGCGTGGGCTCGTCAATGTCAGCCAGCATTTCACGGAAAAACGCCTCATGTTCCTGCTCGCTGACCCCCAGCAGCGCTTGCGCGACGTAATTGCGGTACGGCATCGCTACGCTCGGCAGTTCGGTTTGTCCGAGCAAGTACGCCTGCATTTCCTGACGCACCACATCAAACGCGGTGTGATCCAGGGCGACGTGGTGAAACAGCAACACCGCGACCACACGCTGATGCTGCGGATCCTGCGCGTACATCAACTGGATAAGCGGCGCCTGGCTGATGTCGATCCGGTAATGCCGGGCATCGAAACGATCCTGCAAGTGCGCTCTGACGTCGCCGTCTACCGGTTCCAGAACAACCTCCTGCACGGACAGTTGCGCCCGACGCCAGACCACCTGTACCGGCTGACTCAAGCCTTCCCAGGCCACGCCCGTGCGCAGTATGTCGTGACGCTCGATCACCCGCTGAAACGCCTCGATAAAACGTTGCATACGCTCGACGCTGTCGAACGCCAATTGCGAGTGCAGCAAGTACGGATCGCCGCGTTCGGCGGTGATGTAGTGATACAGAATCCCTTCCTGCAACGGCGCCAGCGGGTAAATATCCTGTACGTTGGCCGCGCCGCCCGGCACCGTCGCAACGATGCGCTCGACACTGGCCTGATCCAGTTGCACCAGCGGCAGCATGTCCGCTGTGATGTGCGTGCAATCGGCAGGAATCAGATTGTCCGGCACGCTGACCTCGCGACCGCTGCCCACTGCAGCGGCCAACGCAGCCAACGTCGGTTGGCTGAACAGCACACGCACGTCGGTGCTCAGATCGACCTGCCGCATGCGCTCGATCAGCGTCACCGCCAGCAAGGAATGCCCGCCCAGTTCGAAGAAATTATCGTGACGACCGACCTGTTCGACCTTGAGGACGTCCGCCCAGATCTGCGCCAGCACGATTTCCACCGAACCTTGCGGTGCGGCATATTCGCGGCTCAGCCAGGCGTTCTGATCAGGCTCCGGCAACGCCTTGCGGTCGAGTTTGCCGTTGGCGGTCAGCGGCAGTGCTGGCAGGCGCACGTAAGCGGAGGGCACCAAGGCTTGTGGCAACTGCACTTGCAGATGCTTGCGCAGATCTTCGATGTCGACGTTCAGGCGTTCGGTAAACCACGCCAGCAACTGCCCGTCGCGCACCAGCACCACGCAATCCTGCACGGCCTCGTGACTGCTTAACGCCGCTTCGATTTCCCCCAGCTCGACGCGCACGCCGCGCAGTTTGACCTGATCGTCGTTGCGCCCCAGGTATTCGACGGTACCATCCGCGAGCCAGCGTGCGAGGTCGCCGGTGCGGTACATGCGCGCCTGCGGTTCGTCGCTGAACGGGTCGTCGAGGAAGCGTTCGGCCGTCAGCTCGGGGCGATGCAGATAACCGCGCGCGACACCGGCACCGCCGACATACAACTCGCCCGCTACGCCGACCGGTACCGGGCGCTGCTGGTCGTCGAGCAGGTAGATCTTCGCGTTGGCCATCGGCCGACCGATGTGCAGCACTTGCCCGGCCTCGACCGCGCCGGAGGTGGCAACCACCGTGGCTTCGGTCGGGCCGTAGTTATTGATCACCGTGAAAGTCTGCTGACGGGGGAACTGCCGCAGTTTGTCGCCACCGATCAACAGCGTGCGCAAGGTCGGATGACCGAGGTCACGACTGAAGGCGTATTCGGCAACCGGCGTCGGCAGGAAACTCACCTGTAACGGCTGCGCACGCCACCATTGCAGCAACTCGTCGAGGTGTTCGTTGCGCACCGGCTCCGGCGGCAGGTGCAGGGTCGCGCCCACGCACAACGCCGGCCAGACTTCCCACGCCATCGCATCAAAACCGCAGCCGGCGACACTCGACGTGTGGCTGCCGGCGCGCAGGTCGAAGGCCTCGCAGTGCCAGTGCACAAGGTTCTCCAGCGTCGCGTGTTCGACCATCACGCCTTTTGGCTGGCCGGTGGAGCCGGAGGTGTAGATCACGTAGGCCAGATGCGCCGGGGTCAGCGTCGGCAATTGCGGATTGCTCTCGGAGAGCTGTTGCCAGGTCGGATTGTCGAGATCAATCAGCGGCACGCTTCCTAGCAAATCAGCCGTTGAAGCCTGCGCCAGCACCGCCATCGGCGCGCTGTCCTGCAACAGATAGGCGATGCGTTCTGCCGGATACGCCGGGTCGACCGGCACATAACCGGCGCCGGCCTTGAGGATCGCCAGCAACGCGACGAGCATGTCCGGGCTGCGGCGCAGGCACACGGCGATACGGTCATCGGGCTGCACGCCGAGCCCGAGCAAGTGATGAGCCAGGCGATTGGCGCGCTGATTGAGCTGGGCGTAGGTCAGATGCTGAGCGCCCTGAACCACTGCCAGCGCATCTGGCTGCTGCTCGGCCTGAACCTCGACCAAGCGCTGAATCGTTGCGCCACGCGGATAGGCCGCGCAATGCGGGTTGAAGCCCACCAGCAGATGCTCGTATTCCGCCACCGAAAGCACCGGCAAGCGGTTGAGCGGACGTTGCGGCGCCTGTTCCAGTGCTGTCACCAGATGTTCGAGTGCGGTGTGCATGTAACGGCAGATCCGTTGCGCACCGATCTCGGCGACCGCGAGTACGTTGAGGGCAAAAGCTTCGCCCAGATCATCCACCGACAACGTCAGCGGATAATTGCTGCGCTCCTCGCCGCCAAGCATGCGCACGCCCTGCCAAATGCCTTGGCCGTCGCGCGGCTGCTGTGCAGCAGCGCTGTGCCGGTAGTTGAGCAAAGCGCTGAACAGCGGCGCCGAACCGGCCATGGCCGTGCAACGCTGGGCCAGCGCCAACGAAGCGTGTTCATGGCCGAGCAGCGCCGTCAGCCGTGCATGGGCGGTTTTCACCCCGGCGCGCACACCTTCAGCGAGATCGACGCGCAGCGGCAAGGTATTGATGAACACCCCCAGCGTGCGGTCGGCGCCCTCGCCGCCCTGCATCCGCCCCATCAGCACCGTGCCGAAGACCACGTCGCGGCGCCCGGAGACCACGCCCAGCACCTGCGCCCACGCCATGTGCATCAGGCTCGCCGGGCTGACGCCCAACTGCCTGGCCTGTTCGCGCAGGCGCAGATTGAGCGCGGCATCGACCGGTTGCAGCGCTTCTTCGATGCCACGCCCGTCGCCCTGCACATCCTGCAGACCGAAGGGCAAGGTCGGCTCGTCGATATCGCCGAGCATCTCGCGGAAGAACGCTTCATGTTCCTGCTCGTCGGCGCCCAAGCGTGCCTGCGCCACATAGTTGCGGTAAGGCATCGGTGGCGTCAGCGTGTCGAGCTGATCGAACATCAACGCGTGCATTTCCCGACCGATCACCTCCATCGCGGTGTGGTCGAGAATCGAGTGATGGAACAGCACGATGGCGACGACTCGCTGTTGCAACGAATCCTCGGCGTAGACCATGCGGATCAACGGTGCGAGGGTCAGATCGAGGCGGTAATGCCGTGCATCGAAACGTGCGTGCAACTGTTCGAGAATGTCGCCGTCCTGCGCATCCAGCAGCACTTGCTGGACGACCATCTGCGCCTCGCGCCAGACCACTTGCTGCGGGTTGGGCAAGCCTTCCCAGACCACGCTGGTGCGCAGAATGTCGTGACGGGCGATGACCTGCTGCAAGTGCTCGGCGAAGGTCTGTAACCGTTCGAGACTGTCGAAGGCCAGACGCGATTGCAGCAAGTACGGATCGCCCTGTTCAGCACTGAGGTGGTGATAAAGAATGCCTTCCTGCAAGGGGGCCAGCGGATAGATATCCTGCACATTGGCCGCGCCGCCCGGCACCGTGGCGACGATGCGCTCGATGCTGGCCTGATCGAGTGTCGCCAGCGTCAGCATGTCGGGGGTGATGTGCGTGCAACCGGCTGGAATCAGGTTGTCCGGCACCTCGATTTCCCGGCCACTGCCCAACGCGCGCGCCAAAGCAGCCAGGCTCGGCTGATTGAACAGCACGCGCACATCGGCGCTCAAACCGACCTGACGCATGCGCTCGATCAGGCTCACCGCCAACAGCGAATGGCCGCCGAGTTCGAAGAAGTTGTCGTGGCGGCCGATCTGTTCGATGTTGAGGACGTCGGCCCAGATCTGCGCCAACGCGATTTCGACCGGGCCTCGCGGCGCCTCATATTCACGGCTGAGCCAGGCGTCCTGATCCGGTTCGGGCAAGGCCTTGCGGTCGAGTTTGCCGTGGGCGGTCAGCGGCAGGCTATCGAGTCGCACGTACGCGGCCGGTACCAATGTGTCCGGCAGTCGCGCTTGCAGATGTCGGTGCAGATCGCCGATGTCGACCGATCTGATTTCGGTAAACCAGGCGACCAAGCGTCCGTCACGCACCAGCACCACGCATTCCTGGACCGAATCATGAGCGTTCAGCGCGGCTTCGATTTCACCCAGCTCAATGCGTACACCACGCAGTTTCACCTGATCGTCGTTGCGCCCCAGGTATTCGATATTGCCGTCGGCCAGCCAGCGCGCGAGGTCACCCGTGCGGTACATCCGCGCGTGCGGCTCGTCGCTGAACGGGTCGTCGAGGAACTGCGCAGCGGTCAGTTCCGGGCGATTCAGATAGCCGCGCGCAACCCCGGCGCCACCGACATACACCTCGCCCTGCACACCGGTCGGCACTGGCTGTTGCTGACGGTCCAGCAGATAGACTTTGGCATTGGCAATCGGCCGGCCAATGTGCAGAACCCGACCCGTTTCGATGCGCGCGGACGTCGCGACCACCGTGGCTTCGGTCGGGCCATAGTTGTTGATCACATCGAAGGTCTGAGCACGCGGAAACTGGCGCAACTTGTCGCCACCGATCAGCAGTGTGCGCAGGGTCGGATGACCCAGCCCGCGACTGAACGCGTATTCGGCCACCGGGGTCGGCAGAAAGCTCACCTGCAACGGCTGCGCGCGCCACCATTCGAGCAGTTCATCGAGGTGTTCGTTTTTGATCGAAGACGGTGGCAGATGCACGGTCGCGCCGACGCACAGCGCCGGCCAGACTTCCCAGGCCATGGCGTCGAAGCCGCAACCGGCAACGCTGGCGGTGTGGCTGCCGGCGTGCAGATCGAAGGCTTCGGCGTGCCAGTGCACGAGGTTTTCCAGGGTGCGGTGCTCGACCATCACGCCTTTCGGTTGCCCGGTAGAACCCGAGGTGTAGATCACGTAGGCGAGATTTTCCGGGGTCAATTCCGGCCGTTGTGGGTTGGTGTCCGGCAGGTGCCGCCAGTCGCTGGCGTCCAGATCGATCACCGGAACAGCGCCGAGCAAGTCGCGCGTCGACGCCTGCGCCACTACCGCGACCGGATCGCTGTCCTGCAACAGATAGGCGATGCGCTCTGGCGGATACTCCGCATCGATCGGCACGTAACCGGCGCCGGCCTTGAGAATCGCCAGCATCGCAACGAGCATGTCCGGGCCGCGACGCAGGCACAGCGCGACACGGTCATCGGCTTGCACGCCAAGGCCGATCAAGTGATGCGCGAGGCGATTGGCGCTTTTGTTCAATTCGCCATAGTTCAGTTGGTGCTCGCCCTGCACCACCGCCAACGCCTCGGGATGCGCCAGGACTTGCGCTTCAAGGAGGCGCGGCACTGTCTGCGCAGGCGGATACTCACGACCACTGATGTTGAAGCCGACCAGCACCCGTTGCCGCTCGCTTGGCGACACGATCGTCAGTTGCTGCAATGGCGTCGTCGGCGTGTATTCCAGCGCCGTGACCAGACTGTGCAAGGCGGTTTGCAAGTAATCGCAGACCCGCGCGCCGTCCACTTGCGGCACGGCTTGCACGCTCAAACGGAAACCTTCGCCGAGGTCATCGACACTGACCACCAGCGGATAATTGCTGCGCTCGCGCGAGCTGAGAATCTGCACGCCGTCCCAGGTGACAGCGGCCGACTCCGGCGCACTGTGACGGTAGTTGAGCAAGGTGCTGAACAGCGCCTGCGAACCGGCAACACCGCTGCAACGCTGGGCCAGCGCCAGCGACGCCTGCTCATGGCCGAGCAACTGCGCCAGCCGCGCATGGGTGGCACGCACGCCATGCTCTACCGAATCGGCACCGACGCTGACGCGTAACGGCAAGGTGTTGATGAACATGCCCAGCGCCCGATCGGCGCCCTCACCGCCCTGCATGCGCCCGAGCAGCACCGTGCCGAACACCACGTCTTGCTGACCGGAGACCTGCGCCAGAACCTGAGCCCAGGCTTGATGCACCAGGCTGGCGACGCTGATCCCCAATCGCCGAGCCTGCTCGCGCAGACGTTGGCCAAGGTCGGCATCGAGGTCTGATTGGCTGTCGAGGATATCGCTGCCATCGCCGTGCACGTCCTGCAACCCAAAGGCCACGGTCGGTTCGTTGATGTCGCTGAGCATCTCGCGGAAGAACGTCTCATGCGCCTGATCATCGGCGCCGAGCCGCGCCTGCGCGACAAACTGGCGGTATTGCACCGGCGGCGGCAAGTCGCTGCTGCGACCGAGCATGACGTCGTTCATTTCCGCGATCAGCACTTCCAGCGCCGTATGATCGAGGACGATGTGGTGCAGCAGGAGCATGCCGATCCAGCGCTTGTTTGGCTGATCTTCGGTGTAGGCGAAACGCATCAGCGGCGCGCGATTGAGGTCGAGGCGATAGTGGCGCGGATCGAAACGCGCCTGCATCTGCTCCAGCACGTCGCCGTCGAGTTCGTCGGCATCGACGCGTTCCAGCGCCAGTGGCGCCTTGCGCCAGACCACTTGCACCGCCTCTTCCAGGCCTTCCCAGACGATGCCGGTGCGCAGAATGTCATGGCGTGCGATCACGCCGTTCAAGGCGCGAACGAAGGTTTTGATCTGCGCCAGACCGTCGAAGGCAAATTGCGCCTGCAACACATACGGATCACCGGCGCGGGTTGCCAGATGGTGATAGAGAATCCCCGCCTGCAACGGCGCCAGGCCATAGATGTCCTGCACATTGGCGACGCCGTCCGGCACGCTGGCGACGACACGGTCGATAGCGGCCTGATCGAGATTGGTCAGCGGCAACATGGCCGGGGTAATGCGCGTGCAACCCGGTTCGATACGGTTTTGCGGGACGATAATCGCGCGTTCGCTGCCCAAGGTTGCCGCCAGCGCCGCCACACTCGGCTGACCGAACAGCACACGCACGTCGCAATGCAGATCCTGTTGGCGCATGCGCTCGATCAGCTTCACCGCCAGCAGCGAATGACCGCCAAGTTCGAAGAAGTTGTCATGGCGGCCGACCTGTTCGACACCGAGTAACGTCTGCCAGAGCCCGGCGATCAGGTTTTCCACGGCACCGACCGGCGCTTCGAAACCACGATGGGCGAAGGCCTCGCTGTCCGGCGCAGGCAGGGCTTTGCGGTCGAGCTTGCCGTTGCTGGTCAGCGGCAAAGCGTCCAGACGGACGAAAGCGCTCGGCACCATGTATTCCGCCAGCGAAACCAGCAATTGATCGCGCAATTGCGCCACGTCCGGCGCCGCACCTGCGTCGGCCAGCCAATAAGCAACCAGACGCTGATCACCGGGGCTGTCCTCACGAGCGATCACCACGGCTTCGCGCACACCTGCGCAGGCGCACAGCCGTGCCTCGATCTCGCCCAACTCGATGCGGAAACCGCGAATTTTCACCTGATCGTCATTGCGGCCCAGGTATTCGAGGCTGCCGTCAGCGGCCCAGCGAGCAAGGTCGCCGGTTTTATACAAACGTGCCTCGGCGTTTTCACTGAACGGATCATTGATAAAGCGTTCGGCCGTCAGCGCTGCGCGATTCAGATAACCGCGCGCCACGCCGGCGCCGCCGACGTACAACTCGCCAATCACGCCGACCGGCACCGGTTCACGCTGCGCATCGAGGACATACAGTTGCAGGTCGGGAATGCGCACGCCTATCGGGCTGACGCCAAGCAATTGCGCATCGGCGGCTTGCAGCGGCCGATAGGTCACGTGCACCGTGGTTTCGGTGATGCCGTACATGTTCACCAGCCGTGTGCCGGCGTTGCCAACCCGCGCATACCACGGTTTGAGCAAGCCCGGCTCCAAGGCTTCGCCACCGAAAATCACTTCGCGCAGGGAATGCTGCAACTGACTGCGACCCTGCGCGGCGATCAGTTGGCGGAACGCGCTCGGCGTCTGGTTGAGCACGGTCACGCCGGTTTGGCAGAGCAGTGCATAGCAGTCGTCCGGCGCGCGGCTGACGGCTTGCGGGACCAGCAGCAATTGCCCGCCGAACGCCAGCGCGCCCCAGATTTCCCACACCGAGAAGTCGAAGGCGAAAGAATGGAACAGCGCCCAGGTGTCCTGCTGATTGAACTGGAACCCGTCATGGGTGGCGGAGAACAGCCGCGCCACATTGCGGTGCTCGACCATCACGCCTTTGGGCAAACCGGTGGAGCCGGAGGTGTAGATCACGTACGCCAGATGCGCCGGGGTCAGCTCGGGAGTCTGCGGATTGCTGTCGAGTTCGGCTTTGAGTTGGCCGCTGTCGAGGTCGATCTGCGGCACGTCGAGATCGGCCAGGCGATCGCGCGTCGCCGCCTGCATGAGTACCGCCACCGGGACGCTGTCCTGCATGGTGAAAGTGATTCTGTCGAGCGGATAAGCCGGATCAATCGGCACATAACCAGCGCCGGCCTTGAGTACGCCGAGCAGGCCGATGATCATTTGCGGGCCGCGCTCGACGCAGATGGCGACGCGGTCGTCAGGGCGTATGTTCAGCGCCAGCAAATGGTGGGCGACCTGATTGGCGCGACGGTTGAGTTCGCCGTAGCTAAGCGTCTGCCCTTCGAAAATCAAAGCTGTGGCGTCAGGCCAGGCCTGGGCATGGGCTTCGAATTGCTGGTGGATCAACGGCGTTTCAGGGAACTGCGCCAGCGGCAAATTGCTGCCGTGCAGCAGGTGTTCGCGTTCGCTGGCCGGGAGGATTTTCAGCGTTTGCAGCGGCACATCGGCGCTGGATCGCAGGGCCGCCGCCAAACTCTCCAGCGCCGTTTTCAGATAGCTCGCCATGCGCTCAGCACCCAGCGCCGCATCCGCCAGCGCGGTGATGCGCAAATCCACGCCGAGGTCATCGATGTTGATGGTCAGCGGATAGTTGGTGCGCTCGCGGGCGCCGAGCACCTGCACACCGGGGGCGATATCGACCACGTCCGCGACTTCTTCGACGCTGCTGTGCCGGTAATTGAGGATCGCGCTGAACAGCGGCGCCGGCACCGCCACGGCGCTGCAGCGTTGCGCCAGGGCCAGCGAAGCTTGCTCGTGCGCCAGCAACGCAGTCAGGCGTCGATGGGTCGCCAGCACGCCGGCACGCACGCTTTGCTCGCCGACATCAACGCGCAGCGGCAAGGTGTTGATGAACATCCCCAGCGCCTGCTCACCACCCTCGCCCGCGTCCATCCGCCCGAGCAGCACAGTGCCGAACACCACCGCCGTGCGCCCGGACAATTGCCCCAATACGCGCGCCAGCGCCAGGTGCGTCAGGCTCGCGACACTCACGCCGAGCTGCCGCGCCTGCTCGCGCAACTGCCGGCTCAAGCGACTGTCGAGCAGCAACGCGGCTTCCTCGATGGCGTGGCCGTCGCCCTGCACATCCTGCAAACCACACGGCAGCGTCGGCTCGTCGATGTCGGCGAGCATCTCGCGGAAAAACGCTTCCTGCGCCTGCTCGTTGCCGGCCCTGCGCGCCATCGCCAGGTGATCGCGATACGGCACCGGCGCCGGCACTTGCGCGGTCTGCCCGAGCAGGAAGGCCTGGATCTCCCGGCGCAGTACATCCAGCGCCACGTGGTCCATGATCATGTGATGAAACAGCAACAGTGCAACCACGCGGTCCTGAGCGGGATCCTGCGCGTAAACCATGCGCAGCAGCGGTGCTTGCTGCATGTCGAGGCGGAAGTGCTGCGGGTCGTGGCGTTCGAGCAGTTGTGTGAGCACATCGCGGTCGCTGTCGACGCTGATGTCTTCACACACCAGCGGCGCCTCGCGCCAGACCACTTGCACCGCTTCGTCGAGGTATTCCCAGACGAACGAGGTGCGCAGGATGTCGTGGCGCTTGACCACCCAGCGCAACGCCTCGGCAAAAGCCTCCAGCCGTTGCGGGCTGTCGAACACGAAGCGCGCCTGAGAGATGTAGGGATCGCCGGCGACGGCCGAGAGATGGTGATAAAGCATGCCTTCCTGCAACGCCGACAACGGATAGATGTCCTGCACGTTGGCAGCGCCGCCCGGCACCGTGGCGACGATGCGGTCAAGGGTGTCTTGACTGAGCTGCACCAGCGGCAGCATGTCCGGGGTGATGCGAAAGGCCGGGCTCAGCCAGTCGCCGCCGTGTTCGGCGACCAGTTCCAGCAGTTGCGCCTTGTGCGCCGAGAGGCTGTCCCACAACGCGTCGTCCAGCGCGTCGTCGCTGCCCAGAATGACCAGGTCTTCATCTTCCTGTTGAAGGCGGATCGCATGGGTGGAAATAACAGCCATCAGTTCGCTGAAATGCATGAGGTAACCTGCTGTAAATGCGGAAAAAAGGAGCGCGCAGCAGCGAGTCCGTGCACGCGGCGCGCAGCCTGGAAAAACTAAAACATCGAGCCGTGGGTGTCTGACATGGGAAGCGGGGACAAGCCGCCCTCCCGCTACTCGCCTGTGTAGGAGCTGCCGCAGGCTGCGACCTGTTGATCTTGTTCTTAAAAAGGCAGATCAAAAGATCGCAGCCTGCGGCAGCTCCTACAGGGAGAGGTCAGAGGCGGCGTTTGCGGTTGAGGTTGGGGATGGTGGTCGGGGCGATCTCGACCTGCTTCGCCTGTCGCGAGGTCTGTGCCGCCAGCGCGGCCAGTGTCGGCTGGCTGAACAGCGTGCGCGCGTCGACATGCAACCCGGCCAGGCGCATGCGCGCGACCAGACTGACCGCCAGCAACGAGTGCCCACCCAGTTCGAAGAAATTGTCATCGCGCCCCACCTGCTCGACCTTGAGCACCTGCGCCCAGATCTGCGCCAGGGCCGTTTCCACGTCGCCTTCGGGCGCGGCATAAGGCCGGCTGAGCAGCGCCTCCGCCCCCGGTTCCGGTAACGCCCTGCGATCAATTTTGTCGTTGGGCGTCAGGGGCAGCGCCGCCAGCAGTACGTAGGCGCCGGGCACCATGAACTCCGGCAACCGCGCCAACACATGCGCGCGCAACGCTTCAAGTGTCGGAGCAGCCGACTCGGCACGCACGCTGTAATAAGCCACCAGTCGCTCATCGCGTACCAGCACCACCGCCTCACGAATGGCCGGATGCTCCAGCAGACGCGCTTCAATCTCGCCCAGCTCAAGACGAACCCCGCGCAGCTTGACCTGAAAATCATTGCGCCCGAGAAACTCGAGATTGCCATCAGCGCCGTAACGCACCAGATCACCGGTGCGATAGAGGCGATCACCGGCCACGAACGGGTTGTCGATAAAGCGTTCGGCCTGCAATTGCGGCAGCCCCAGATAGCCGCGCGCCACGCCCGCCCCACCAATGTGCAGATGACCGCTGACGCCAAGCGGCACCGGTTGATCGCAGCCATCGAGGACATACAGCCGCGTGTTGCTCAGCGCCTTGCCGATCGGCACCCATGTCGGCGGCACAGGTTCACCGGGTTCCAATGTCCAGCCGCTGCTATCGACCGTGGTTTCGGTCGGCCCATAGACGTTGTGCAGGCGCACCCACGGCAGGCGCTCGCGCACTTGCCGGGCCAGCGCAACGGTCAATTCGCCGCCACCGTTGAGCACATCGGTGAGACTGGTGCACTGGCTGACGTCGTCCTGTTCGATGAACTGCTGCAACAACGCCGGCACGAACTTGACCACGGTAATGTTCTGCTCGCGGATCACTTGCGTCACATAGGCCGAATCGCGATTGCCGTCGGCCCGCGCCAGCACCAGGCGCATGCCCGAGCACAGCGGCCAGAAAATTTCCCACACCGAACTGTCGAAACTGTACGGGGCCTTTTGCAGCAACGCGCCGTGTTCGGTGGGCGGCGCCAGTTGCGAGCCCCAATGCACCATGTTGCAAGCGCTGCGGTGCTCGATCATCACGCCTTTCGGCGTACCGGTGGAGCCGGAGGTGTAGATCATGTAGGCCAGATTCGTCGCGCCGAGATCCGGCACCTGCGGGTTGTCGTGCGGCTGGTCCTGCCATAAACCGAGGTCGAGATCGATCAACGGCACGCCGGGTTCGCCGAGCAGATCGCGCGTCGCCGCATGCACCAGCAGCGCGACCGGTGCGCTGTCCTGCAACATGTAGTTGAGCCGTTGCAGCGGGTAATCCGGATCGAGCGGCACGTAAGCACCGCCAGCCTTGAGAATGCCCAGCAGACCGATCACCAGTTCAGGGCCGCGTTCGACGCAGATCGCTACCCGCGAATCCGCTTGTACGCCGAGTCCGCGCAGATGATGGGCCAGACGGTTGGCCTGTTCGTTCAACTCGCGATAGGTCAGGCGCTGCTCGGCAAATTGCACCGCAATCGCATCCGGCTTGCGCAGCACCTGTTGCTCGAACAGCGCCTGCAGCGGCTGGTCCATCGGGCAATCGACGGCCGTATCGTTGAACTCGACCAACAGCTGGTGCAGTTCTTCTTGCGGCAGCAACGCCAGACTGTTCAACGGCCGTTGCGGCGTAGTCTCCAACGCCTCGACCAAACCGTTCAAAGCCGCCTGCACGTAAGCGCAAATCCGCTGCGCGCCAATGTTCGACAAGGTTCTGCTGGTCAGGCGCAAGCCCGTGCCGAAGTCATCGACACTCAAGGTAAACGGGTAATTGGTGCGTTCCTCGTTGGCCAACGTCTCGATGCCCTCCCAGGTTTGCCGGGAGGTTTTTTGCTCGACATCATCGCTGTGCCGGTAGTTGAGCAAGGCGCTGAACAGCGGCGCTGGCGCGGCGACGCCACTGCAACGCTGGGCCAGCGCCAACGAGGCATGTTCATGGCCGAGCAAAGCGCTCAGCCGTGCGTGGGTGGACTTCACCGCTGCGCGCGCGCCTTCACCGACATCGACCCGTAGCGGCAAGGTGTTGATGAACACCCCCAGCGCGCGATCGGCCCCAGCGCCACCCTGCATGCGGCCCATCAACACCGTGCCGAACACCACACTTTGCTGAGCGGATGTCGCCGCCAGCACCTGCGCGTAAGCGAGGTGGATCAGGCTGGCGACACTCACGCCGGCCAAGCGTGCCTGCTGCTGCATGCGTTGATAGAGATCGGGCGCCACAGCTTGTTCGGCTTCTTCGATGTTGCTGCCATCGCCCTGAACGTTGTGCAAGGCGAACGGCAAGGTCGGCTCGTCGATGTCGCCGAGCATCTGCCGAAAGAACGTTTCATGTTCCTGCTCACTGACACCCAGACGCGTCTGCGCCACATAGTTGCGGTATGGCACCGGTGCCGCCAGCGGTTCGGCGCTACCCGATAGGCAGGCGTGGATTTCTTCGCGCATCGCCTCCAGCGCGATGTGATCCATCACCAAATGATGGAACAGCAAGATGCCGACCACGCGGTTATGCAAGGGATCACGGGCAAACATCAGACGCAACAGCGGTGCCTGACTGACGTCGAGGCGATAGCGCCGCGCGTCGAAGCGCTCGTGCAATTGATCGATGATCGCGCCGTGGACAGGGTCAAGTTCAACCTCCTGCACCGGCAAAATGGCCTCACGCCAAACCACTTGCACCGGTGACGTCAGCCCTTCCCAGACCACGGCCGTGCGCAGGATGTCGTGGCGTGCCATGACCTGGTGCAATGCAACGGCGAAGGCCTCGACCCGCTCGATGCTGTCGAACGCCAACAGCGATTGCAGCAGATACGGATCGCCCTGCGCGGCGGTGATGTGGTGATAGAGAATGCCTTCCTGCAACGGCGCCAACGGGTAGATGTCCTGAACGTTGGCGGCGCCGCCCGGCACTGTCGCGACGATACGTTCGATCATCGCCTGATCCAGTTGCACCAGAGGCAGCAGGTCAGGCGTGATGTGCGTGCAATCGGCGGGAATGCGGTTGGCCGGCACCTCGACTTCGCGACCACTGCCCTCCGCCGCTGCCAGCGCTGCCAGTGTCGGCTGGTTGAACAGCACCCGCACATCGCTGCTCATGCCGATCTGGCGCATGCGTTCGATCAGGCCGACGGCCAACAACGAGTGGCCGCCCAGCTCAAAGAAATGGTCGTGACGCCCTACCCGCTCGACCTGCAAGACCTCGGCCCAGATCTGCGCCAAAGCGATTTCGACGTCACCCTGTGGCGCCTCGTACTGACGTCGGATCAACGCTTCCGGCCCCGGTGCCGGCAGGGCCTGGCGGTCGAGCTTGCCATTGGCCGTCAGCGGTAACGTCGCCAAACGTACGTAAGCGGCCGGCAGCATGGCGGCCGGCAAGCGCGAGGTCAGGTGCGCGTGCAATTGCAGAATGTCCAGCGCTTCACGCTCGGTGAACCACGCCAACAGTTGGCCGTCGCGCACCAGCACCACGGCCTCCTGCACCGCCGCATGGCTGGCGAGAGCGGCTTCGATTTCGCCCGGCTCGACACGTACACCGCGAACTTTGACCTGATCGTCGTTACGGCCGATGTACTCAAGATTACCATCGCCGCGCCAACGGGCGAGATCGCCGGTGCGGTACATGCGCGCATCCGGCTGCGTGCTGAACGGGTCGTCAAGGAAGCGTTCGGCGGTCAATTGCGGACGGTTCAGATAACCCCGCGCGACACCGGCGCCGCCGACATACAACTCGCCGATGATGCCGAGCGGCACCGGGCGCTGCTGCTCGTCGAGCAAGTAAGCCGTGGCATTGCTCACCGGTTTGCCGATGTGCAACGCCTGCCCCGGCGTGATCAGGCCTGAAGTGGCGACCACCGAGGCTTCGGTCGGGCCATAGTTGTTGACCACCGCAAAACCCTGCGCACGATTGAACTGACGCAGGCGATCACCGCCGATCAGCAAGGTGCGCAAGGTCGGGTGATCGAGTTGTTTACTGAAGGCATATTCGGCAATCGGTGTTGGCAGGAAGCTGACGTCCAGCGGTTGCGCACGCCACCAGGCGAGCAGTGCGTCGATGTCTTCGTTGCCTTCGCTCGCGGGTGAAAAATGCACCGTCGCCCCGGCACAGAGCGCGGGCCAGATCTCCCACGCCATCGCGTCGAAACCGAACCCGGCGAGGCTCGACGTGTGCTGCCCGGCGCCAAGAGCGAATGCCGCGCAGTGCCAATCGACCAGATTGGCCAGCGTGCGGTGTTCGACCATCACACCCTTGGGCAGCCCGGTCGAGCCGGAGGTGTAAATCACATAGGCGAGGTTGCCGGTGTTCAGCCCGGGTACGTCGAGATTAGTGATGTTGTCGAGAGACCATTCACGTCGATCAAGCTCGATCACTGGCAACGCTGTGGCGGGCAAGCGCTCGCGCACAGCGCTTTGCGTCAGCACCACCACGGGAGCGCAGTCGCTGAGCAGATAACTCAGGCGCTCGGGCGGATGCGCCGGGTCAATCGGCACATAAGCGGCGCCAGCCTTGAGCGTCGCCAGCAGCCCGACCAGTGTTTCCAGGCCTCTGCGCGCAATAATCGCAACCCGCTCATCAGGCCGTACGCCAAGGCCCAGCAGATGATGGGCCAGCGCATTGGCTTGCCGATTCAGTTCGGCGTAGCTCAGCGTCCGTCCCTGATAAGTGGCGACCACCGCGTCCGGCTGTTCGGCTGCCCGCGACTCGAACCGCTGATGAATCATCTGACCTTGCGAATAACCGACCCCAGTGTCGTTCCACTCATTGATCCGGGCGATTTCTGCCGGCGTGCTCAGGTCGAAATCGGCGATCGCCCGTTCGGGAGATTCCAGTCCTTGTTCTAGGATCAGCAACAAGCGCTCAGTGAACGAGGCGATCTCGTCCGCCGTGAAATACGCCGGCGAATACACCAGATGCAACCAGGCCTTGTCGTTGTAACGGTTGCTGCGCAGGTGAATGGCCAGCGGTGTCGCTTCGTGCTGGTTGGAGACCTTGACCACGTGCCCCGGCGCCTCACCGTAACGGTAGTCATGGTCATCCTGCTCGTAGGACACCGACAATTCGAACAGCTGCGAACGGTCTTCGCGCAACAGGCCCAGCGCGCGGTTCATCTCGCTCAGCGGGTAGCGCTGATGACGGAAATCCTGCTTCAGGCCAGCGCCGATCGCCTTGATCAATTCGGCAAATGACAGTGTTCGACCAAAGCCCAAGCGCATCGCGCTGACCTGGGTGAACAGGCCCAAGGTGCTTTTGAAAATGGCCCCGGAGCGATTGAGGATCGGCAAGCCGACCACCCACTCGTCACGTTGCGCGGTGCGACTGAAATACACGTGCAGCGCTGCCAGCAGCACATGAAACGCCGAGCCGCCGAGCTGCCGTGCGGTGTCTTTCATGCGCTCGTGCAACAGCGTCGGAAAAGCCTCGACATGGATCAGGCTGGGCGCCGTTTCAGGGTCGAGGGGTTCGTGATGACGCGGCGTCAGCAAGGGTTCGGGAATACTGCGGTACTTGTCCAGCCAGTAGCGTTGATCGAGTTCGTAGCGCGATGACTGCCGGTAGCGCGCGTCATCGTCGATGAAGCCGACATAGGACGGCGCTGCCACGGCTGGCTGCTCGCCACGGCACAACGCGCTGTAGATTTCCCCCAGCGATTTGAACAACAGCCCGAAACCCCAGCCATCGATGATCAAGTGGTGCGCCTGCGCCGCCAGCCAGTGACGGTGCCGATCAAGGCGAATGAGGCTGAAGCGAAACAATGCTTGGCCGCTCAACAGGCATCCCTGCGCCATCTGTTTTTCGATCAACGCCTGTGCCGCTGACTGTGGTGCTGAATGCTCGCTGACATCATGCAGCGGCATGGCCACCGGCAACTGCCGGGCAAATCCCTGCAGCGGCAGGCCGTCGTCACCGACCTCGGCGAGCAGCACCGTGCGCAAGGCATCGTGGCCTGCAACCAGTCTCTCTAGTGCCGCTTGCAGCACCTGCGGATCCAGCGGCCCGCTCAGTTCAACGTAACCGCCAATGTTGTACAGCGGCGAATCTCCGCGACTCAGTTGGTCCAGCCAGATATCCCGTTGGGCGGCAGTCAGAGGGAACGTCTCGACAGGCGCGGACTGATCGTCCGCCACGTTGGCAGAAATAGGCGGCATAAGATCCATCTCATGTAATTTGCCGGGTATTCAAGCATCGGCCCCGACACCGACATGACACCTGAAACCCGGACAACCACGTCGCCTGCACGCGGCTGTTTGGCCGTTCTGGCGTGGCTAGCGTAGGCACCGCCTAGAAGTTCGGAGAGGAAATTCTGAAAAGCTTGTAGGAAAAGAACCACATAGCAGCGCCGCCATTTGCCTGAGCACCGCCGATAAGCCAAAAGCATTATCCCGGTTTTCAGGGTCTTGGCATGACTGAACAGTCACTTGCGACGCCTCGCTGGTGTTGCGCCCCGCCAGAACCCCGGCGCCAAGATTCAGAAATAGTGGCACTTTGTGTCCCTGTTTTCCCCTACAGACGTAGGACAAATCCATAGGCTTAAATCCCCCACCGGATCATTCAAGGAGAAATGACTGCGTGGGCGGCTTTTACATAGACGGCAGACGATTCAGTGATGGCTCTGAAACAGGGATGACAAGGATATGAATCTGACCGGCAGCATTCGCAACATGGAAAACCCGCACTTTTACTGGCAACTGGGGGAGCTGATTGCAAGCACGGGCGACGATCACTTCGCCACCAACATGTTCCAGTTGGTCGACAACCTGGTGCCGGTCAACCGCGTCGATCTGAGTGAATGGACGCTGGATGAGCGTCAGGCCAGCGTGGTCGAGATCAAGCCGCTGGGCAGCGCCGGGCAGGCGCAGACTTTCCCGCCGCCCGACCCGTTGCAGCGACCGGACGATCATCCGTTGCTACAGAAGATGATCGAGATGAACGACTCGCTGTTGATCCAACTGAAAGCCTCGCTCCAGCCACGCCACCCGCAGCACAGCGCCCACCAGTGCAATCTGGTCTCGCGCACCTCGAACCGCCGATGCGTCATCTCGTTTTACCGACCGCACACCCAACGCGTGTTTTCCCTGCCGGAACTGTCATTTCTCAAGAGCCTTTCCGACACCTTGCTGCCGCTGATCGAGCGCCATGCGCAGATCAGTCGGCAACTCCTCGCCAGACAACCGCGCCAGCCCTTGGCCGAACTGGATCAGGCCCCGCTGGCGCAGGTATTCGATGAACGCCTGGGACTGAGCGGCATCGTTCTTTCGGCACGCGAAAAGGAGGTGTGCCTGGGCCTGTTGACCGGCGGCACGGTGCCGCAAATGGCAGAACGGCTGAGGGTCAAGAACAGCTCGATCGAGACTTATCTCAAGCGCGCCACGGCGAAACTGGGGGTCAGTGGCCGGCATGGGCTGGCGAAATGGATGGCCGGGGCCTGAGCCGGTTCAACTGACTTCCCCCCCTGTAGGAGCTGCGGCACGCTGCGATCTTTTGATTCTGCTTTGTTTAAAAACAAGATCAAAAGATCGCAGCGTGCCGCAGCTCCTACGGGGGGAGTGTCTGGCTTAGGTTATTCACTACAAGCATCTGCTCTTTCATGAACGAGGCTGTTTGATGTCGACGTTGCGATTTTCTCTGCTGTCCATGGCCATGCTGATGGCCGGCTGCTCCTTGATTCCCGACTACCAGCGGCCCGCCTCACCGGTTGCAACGCAATATCCGCTGCCAACGCAGGCCGCCACGTCCAGCGAAGACTGGCGCACACTGTTCAACGATCCGGCGCTGCAACAACTCATCGCAAGCGCCCTGGTCAACAACCGCGACCTGCGCGTCGCGGCGCTCAACGTCGAAGCGTTTCAGGCGCAATACCGCATCCAGCGTGCCGACCTGTACCCGGCGGTGTCGGCCAATGCCAGCGAATCACGCCAGCGCATGCCGCCAAGCGTGACCCAAGGCAAGGCACTGATCAACTCGACCTACGCGGTCAACCTCGGTATCAGCGCCTACGAACTGGACTTCTTCGGCCGGGTGCGCAGCCTCAGCGAGCAGGCGCTGCAAACCTGGCTGGCGACCGAACAGGCACGGCGCAGCGCGCAGTTGAGTCTGGTGGCCAACGTCGCCAATGCCTACCTGACCTGGCGCGCCGATCAGGAACTGCTCGAACTGACCCGCGACACCCTCGCCGCCGACGAGCAGAGCCTGCACCTGACCACGCGCAATCGCGATGCCGGCAAATCCTCGGCGCTGGAGCAGGCGCAGGCGCAAACCAGCGTCGATAGTTCGCGAGCCAGTCTGGCGCGCTACCAGCGCCAGGTCGCACAGGACCTGAACAGCCTGACCTTGCTGGTCGGCACGCCGGTGCCGGCGTCCTTGCCCGGACAACCGCTGGCCAGTGATCTGGTCGAGCAACTGCCGGCCGGCTTGCCCTCGGACTTGCTGCAACGGCGCCCGGACATTCTCCAGGCCGAATACAAACTGAAAGCCGCCAACGCCAATATCGGCGCAGCGCGGGCGGCGTTTTTCCCCAGTGTCAGCCTGACCGCCAATGCCGGCACTTCCAGCCGCGATCTGTCCGGATTGTTTGGCGGTGGTTCCGGCGCGTGGACCTTTCAACCGCAAATCAACCTGCCGATCTTCAACGCCGGCAGCCTGCGCGCAAGCCTCGATTATTCGAAATTGCAGAAAGACGTCGCCGTCGCCGAATACGAAAAATCGATTCAAACGGCGTTTCAGGAAGTCGCCGACGGACTCGCCGCGCGCGCCACCTATCAGCAGCAATTGCAGGCGCAACGCGATCTGGTCGAGGCCACGCAAACCTATTACAACCTCGCGCAGAATCGTTACAAGAACGGTGTCGACAGCAGCCTGACGTTCCTCGATGCGCAGCGTTCGCTGTTCAGTTCGCAGCAAGGATTGATCACCGACCGCCTCGCGCAACTGGTCGCCGAGGTCAACCTGTACACCGCGCTGGGCGGCGGCTGGCGGGCCGATGCGGCGCAAGCGCAGTAAGCACTCGTCACTTTTTCTTACACCTTTTGTCGCCAGATCCCACACCGCGCGGCGATCCGCAGCCGTCGTCTGGTCTCAGTTTGGTATCATGCGCCGCTTTTACGGTTAACCCCCCGCCAGTCCTGTCGACTGACGGGCTGCAAAAGGCGGTATTAGATGACGGCTTTGTTGACTCGCCGCAAGGTGCTTGCGGGAATGGGCGTACTCGGGCTCGGCCTGCTCGCCGGCTGCGACACCCGCGGCCAACTGTCGTACAAGTACGGCAAGGATCTGAGTAACAAGATCATGGGACGCACCTTCAAACTGAAGAACACCGACGGCGAAACCATGACGCTGTCGAGCTTTCGCGGCATGATGCCGATGGTGTTCTTCGGTTTCACCCAGTGCCCGGCAGTCTGCCCGACCACCCTCGCCCGCGCGGCGAAAATCAAGAAGCTGATGGGCGCCGATGGCGACCGCTTGCAGGTGATTTTCATCAGCCTCGATCCCGAACGCGACACCCCGGAAATCCTCGACGCCTACATGAAAGCCTTCGACCCGACGTTCGTTGCGCTGTACGGCACGCTTGAGGAAACCGCGGCCACGGCCAAGGAATTCGACGTGTTCTACGAGAAAGTCCCGGCCGGCGACACCTACACCATCTCGCACACTGCCACCAGTTACGTTTACGACTCCAATGGCGGTCTGCGCCTGGGTCTGTCCACATCGCTTTCGGCAGAACAATGCACGGAAGATTTGCTTACTGTTATGGAGGTTTGCTGATGCAACCCGTTCTGAACCACATCAAACGCGCCGCGCTGACCCTGTCGCTGATGGGCCTGGCGTTCCAGGCGTCGGCACAGACCCAAGTCGACGACGCCTGGGTCCGCGCCACCGTGCCGACCCAGACCGCCAGCGGCGCGTTCATGACCCTCACCGCCGACAGCGACAGCAAACTGCTCAGCGTCGCCACACCAGTGGCCAAAGACGTGCAGATCCACGAAATGACCATGAAGAACGACGTCATGAGCATGGGCCCGGTGAAGTTCGTCGAACTGCCGGCCGGCAAAGCCGTCAAGCTTGATCCGAACGGCTACCACGTGATGCTGATGGGCCTCAGCGGTCAGCTGAAAGAAGGCGAAACAGTGCCGCTGACCCTGACCGTGGAAAACGCCAAGGGCGAGAAAGAAACCATCGAGGTCAAAGCGCCGGTTCGTGCGCTGACCAACATGGAAGGTCACGATCACAGCAAGATGCATTGATCTGACTGACTGAAACACCTGCGGGGCGGCCTGATTAACGATCATGCCGCCCCGTTTTTTTTGCGCTGATGGAAAGCGTGCTTTACATCGGAAAATTCTTCGGCGAGGATGTAAAGGGTCTTTTACATAGGAAGTGAAGCATGAACCGCTACTACCTCGAAATGGGCGCCGCATTGGTTCTCTATGTGCTGGTGTTGAGCCTTTCCCTGATCGCCAGCCAATCCCTGCTGGACGCCAACATTCTTCTGCGATCCTTGGTGGCTCTGACCCCGGTCCTTCCGGCAGGCCTGATGTGCTGGACAATCGTGCGCAACATGCGCCGCATGGATGAAATGCATCTGCGCATCCAGTTCGAAGCCCTGGGTTTTGCCTTCGCCGCCTCGGCACTGCTGACCTTCAGTTATGGCTTTCTGGAAAACGTCGGCGCGCCGCACATTCCGTGGACGTGCGTGTGGCCGGTGATGGGTCTGATGTGGATTGTTGGTCTGCAGATTGCACGACGCCGCTACCAATGAAAAATCGCCTGAAGGAACTGCGCGCCGAGCGTAAGTGGTCACAGGTTGATCTGGCGGAACGCCTGAACGTGTCGCGCCAGACCATCAATGCGATCGAGAATGAGCGCTACGACCCAAGCTTGCCGCTGGCATTCCAGATTGCCCGCGCGTTCGAAATGCCCATTGAAGACATCTTCGACGACAAAGAGAGTTAACACCGCCCCCTGTGGCGAGGGGATTTATCCCCGTTGGCTTGCGCAGCAGGCCCATCCTTTTATGAATCAAAAGAGGGACCGCTGCGCGACCCAACGGGGATAAATCCCCTCGCCACAGGTTATCTCATTCCGGAAAGTCCCATCATCGGGCTACTTGTTACAGTGATTACTGGGCGGCGCACAGCTCGATGTATTGCGTGTATCAGCTCCCCGCCCCCTCATGCGCCTCTTCAAAGAAGTAATCCTTCCAACTCCCTGCCTTGTTCTTCAGCACGCCCAGCTCCTGCAATTTCTCGGCATAGATAAAGGTGCGCTGCGGCACCACGGTGAAATCGATTTCCGGGTCTTTGACGATTTGCTCGACCAGGGCCAGCGGCAATTTCGACTGTTCGACACGAATGTACGCCTGTGCAGCAGCGGGTTTGTCAGCCTTGATGATTTTCTCGGCTTCAGCCAGTGCGGCGTAGAACGCCTTGTAGGTCTTCGGGTTTTCGTCGTGGAATTTTTCCGTGGTGTACAGCACGTTGAATGTCGCTTGGCCGCCAAGGATGTCGTAGGAACTCAGCACTTTGTGCACGTTGGGATTCTGCAGCGCCTGATACTGGAACGGCGGGCTGGAGAAGTGCGAGTTGATTTCCGAGCCGCCGGCAATCAACGCGGCGGTGGCGTCGGGGTGCGGCAGGCTGACCGAGATGTCGTCGAATTTCTTGTACTGGGCGTCGCCGAATTCCTTGGCGGTTTCGATCTGCAAGGTGCGTGACTGGAAACCCACGCCGGCCGCCGGCACGGCGATCCGGTCCTTGTCGCTAAAGTCCTTGAGTGTCTTGATGTTCGGGTTGTTGGTCAGCAAATAGTTGGGCATCGAACCGAGCGCGGCGATGGCTTTGACGTTCTGTTTGCCTTTGGTGCGGTCCCACACGGTGAGCATCGGCGGCACGCCAGCCGAGACCACATCGAGCGAACCGGTCAGCAGCGCTTCGTTCATCGCGGTGGCGCCAGAGATGCTGTTCCAGTCGACCTTGATGTCGAGGCCCTGCTCCTTACCGTGTTTTTCGATCAGCTGCTGATCACGCACCACATCAAGAATCAGGTAACCAATGCCGAATTGTTGGGCGATGCTGATCTTGCCTTCGGCGTGGACGCCAGTGCTGAACAGCGCAGTGGCCGCCAAGGATGCAGCCAACAGAGTCAGCGCGGAACGTTTCAACGGTGTGGCCATGACAACCTCGCAGCAGGGAAGTGATTTGCTGAAAGGCCGGACTGTATCGCTATAAAAAACTTACATTAAATACCTTTATTGCATATCGATAGCACGCGGCTGCTTAGCGGGCAGAAAGCGTCGGGCGGTATCGACAAAGGGCGTGACGATCAGGCTGTACAGCGTCAGGTAGCGTTCGCGATCCGCCTCACCGGTGCCGAAGCGCAATGGCTCCGGTGTTGAGGTGGTGACGTATAAGGTGCCAAACATCCAGTCCCACACCGACAGATTGGTGGCGAAGTTCCTGTTGCGGTGGCGCGCGGCGTCACTGTGATGGATCTGGTGCTGCGCCGGGCTATTCAGTACGTGTTCGATCGCCGGGCCGAACGACAGCCAGACATGACTGTGGCGCAGGTTCGACGCCAGGCTGTTGAGGATCAGCACCAGCCAGGTCACGCCGAACAAGGTGTAGCGGCTGATTTCGCCACCACAGTAGTACCAGACCGCTCCGGCAAACGCAGCGATGCCGACGGTCATCACCAACCGCTCGACCAGGGTTTCGACAATATGAATCCGGCTCGCCGTGGCGGGCACCAGCACCGGCGCCGAATGATGCACCTTGTGAAACTCCCACAGGTAGCGCGAATGAAAGGCGCGATGAATCCAGTAATGCAGGAAGTCCTTGAGCAGAAATACGCCGACGCCGTAGAACAGTGCGATGAAGGGGTGATTCGGCACTTGTTCGCGCGCGCCCCACAGATGGCTGAAAAACTGCTGATAGTCGCCGGAACGCAGGATCCACGGATCGACCAGCGCGACGATCGGCAGCACCCAGATGACTTTGAGAATGGCCTTGATGAAGTAATAGCGATAATCCAGCCACGCCGAGCGATGCCCGAACACGCGGTTGCCGCCGATGAATTGCCAGAACGACGGCGCTGCCGTGAGGTGCCGGGATTTACGATAGCGAAACAGCACGTAGGCGACGCTGTAGGAGGCGACGATAAACCCCACGCCGAGGCGCCCATTCAGATCGAACAGACCGAGGAACTGCCCGCTGACCGGGGCAATGATCCACCGATCAAGGTGAACATAGAGTTGTTCGAGAACATCCAAGAAGGCTGATCTCCATCAGAGGTCGGCCATTGTAAATCGCAGCGTTTCGCAAATGCAGCTTTAACAGATCAAAGGCCCGTTCAACACCAATCCCCTGTAGGCGCTGACGAGTGCAACGAGGCTGCGATCTTTTGATCGTGTTTTTTAAAAAATCAGGATCAAAAGATCGCAGCGTGCCGCAGCTCCTACAGGGATCCGGTGCCGGCTAAACAGCCTGAAACAATAAATCCGCCGTCGGCAATATCGCTGATTACCCGGCGACGCGAGGGCTGGCCGGGGTTACAGGTATTTCATCGGTGTCGGAAGCCGCTACGTCGGCGCATCAGTTGAGCGTTTAAAAGAGCGATCAGACAGCCCACCCTTGGTATCATCGCGCACACTTTTATGACGTTTTAATGGCTGGAAGGTCTTTTTTTGTGAGCGCTCTTTTTAACCGGTTACGGCAGCCCTCTGCCCGCCTCTTTTCGCTGATCTTTCTCACGCTGATCGTGCCGCTGTGCCTGCGCGCGGCGCTGGGCTGGTCGACCCCGTTGGGTTATCTGTCGGATCTGGCCATCGGCAGCCTGCTGGTCGTGCTGTTGCATCGCCGGGCGTGGTGGCTGGCGCTGCCGCTGCTGCTGTTCTGCGGCCTGCTGGCAGTGGCGACTGCCGAACTGGTCAGCGCCGTCGGCCGCTTGCCGACACCTTCGGACATTCATTACCTGATCGACCCGCAATTCGTCGAAAACTCCACCGGCGGTGGCCTCGCGCATCCGGCGTTGGCCATCACCCTGCTGCTGGCGCTGCTGTTCTGGCTGCTGACGCAATTCACTGCACGTGGTACATCGCGCCCAGCCCTGCCCCGCGTGGTCTGGAGCGCGCCGCTGGTGCTGTTCGCCGCACATTGGGCAATGCAGAACCTGTGGCCGAGCGAGGCTGATCCATGGCGTGCCTACAACCTGCCGCATCAACTGATGGCCAGCGAGGTCGCGGACCTGCAGATCCGCGCCGAGGAATGGCTGGACGGCGATGTCGAAGAACCGGCGCCGGCCATTGCCGGGCTGACTGACGTCGATCTCAACGGGCAAAAACTGCTGGCCGCGCCGGGTCAGGCGCGCAACGTCTTGATCATCGCCCTGGAAGGCATTCCCGGTGCCTACATCCGCGCCAACCGCGAAGCCATCGGCAGCCATTATCAGGAAGACCTGATGCCCAACCTCAGCCGCTGGGCCGAGCGCGGCATGAACACTCCGGATTACGTGCTGCACACACACCAGACCATTCGCGGTCTGTACGCGATGCTCTGCGGCGATTACGACAAGCTCAACAACGGCACGCCGAAAGGTGTGGAGATGCTGACCCTTAACGAACGCAATCAGGCTTGTCTGCCGGCGCAACTGCGCGAACACGGCTTCAGCACGCACTACCTGCAAGGTGCCGGCCTGCGCTTCATGGCCAAAGACAAGATCATGCCGCACATTGGTTTCGATGCGACCCATGGCCTGGAATGGTTCACCAACAGCAACTATCTGGAATTCCCCTGGGGCAAGGATGACAAGGCGTTTTTCGAGGGTGCGCTGGATTATGTCGGCCAACTGAAGAAGCAAAAACAACCGTGGATGCTGACGCTGTTGACCGTCGGCACTCACCAGCCCTACTCCGCACCGGAAGACTATCTGCAGCGCTATGAAACGCCCAAGCAAGCCGCCGTCGGTTATCTCGACGATGCGCTGGAGCAGTTCCTCAGCGGGCTGGAACGCCAAGGCGTGTTGAAAGACACGCTGGTGGTGATCACTTCGGATGAATCCCACGGCATCGACGGCGTGCGACTGGCCTCGTCGTGGGGGTTCAATCTGACGCTGGCGCCGGAGCACGAACAGCTGCCACGGCTGAACAAAGGCGTGTATGGCCACGTCGATCTGAGCACTTCGATCCTCGATTATTTCGACCTGCCGGTGCCTTCCGCGCTGAGCGGTCGTTCGTTATTCCGCGATTACGATACCGGGCGCGAGATCATGTCGTTCACCAACGGCAAACTGCGCTACCACAATGGCCAGGGAATCTTTTCCGAATGCGACATGCCGCGCCGCTGTCGTTATTACCAAAGCGCCGGCTTCATCGCCGAAAACGCCACGTACAAAGGCACCTACAGCGGTCACCCCGCCCGGCAGATTGCCGCTCGCGCCAACGCGCTGGACCTGTCGTTGCTGCGCACGCCGCTCAATCATCGCTATCAGTTCGGCAGCACCAACGTCATCCCGCTGCAAGCGCAGATCAAGGATGACTGGGCCGACAACCTGATTGGCGCGCAGTATCTGGAAATGCCCAAGGGCTCGCACACCCGCGTGCGCCTGACCGTGCGTTCGGTTGATCCGCAGCAGGCGGCGTACATTCAACTCAAGGCCAAGGAGTTTGAACAGGACGTGCAGATCGGTCTGCCAGCAGAAATGGTGGCAACTGCCGACCAGCCGCTGCAAATGAATTTCAGCTTCGACAACCCGCAAGAGCGCAAAGCGTTTTCCTTTCATTTGCTGGGTTATGGCTTGGGCGCCGTCGAGGTCACGGACTTCAGCGTGATCACTGAACTGCCGGGGCAAGAGGACATGCTCGACGACGTGCCGGACGACGACACCACGCAATCCACTTGATCACCCATCTGATCATCCACCTGATCATCCACCTGTAGGAGCTGCCGCAGGCTGCGATCTGTTGATCTTGTCTTTCTAAAAACAACATCAACAGATCGCAGCCTGTGGCAGCTCCTACAGGGATGGTGGTCAGAACGTTGTGCGCAACCCGACCTGAATGCTGCGTCCTTCTGCCGGCGCAATGTCGCGCAGGATCGAACTGGCGTAACGCACGGTTTGATTGGTCAGGTTCTCGGCATTGACGAAGGCCAGCCATTTGCTCTGGCCGACGTCGAAGTGATAACCGAGATTGGCACCCAGCGTGGTGTAGCCATCGGTGCTGCTTTCATTGGCCGGCACGCGATGTTGTGAACTGGCGTGCTCGACATCGATCCGCGCCTGCCATTTGTCCAGTTCCCACAACAACCCGCTGTTCAAGCGCAACGGCGCGATGCGTGGCAAGTCTTCGCCGGTGTCGAGGTTCTTGGCACGGGTGTAGTCGCCGGACAGCTCCAGGGCAAACTTGCCGTAGGCATTTTCGCCAAGCGTCCAGCGATCCTGCGCTTCGATACCGCTGAAGCGTGCACGTACGCCGGAGTAGGTGTATTCAGGGATGCCGTTGGCGTCCTCCTCACCTTCGTCATTCAACGTGCGGCCGGTGCCGAGCAAGCCGATGTAATTGGAGAAATGGCTGTAGAACACGCCGAAGCTGCCCTTGTGCGTGCCGTTGTCGAATCGCAGCGCGAGGTCGCTGGACACGGCTTTTTCTTTCGACAGTCCGGCATCACCGACCTCATAGGTGCCGGTCGCGACGTGGGCACCGTTGGCGTACAGCTCGTAGAAGGTTGGTGCGCGTTCGGTGTAGCCCAGCGTCGCCGCTACCGACCAGATTGGCGTCAGCGTGTACACCGCACCGGAGGAAAGACTGCCGGCGGTGAAACTGCTGGAGCGCTCAGCGTTGGCGAACCGTTCGTTGCCTTTGGCGTCGGGATCGACCGTGGTGTGTTCCAGACGTCCGCCGAGGGTGAACAGCAATCGATCGGTGGCTCGCAGCTCTTCAAGAATGAACAGTGCACCGGCGTCGGTATCGGTCTGCGGCACAAACGCTTCTTCGCCCAGTGCCGAGAATTCGTTGCGGCTGACCTGCGCGCCGATCACTCCATTGAACGGCCCCAACGGCTGGTGCCGCGCCTCGATTCGCGCCTCGTAGCCCTTGTTCTTGAACGTCGTGCCGACCTCGCCGCCTTCGATTTCGCGGTGCTGGTAATCGGTGTAACCGGCATCCAGCTTGATCGAGCTGAACGGCCCGTCGAGATTGCGCATCTCGGACGCGAAAGCGTAATGCTCCTGTTGCATGCGAATACGCACATCGTCTTCGGCCGGCGAGCCGTAATTCGAATCGTAATTGCTGTAGGACAGCCCGGCATAACCATCATCCCAGGTGTAGGAGCCACCCACCGCACCGCCGTCCTGACGCCCATCGCTGTTGGCCAGGCGATGTTTTTTCGAATCGCCGTCGTCGTCTGTACGTTCGCGAGCGGTTTTCGCATATCCGGGGATCTTCAGATCATTGAATTCGCGGGCGCTGGCGTCCAGGTGCAAAGCGAATTCGCCGTTGCCGGCCTCAAGTTTGCCTGCGCTGCTGCGCGTGGTGTCGGCACCGCCATAACGCAATTCGCCGGCACCGTGGATACCGTCGATGGCCTCGGTCGGAATGCGATTATCAAAGGTGTTGACCACCCCGCCGATGGCGCTGCCGCCATACAGCAAGGCTGCCGGGCCGCGCACGATTTCAATGCGCTCGACGTTGACCGGGTCGAGTGGCACGGCGTGATCGTAAGACAGCGATGACGCGTCCAGTGCGCCGACACCGTTACGCAGAATACGAATGCGGTCACCGTCCTGCCCGCGAATGATCGGCCGGCTCGCGCCCGGGCCGAAATACGATGACGACACGCCGGGTTGCTTGTTCAGGGTTTCGCCGAGGCTGCCCTTTTGCTGAAACGTCAGCTCGTCGCCGCTCAGCACGGTTGAGGGCGAGGCGAGTGTCTGGCTGCCGAGCGGATTGCCGGTGATGACTTGGGGTTGCAGTTCGAGGGCGTCGGCGGCGAACACCGGCGCGGCAAAAAGCAGCGCGGCGGCCAACGGATTCAGGCGTCGTTGCAGGGGGTGGGAACGGGCAGGCATTGCAGAACTTCCATGAGCTGAAAAGTGAAGATCGCTGCCAGCGCTTGCAGATAACGGCGGCAGAAACAAAATGAAACCGATTTAATGTTATACAATAACATTTCTTTCTGTCATCCCGTTTCTTCCTTCACTCATCACAACAGCTGCTCAAGGACGTGGCTTTCGGGCTGGCATCGGTTCTGCGGCGAGACCCGCACCGCACGGTGAAAGCGCTAAAAGACTTTACCTATCGGCGCCCAATAGTCGGCCTATTAGCTGCATCTCCAAGTCGGGTCTAGCCTTACTAGTCCGAAGTCGGCACGAGCCGGCCGTAGCAGACCTGATAAGGACCCGAACATGGCAAACGAATCGAAATGCCCGTTCAACCACGCCGCCGGTGGTGGTACGACGAACCGTGACTGGTGGCCGAATCAACTCAACCTGAAAATCCTCAGCCAGCATTCGCCCAAGTCCGATCCGCTGGGCAAGGATTTCGACTACGCCAAAGCCTTCAAAAGCCTCGATTTTCAAGCGCTGAAACAAGACCTCACGGCGTTGATGACCGATTCTCAGGACTGGTGGCCAGCAGACTTCGGCCACTACGGCCCCCTCTTCATCCGCATGGCCTGGCACAGCGCCGGCACCTATCGAACCGCGGACGGCCGCGGTGGCGCCGGTTCCGGCCAGCAACGGTTTGCTCCGCTAAACAGCTGGCCGGACAACGTCAGCCTCGACAAGGCCCGCCGTCTCCTGTGGCCGATCAAACAGAAATACGGTCGCAACATTTCCTGGGCCGACCTGATTGTCCTCACCGGAAACGTCGCGCTGGAATCGATGGGCTTCAAGACTTTCGGTTTCTCTGGCGGCCGGCCGGATGTGTGGGAGCCGGACGAAGATGTCTATTGGGGTTCGGAACATGAATGGCTGGGCGGTGACAGCCGCTACGGCAAAGACAAGTCCGCCATGCAGGAACCCGGCGACGGCACGTTGGTCGCTGAACCGGATCTGCACGGCAAGGAAGAAAGCCGCACCGATCAGGGCGAACGCAATCTGGAAAACCCGCTCGCGGCGGTGCAGATGGGCCTGATCTATGTGAATCCTGAAGGCCCGGAAGGCAATCCGGATCCCGTGGCCTCGGCGCTGGATATCCGCGAAACCTTCGGCCGCATGGCCATGAACGATGAAGAAACCGTGGCCCTGATCGCAGGCGGCCACGCCTTCGGTAAAACCCACGGCGCCGGCCCCGCCGACAACGTCGGGCCTGAGCCGGAAGCTGCCGGACTTGAAGAACAGGGTCTGGGCTGGCGCAACGCCTTTGGTACCGGCAAGGGTGGCGACACCATCACCAGCGGCCTCGAAGTGACCTGGACTACAACGCCCACCCGCTGGAGCAACAACTACCTGGAAAACCTCTTCGGTTTCGAGTGGGAGCTGAGCAAAAGCCCGGCCGGCGCGCATCAGTGGATACCGAAAAATGGCGGCGGTGCCGGCACCGTCCCCCACGCCCACGACCCGAGCAAGAAACTGTCGCCAACCATGCTGACCTCTGACCTGGCGCTGCGTTTCGATCCGGCGTACGAGCAGATTTCGCGGCGCTTCCTGGCTAATCCGGATCAACTGGCCGATGCCTTTGCCCGCGCCTGGTACAAACTCATTCACCGTGACATGGGCCCGTTGTCGCGCTACCTCGGCCCGGAACTGCCCAACGAAGAATTGCTGTGGCAAGACCCGATTCCCCAGGTCACGCATGCACTGATCGACAACAACGACGCTGCAGCACTGAAAAGCAAAATCCTCGCCTCTGGATTGTCGGTAGCGCAATTGGTCTCGACCGCGTGGGCGGCGGTTTCAACGTTCCGTGGTTCGGACAAACGCGGTGGCGCCAACGGTGGTCGTCTGCGCCTGGAGCCACAGCGTTCCTGGCAAGCCAATCAGCCGGAACAATTGGCCAAGGTCCTGCAAACGCTCGAGGGGGTTCAGAACGAGTTCAATGGCGCCGCCGCCGGCAAGCAAGTCTCGTTGGCGGATCTGATCGTGCTGGCAGGTAATGCCGGAGTCGAACAGGCGGCGAAAAACGCTGGCCATTCCGTGTCAGTACCGTTCACACCGGGCCGTACGGACGCCTCGCAAGAGCAAACCGACGTTGATTCCTTTGGCTTCCTCGAACCGATTGCCGATGGTTTCCGCAACTACAGCAAAGGCAAATACACCGTTTCGGCCGAAGCACTGTTGATCGACAAGGCGCAACTGCTGACGCTCACCGCGCCGGAGATGACCGTGTTGCTGGGTGGCTTGCGGGTGTTGAACACCAATGTCGGGCAAACCCGCCATGGCGTGTTCACCTCGCAAACTGAAGCGCTGACCAATGACTTCTTCACCAACCTTCTGGACATGGGCGTGGAGTGGAAGCCAACTTCGAGGGATGCGGATGAGTTCGAGGGGCGCGACCGTAAAACCGGCAGCGTGAAGTGGACGGCGACGCGGGTTGATCTGGTGTTTGGTTCCAACGCGCAGTTGAGGGCGTTGGCCGAGGTGTATGCCAGTGCGGATGCCAAGGAGCAGTTTGTTAAGGACTTCGTTGCTGCGTGGACGAAGGTCACCAACCTGGACCGTTTCGACCTGAAGTAACTTTTAGTCAATAAAAAACGCCGCATTGATTAATGCGGCGTTTTTTATGTATATGGCTTGGGCTTTGTAGTGAGGCTTACATCTTACCCCCTCACCCCAGCCCTCTCCCCCAGGGGGCGAGGGGGAAAGGGAGCCGATCTTCGTGCTGTTCAAAACCTGAGTTCGACTCCGGACTTTCAGGTCGGTGTAACTCGAACATCCACCCCGGTCAGTCCCCTCTCCCACTGGGAGAGGGTTAGGGTGAGGGCGGGTCCACAGCTGGAACACCGACTTCAACACACCATCAAGCCAGGCTCTTGCTCACCACCTCATACACATCACTCGATAACTGCCCCGACGCCCGAATCCGCTCCAGCTCAGCCTTCATCAACGCCTGACGGGCGCTGTCGTATTTGCGCCAGCGCGTCAGCGGCGCCAGTTGGCGCGAAGCGATCTGCGGGTTGAAGCCGTTCAGCTCGATCACCAGATCCGCGAGGAAGCGATAGCCGGAGCCATCTGCCGCGTGGAAGTTGATCAGGTTCTGCCCGGCAAACGCGCCGACCAGCGCACGCACCTTGTTCGGATTCTTGATGTTGAACGCCGGGTGCTGCATCAACGCTTTCACGCGTTCCAGACCGCCGGGCAAAGTGCTGCCAGCCTGCACGCTGAACCATTGATCCATGACCAGCGGATTGTCCTTGAAGTGTTCGGCGAAACTCGCCAGCGCCGCCGCCTTCTGCTCTTCGAATGGCGAATTGACCAACACCGCCAGCGCAGTCAGGCGCTCGGTCATGTTGTCGGCCGCTTCGAACTGCTCCAGCGCCGCGGCCAGCACTTCCGGCTTGCCGCTGAGCATCAGGTACGACAGCGCAATGTTCTGCAGCGCGCGACGGGCGAAATGCTCGGCTTCGGCGACGTACGGGGTTTTCTTCGACAGGTCACGGTTGGCCTGATAACGCAGCCACAGCGCCTCGAACAAGCCTTCGGCCAGTTGCTTGCGGGCGAACTCACGGGCGATATGGATCGCATCGACGTCAGCCACTTCGCTGATTTCGGTGAGGTACGCCTCACCTGGCAGCGAAAGCATTTCCGCGACCATTGCCTGATCCAGCGACTCATCCGACAGCACCGTGCGCAGCGCCGATACCAGACGCGGGTCAAGCTTCAGACTCTCGCCCTTCTGCTGCTGGCCGATCAGTTCTTGCAGGACTTGTACCGACAGTTGCTGCCCGGCATCCCAGCGGTTGAAACCGTCGCTGTCGTGCTGCATCAGGAACATCAACTGATCGCGGTTGTACGGGAAGCTCAGTTTCACCGGCGCCGAGAAGCCGCGCAGCAACGATGGCAGCGGCTGTTCAGCGACGTCGACGAAAGTGAAGGTCTGCTCGGCTTCGGTCACCGAAATCACGCGGGTGGTACCTTGCGCCGACGCTTCGCCAGCCAGACGCAGGGCAATTTCGTTGCCTTTGCTGTCGAGCAGGCCGAGTTCGACCGGGATCACGAACGGCAGTTTTTCAACTTTGTCCGGGGTTTCCGGGCAGCTCTGGCGGAAGGTCAGGCTATAGGTTTTCGCGGCCGCGTCGTAAGACTCGCTCACCGCCAGACGCGGTGTACCGGCCTGACTGTACCAGCGCTTGAACTGGGTCAGGTCGACGCCGTTAGCATCTTCCATGGCCTTGATGAAGTCATCGCAAGTCACTGCCTGACCATCGTGGCGTTCGAAGTACAGATCGCTGCCCTTACGGAAGCCTTCGGCGCCGAGCAAGGTGTGGATCATGCCAACAACTTCCGAGCCCTTCTCATACACGGTCAGGGTGTAGAAGTTGGAAATCTCGATGAAGCTGTCCGGGCGCACGGCGTGGGCCATCGGCCCGGCATCTTCGGCGAACTGGTGGGTACGCAGATAAGCCACGTCCTGAATGCGCTTGACCGTGGCCGAGTTCATGTCGGCGGAGAAGCCGGAGTCACGGAACACCGTGAAGCCTTCCTTCAGCGACAACTGGAACCAGTCGCGGCAGGTCACGCGGTTGCCCGACCAGTTGTGGAAGTATTCGTGAGCGACGATCGCCTCGACACGCTGGTGCGCGGCGTCGGTCGCGGTTTCGGCGCGAGCGAGCACGGCGCTGGAGTTGAAGATGTTGAGGCCCTTGTTCTCCATCGCGCCCATGTTGAAGTCATTCACGGCGACGATCATGAAGATGTCCAGATCGTACTCGCGACCGTAGACCTCTTCGTCCCAGCGCATCGACTTCTTCAGGCTGGTCATCGCGTGCTGGCACTTGTCGATGTTTTCCGGCTCGACGTAAATGCGCAGCGCGACGTTGCGTTCAGTCATGGTGGTGAAGGTGTCTTCAACGCACCACAAATCACCGGCCACCAGTGCAAACAGGTACGCCGGTTTCATGAACGGATCTTCCCACGTCGCCCAGTGCCGGCCGTCTTCGCCCGGGCCCGAGGCAATCGGGTTGCCGTTGGAGAGCAACACCGGATAGCTGTGCTGTTCGGCGACCACGGTGGTGGTGAACTTGCTCATCACGTCCGGGCGGTCGAGGTAATAGGTGATCTTGCGGAAACCTTCGGCCTCGCACTGGGTGCAGAACATCGTGCCGGATTTGTAAAGGCCTTCCAGCGCGGTATTGGTTTCCGGGTGGATCTTGACGCTGGTGTCGACCGTGAAGGTTGCGTCGGTCGGCTGCAGGGTCAGGTGGTTCTCGGACAATTGATAATCAGCGGCATCAAGCTCTTTATCGGCCAGGGTCACCGAGAGCAATTCCAGCTGCTGGCCATCGAGTACCAGCGGCGGCAGGCCCGGGCCACGCGCCGGGTTGCGGCGCATCACCAGCTGCGCGTGCACCAGGCTGTGATCCTCGAACAACTCGAAGGTCAGGTGTGTTTCGTCGATCAGGTACTCGGGCGCCTGATAGTCCTTCAGGTAAATCATCTTCGGTTGTTCGGTGCGCATGCTGAAGTCCTTATTGATGCACGGCGAGCTGGTAAGCCGTGTATTTACGAATGTTGATCACGCCGGTGTCGAAGATCAGGTACTGGCCCTTGATCCCCAACAGCGTGCCTTCGGCAATCGGGTTCTTGTCCAGGTTGAAGCTGACAATCTTGGCCGGGTATTGCTCGACTGGATAGCGGATCTCCAGCGGTTCTACATCGGTAATTTTCTGAATTGCCTGTAGGCCGAATCGCTCCTGCAAACCGAGCAAGCCTTCGGCGCAGCTGTCGAACAACTGCTCGCGCACCTGCGCAAGATCCACCGCCACGGCATCGCCCTTGAGCAATGCGCGCCAGTTGGTCTTGTCTGCTACCTGGCTGCGGAACAGGTCTTCGACGAAACCCGACTGCTGCCGCGTGGCCACGCGCACGATCGGCAACGCCTGACTGGCGCCCTGATCGAGCCAACGCGTCGGCAATTGCGTAGCACGGGTGATGCCAACCTTGATCCCCGACGAATTGGCCAGGTAAACCACGTGGTCGGTCATGCAGAACTGCTCGCCCCACAGCGGATCGCGGCAAGTGCCGGCATCAAAGTGGCAGCGCTCCGGGCTCATGATGCACAGGTCGCACTGCGCCAGTTTGGTCATGCACGGGTAGCAATAACCCTGACTGAAACTGGTTTTGGTCTTGCGCCCGCAATGGGTGCAGTGGATCGCCCCGAGGTATTCCAGACGCACCGTGGTGCCGATCAACGGGTTGACCGGCACCTCGACGTCATCCAGACGAAACGCGTATTGCACGTTCGGCCCGTCCAGGCGCGCCGACATTTTGCTGATTGCACCACGGCCAATCTCGATCAATGGATGGCATCCGACTTGAACAGGATGTTCGGCACTTCGATCGACTTCGATGCACATTCCTGCGGGCCCATGTAACCGGTGCGCTGGTCTTCAGGCAGGTTCTGGATTTCCCAGGCGATCATCGCCTGCAACGACAGCTCGCGCTGCTCGGCGGTGAGTTTGCCACCGTCGGACCATTTGCCGATTTCGACAGCCAGTTTCAGGCTCTCGTAGATGTCCGGGGTAATGTTGTTGATCATGTCGTTAAAAGAGGACATCAGGGTCTCCGTGCTCTTTATCTACTGAAAAATGTCAGGCGGCCAGTTTACGGCGGTTATACAAACCGCCCAACAAACCGGTGAAGCATCCGATGAGTAACCCGCCGACGTGGGCGGCGTTGGCGATTTCGCCGAAACCGATCATCGAGATCAGCCCGGACATGCACACCAGCAACCACACCAGCATCATCACCAGCACGCCGCGCGGCAGGCGATAGGCCGGGTTCGGTGCCAGCAGCTGGAAGATCCAGCAATGCCCGAGCAAACCGTAAAGTACGCCGGACAGACCACCGAACAAGGTCGCGCCGCTCCATGCAAACTGCGCGTAGTTCGACACCAGGCTGAACAACAGCGTCAGGCCGATCAGGTTGATGCTGCCCTGACGCGACTCGATGCGCCGGCCCAGCTCCCAGTACCACATGCCGTTCATGGCCAGATGCAGGATGCCGAAGTGAATCAGCATCGGCGTGACCAGACGCCACCACTGCCCCGCCGCCAGGCTGTCGGCCAATGGCGTGAAATGGATGTACTCGCCGACCACCTGGAAATCGAGGAAGGTCAGCCAGCGCAAGGTTTGCAGGTTTTCACCGAGGTAAGTCAGGCCGCCAACGATCAGGCACAGCAGCAAAATGAACCCGGTGGCCTTGGCGTGTTTCAGCTGTTCGGCGAAGCTCGGGCGCTTGAAGGTTGGTGCGACGGGGATGTCCATTTGCTGGTCGGGGTCGCCCGCGGGGAAGCGTTCGTACAGGGAGCGCACGTCCTCGCTGATCTCCGCCGGCGCCCACAACACCTGTTCGCCGGCCTCTTCGCTGACCCGATGCGGGACCTGCATGCGTTGCAGCAGTTTGACGAAACCGCTCAAGTCCACCGCCAATGGCAGACGCAATACCGCTACCGCACTCATTGCAGCACCTCCGGCCGCTCGACATCGACCCAGACAAATTTATGCGGATCCAGACGTGTTTCCTGATCCAGACGATAGGCGACGAGTTTGCCGTAGAGCACCGCGCTGTAATCCAGGCACGCGAGGTTCGGGCGGATCGGCGACGGTTTGCCGCTGCGCCAGTAGTGGCCGACGAACAACAAGGGTTCGTCGACGCCGTAGCGCAGCAGATTGTTTTTTTCGCTGGAGGTCAGCGGCTTCTGCGCCACCGGTTCCGGCAGTGCATCAGGCTGGAAGACGATATCGCCGTAGGTTTTCGGGTCGTCTTCCCAGAACTTGGTGCGGAAGAACGAGCGCACCAGGCCATCGCCGCTGGTCATGGTCAAACCATCCGGCAGGCGCATGTCGGTGCCGCGCAACAGACGATCGAACACGGTGCAGGCGAAACTGCCGGGCACGGCGGACGCCTGAAGAAAGTGTTCGTCAATGCAGCCATTCGCAAATTGCGCGCGCAACGGTTCGATCAAGCCGGCATCCCAACAGGCATGCACGACGCGGAAGCGTCCGGCATCGACAAACAGCGGCAGCTCATAGAACCAGCGCTGGAAATCGTGCCAGTCGCCAGGATGGTCTTCGAACTGGGTCAGGGTTTCATGCAGCAGGCGCGCATGACGCGGCGTGTGTTCACGGACGAACTGCTTGCCGCTGCCCGGTAGTGCTGGCGTGCTCCAACCGAGGGCGTTGAATTCGTGGTTGCCCATGATGCACAAGGCCTGACCGGCCTCGACCATGTCGTGGACGATGTGCAGCGCCTCGCGGATGCGCGGGCCACGGTCGATGATGTCGCCGACGAACACGGCCATGCGCGATGGATGCCGCCAGACCCCGCCCTGCTTGTGATAACCGAGTCGGTCAAGCAAGTGTTCGAGGGTCAGGGCGCATCCGTGCACGTCACCAATCAGGTCATAACTGCGCGCGGGATCGAGCATCAGTCGCCTCCACCGCCCAGCTTGCTGCCCCAGCCGAGCTTGGTGCGGCAGACTTCGTAATAGTTGTGGTCGAGCGGGTGAATCAGTCGCAGCTTCTGGGCTTTCTTGCTGACGGTGATGGTGTCGCCCGGCGCGCAGGTGAAATGGTTCTGCCCGTCACAGGAGACTTGCGGGTAAATCTGCATGTTTTTCGACACGACGATTTTCAGCTCACTGTTGCCATCGACCACAATTGGCCTACTGGACAACATATGGGGGTACATCGGCACGATCACAATGGCATCGAGCTTGGGATGCATGATCGGCCCGCCGGCAGACAGCGCGTACGCGGTGGAACCGGTCGGGGTCGCGACGATCAGGCCGTCGGCCTTCTGGCTGCAGACGAACTGGCCGTCGATGTACAGCTCGAACTCGATCATTCGTGTCGATTTGCCGGGGTGCAGGACCACGTCGTTGAGCGCATCGCCCTGGCCGATGGCCTCAGCGTGGCGGCGAACTTCGGCTTGCAGCAGGAAGCGGTTTTCCACCAGATAGTGGCCGTCGAGCACCTTGGCGACTTCGACTTCCAGCTCGTCCGGGCGAATGTCTGTCAGAAAACCGAGGCTGCCACGGTTGATGCCCAGCACCGGAATATTGTGTTTGGCCAGCGCTCGCGCAGCGCCGAGCAGGCTGCCGTCACCGCCGACGACAATGACCATGTCACAGACTTCGCCGAGCATCTTGCGCGACGAGGTTTGCAGGCCGTGGCCCGGCAGGACTTCGGCGATGGTGTCTTCGAGGATCACATGCAGGTGACGATCGAGCAGAAACCGTTTCAGTCGGCGGACGGTATCCAGCACCTGGGAACTGCCCAGGCGACCGATGATGCCGATATTACGAAATTGCTCCATGGGACCTCTGCGGACAATCGAAAACGCGAAAAGGACGATTATGGGCGAAAGCGCCGGTTAGACAAAATCCTTTCAGCCTCAAGGGTGTGCTCGTGTTTACAGCTATGCTCGCAAGATGATCCTATTTCCTGACTTGCTGCAGTTGCCCCACCAGTTGCGCCATCCGGAAGTGCGGGATCTGGCGTGGGTGATCCTCGCCCCGCCGATGCTCGCCACCACGCCGTGGCCGCAGCGCCATCCGCTGGCCGGCAGCGATTGGGTGGCTGACCCTCAACGTCTGGAACACTGGCTGCGTCAACTCGATCGTGACAGTTATGGCTTGCTGCACTGGCTGTCGCAGGCCCGCACGCGGCGTCTGGGGCTGTATTACGAGCGGCTGTGGCAGTTCGCCGTACAGCATGCGCCGGGCATTGAACTGCTTGCGGCCAATCTGCCGATCCGTCGCGAGGGCCACACCCTTGGCGAGCTGGACATGCTCCTGCGTGATCGCGATGGCGTGCATCACCTGGAGCTGGCGATCAAACTTTACCTCGGCCCGCAGGATGGCGATGGTCGTGATTCGGCGCAGTGGTTGGGGCCGGGTTGTCATGATCGACTGGACCGTAAACTGGCGCATCTGGCCGAGCATCAATTGCCGATATCGGCGCGCCCGGAAAGCCGCGAGGTATTGGCGGCGCTGGATATCGAGGTGTTCAGCGCACAACTGTGGCTGGGCGGTTATCTGCTGTATCCATGGCCCGGCCAGGCGCAATCGCCAAGCGGCGCGCACCCGCAGCATTTGCGCGGTAGCTGGTTGCATCAGAAGGACTGGCCTGCGTTCGTCGCGCAACGTCCGGCCGGGCGCTGGCAACCGCTGCCCCGCCATGCCTGGCTGGCGCCGGCGCATTATCCGGCGGATCAGACCTGGACTTCAGAGCATCTGCGGATGTGGCTGGAGGATTTGGAACCGCTGGCCCCGGCACAGCTGATGGTGCGCCTGACCGAGAATGCGCGGGGAGAATGGGAAGAGGCCGAGCGCTTGTTTCTGGTCTCGGACCTTTGGCCGAATGTCCCGGGCCAGCCCTGAGAATTTCAGTGCCGGACCCGGCCTCTTCGCGAGCAGGCTCGCTCCCACATTTGGACTGCATTTCAAATTGGGGAAGGCGATACATTCCCCTGTAGGAGTGAGCCTGCTCGCGAAGGGGCCGACTCGGTCTAGAGTGAAAGCCGCAAAGCCAATGCCGCCAATGTCACCAACAACACCGGCACCGTCAGCACAATCCCGACCCGGAAGTAATACCCCCAGCCAATATGAATCCCCTTGCGCTCCAGCACATGCAGCCACAGCAACGTCGCCAGACTGCCAATCGGCGTGATCTTCGGCCCCAGATCGCTGCCGATCACGTTGGCGTAGATCATCGCCTCCTTGACCACCCCACTCGCCTGGCTCGCATCAATCGACAGCAAGCCGATCAGCACCGTCGGCAAGTTATTCATGATCGACGACAGCAACGCGGTCAGCACGCCGGTGCCCAGTGCCGCGCCCCACACACCGTGACCGGCGAAAACGTCCAGCCAACCGGCCAGATATCCGGTCAGCCCGGCATTGCGCAGACCGTAGACCACCAGGTACATGCCCAACGAGAAAATCACGATCTGCCACGGCGCTTCTTTCATCACCTTGCGTGTGGAAATCTTGTGGCCGCGCGCGGCGATGCCCAGCAATAACGCGGCACACACAGCGGAAATCGCACTGATCGGAATGCCCAACGGTTCCAGCGCGAAACAGCCGATCAACAGGATCGCCAACACCGCCCAGCCGGCATAGAACGTGGCTTTGTCGTGGATCGCGGTTTGTGGATGCTCAAGCTGTTCGGGGGCGTAGGCCTTGGGAATGTCACGGCGAAAGAACCACAGCAACATGCCCAGCGTCGCCGCCACGCTGACGACGTTCACCGGCACCATCACCGCCGCATACCGGTTGAAGCCGATGTGGAAGAAGTCTGCGGAAACGATGTTGACCAGGTTCGACACCACCAGCGGCAGGCTCGCGGTGTCGGCAATGAATCCCGCGCCCATCACGAATGCCAACGTCGCCGCCGGGGAAAAGCGCAGCGCCAGCAACATCGAAATCACGATCGGCGTGAGGATCAGCGCCGCACCGTCATTGGCGAACAACGCTGAAACCAGCGCGCCGAGCAGCACCATGAAGGCGAACAACTTGCGGCCGTTGCCACGCCCCCAACGCGCGACATGCAGCGCAGCCCAGTTGAAGAATCCGGCTTCGTCGAGCAACAGGCTGATGATGATCAGCGCAACGAAAGTGCCGGTGGCGTTCCAGATAATCTGCCACACCAGCGGGATGTCGCTGAGGTGGACGACGCCGAAGATCAGCGCGAGTACGGCGCCAAGCGTTGCACTCCAGCCGACGCCGAGGCCTTTGGGCTGCCAGATGACAAGGGTGATGGTCAGCAGGAAAATCAGTGACGCAGCAAGCATCCGCAACAGCCTTGTTCAAGAGTAGTTTTCGAGAGCGAATAGATTACTTGTGGCGAGGGGATTTATCCCCGTTGGGTTGCGAAGCGACCCCCTGCGTTCGTCAGTCATACCGAGCTAGCAGGTTTTGCGACTGCTTCGCAGCCGAACGGGGATAAATCCCCTCGCCACAGGAGTTATCGGGAGAAATTATTTTTTGTGTTGCTCGACGAATTGTCCGTAAGCATTGATAAAGCTTTGCAGGAAAGGTTTCACCGTCTCGCTCAACTTGCCCGCCTCGTCAAACGCCGAGCCCGCGCCACCCAGATACGCCTCCGGCTGCTGCATGCACGGCACATTGAGAAACACGAACGACTGCCGCAGGTGCTGGTTCGCGCCGAAACCACCGATGGCGCCCGGCGACACGCTGATCACCGCGCCAGGCTTGCCGCCCCAGACGCTTTTACCGTAAGGCCGCGAGCCAACGTCGATGGCATTCTTCAATGGCGCCGGCACCGAACGGTTGTACTCCGGTGTTACAAACAGCACCGCGTCGGATGAACCCACTTTTTGCCGGAAAGTGCTGTAGGCTGCCGGCGGTGAATCACCGTCGATGTCTTCGTTATAAAGTGGCAGGTCGCCAATCTCGACAATTTCCAGCTTGAGGTTCGCCGGGGCCAGCTCCGCCAGTGCCAGGGCGACTTTGCGATTGATCGATGCTTTGCGCAGGCTACCGACTACTACGGCGACGTTGTAGACATTGCTCATGGAAGACTCTCGACTGTCCGTGGGGGGGAGCCTGTAGTTATAGATGATCCGGTGACGATTCCACCAGCAGGCGAGGGAAATTCCCGCGTGCTGATTATTTTTTTCCTGTAGGAAAACTTACAGCGCTCGATGACGGTCTACCAAGCCGAAATCAAGTGTTTTATCTCCAGAGGTTCTAAGCAGATGGCAGCAGTACTCGTCGGTCAGTTCCATGCAAGAGATGCGGAAGGCCGCGTTTATTCCGTGCATGAGTTCCAGGAATCCAACCCGTCGGTAGACGGTATCACCGGCTCGGAGCCCGTTTACAAACTGGCCATCGGCGATCGCATCAGAAAGATCGATGAGCAAACGTTCGAACTCGTTCAGTCAGGCATCACCCTGACGCGCGAACCTGAGCCAACCGTCGCTTCATAACCGTGCGTTATGAGCAGAAGTCATATGCGCAGAGTTGGGGTAGGATTCAGCCTCTGACCCCACCTGCTGAACATGGACTTCACGCATGCGTTTACGTCATATCGAAGTGATTCAGGCGCTCTTGCAGACCGGTCACCTGGGCACCGCCGCCGAATGGTTGCAGTTGCCGGTGACCGAGGTCGAAGAACGTTTGCGCGAAGCCGAAAGTCAGTTGGGGTTCATGCTCTTTGCCAGCGTTCGCGGGCGCCTGCAATCAACTGCCGAAGCGCGGGCGCTGCAAGTCGAAATCGCTCACGTTTATGAGGCGCTGGAGCCGGTGCAACGTCTGGCCAGCAGCCTCAAGCAATACCTCGCCCCGCCCTTGCGCATCATCGGCACCCCGCCGCTGGCGCAACAATTATTGCCACAAAGCCTTGCCGCCCTGCGCCGACGCTTGCCCGACGCCCCTTGCAGCCTGCTCAGCGCACCGACTCGCGACATCGTTCGCAGCCTGTTATTGCGTGAAAGCGATCTCGGCTTGAGCCTGCACGACCCCGAACATGCCGACATCGATTGCCAGCCGCTGGCCCAAGGCAAACTGCAATTGCTCGCGCCCCACGGCTGGCTGCAACCGAAACAGAAATACATTTCCCTGCAGGATCTCGCCGGTCAGGCGATGCTCGGCCTCGAAGGCCAGGACCCGCTGAGCCCGGCGCTGGAAAACAAACTGCAGGCATTGCGCCCGGCACCGAGCATCCAGACCCGCGTACAAACCCACCAGATGATGCGCAGCATGGTCGAGGCCGGCGAAGGTCTGGCCATCGTCGACCCGTTCACCGCACTGGGCGCGCGCGCCGGCGGGCTGGATGTCTGCCCGTTGTCGCCAGCGGTGCCGATCAGCCTCTACGCCCTGACCTTCAAGCACGCCGCGCCGTCAGCGGCGATTCAAAGCTTGCTGGCGATCATCACGGAACAAGCCGCGGCGATGCTGTCGAGCTGAGTGGATTTTCCAGCGGGTTATCGAACAATCGATACCAGAACAACGCCACTTCAGCGGTGTTCGGGTCGATGCCGCGATAACGTAACTGGTCGATACCGCCGATCACGTAACCGCAGCGCTCATACAATCGACAGGCACCGAGGTTGTTGTTCTGGGTTTCGAGCATGATCCCCGGGAGTTTTTTCTTGCGACTCCAGAACTGCGCGACATCCAGCAACGCCTTGGCCACGCCATGCCGCCGCGCCGGCGCGTGCACCGCCAGTTCATCGATATGCGCGAAGCCGTTCCAGTTGGTACTGATCACCAGATGGCCGACCGGCTCGTCGTCGAGATAGGCCATGAAAATCGCGCTGTCAGCCGCATCACGGAAACTGCTGAACTCCTCGGGATCGATGCCGTAGCACTTGCGATACGGCACGATCGGCGTCACCGGCCAGTGCTCGACCGCTTTGCCGATCACTGCCGCGCCGTACGCAGCGACTTCGAAGCTGAAGTCGCTGCCCCAGATATAAGGCGCAAAACCTTCATCGGCGACACGCACCGACAGCCCTGGGTATTTTGGATTCATGACCGGTTGCATACTCGGAAAAGTCCTCATTCCTTGACGCAATCGACGGTGTAGTGCCGCCCATTGCCTTCGTCTTCATGTTGCAGTCCATGCACATCAGCGACAAAACCGGGAAAGCTGCTATCGAACGTGCGGGCAAATTTCAGGTAATCGATGATCGAGCGGGTCGCCTCGGTAAAACGTTCGCCAGGCATGATCAACGGAATGCCCGGCGGATACGGCACCAGCATCACCGCAGCAATCCGCCCTTCCAGCGCATCGATCGGCACCGCCTCGACTTCGCCGCGCACCAGATGATCGTAAGCATGTGCGGGTTTCATGGCGATCTCGGGGAGCACGGTGTACATGCGTTTAAGGTGTTTGGCCGTAGCATTGCTGCGGTAACAGGCGTGCAGTTGATCGCACAGATCGCGCAGACCCATGCCGCGATAGCGCCCGGCATCTTCTTGGGCGACGCAGGGCAGACAGCTGTCCAGACGCACGTTGGCGTCGTAGCTGCGCTTGAACTCGAGCAGTTCGGTCAGCAGCGTGCTCCATTTGCCCTTGGTGATGCCCATCGAGAACAGCACCAGAAATGAATACAGACCGGTCTTCTCGACCACCAATCCGCGCTCCCAGAGAAACTTGCTGACCACCGCCGCCGGGATGCCCTTGTCGCTCAGCGCACCACCGGCATTCAAGCCCGGCATCACCAGCGTGACCTTGATCGGGTCGAGCAACACGTAGTCGTCACTGACCTCGCCGAAGCCGTGCCAGTCAGCCTCGGGCTTGAGCAACCAGTCTTCGGTTTGCACGCGATCGATGCCTTCGACGCCCGGCGGCTGCCAGATCGAAAACCACCAGTCATCGGCAGCAATGTGCTGGCGCAGATTGGCCAGCGCACGGCGGAAGCTCAGCGCTTCATCGAAGGTTTCCTGCAACAGCGAACGCCCGGCCGGGCCTTCCATCATTGCCGAGGCAACGTCCAGCGAGGCGATGATGCTGTATTGCGGTGAAGTCGAGATGTGCATCATGAACGCTTCGTTGAAACGATCGCGATCCAGCTGCCGCGCGCCGCCGTCCTGCACATGAATCATCGATGCCTGACTGAACGCCGCGAGCAGTTTGTGCGTGGAATGCGTGGTGAACACCAGCGGGCTGTCTTCGCTGCGCGAGGTGGCCATGCCATAGCGCCCGGCGAAGAACTCGTGAAACGCCGCGTAGGCATACCAGGCCTCGTCGAAATGCAGCACTTCGACGCTATTGCCGAGGCTTTGCTTGATCAGTTCGGCGTTGTAACAGAGGCCGTCGTAGGTCGAATTGGTCACCACGGCGAGTTTGACTTTCGGCGCGCGGCCCTTGGTCAACGGGCTGGCGTCGATCTTCGCCCGGATCGACTCGCGACTGAATTCACTCAACGGGATCGGCCCGATGATGCCCAGCTCATTGCGCTCCGGGCACAGGTACAGCGGGATCGCGCCGGTCATGATGATCGCGTGCAGCACCGACTTGTGGCAGTTGCGATCGACCAGCACCAGGTCATCACGCGCGACCATCGAATGCCAGACAATCTTGTTGGCGGTCGAGGTGCCATTGATCACGAAAAAGGTGTGATCGGCACCGAAATTACGCGCGGCCCGCGCCTCGGCTTCGGCCAGCGGCCCGGTGTGATCAAGCAGCGAACCGAGTTCCGGCACCGAGACCGACAAGTCCGAACGCAGGGTGTTTTCACCAAAGAACTGGTGAAACGCCTGGCCTACCGGACTTTTGTGATACGCCACACCGCCGCCATGGCCCGGCGTGTGCCAGGAGTAATTGGAATCAGCCGTGTGCTGCACGAGTGCCTTGAAGAACGGTGGCAGCAGACCATCGAGGTATTTACGCGCGGCCCGCGCAACTTGTCGGGCGAGAAACGGCACGGTGTCTTCGAACAGATAGAGAATGCCGCGCAGTTGGTTGAGTTCAGCCATGGCATCGGCCGGCGCGTTTTCCAGGGTGACTTGCTCGCCCAAGGCAAAGATCGGCAGTTCCGGCGCGCGCACCCGTGCCAGGCCGATCAGTTCGGCCATGTTCTGCAACAGGTGAGAATTCGTGCTGGCGTCTTCGGCGGCAATCAGCATGCACGCGAGGCCGTGATGGGTCGACGCGACCAACCGGCCTTCGGCGTAGTCGGTGGCCGAAACAATACTGAAACCTTCCTGCTCCAACTCCCGGGCGATGCCACGGATACGGTCACCGGCGACCGTGTCGGCCTTGATGTCGCGATGGACGATCAATACCGGAAACTTCAAATCTTTGTACATGGGGCTCAGTGTCCTGAGGCGGCAGGTTTGCAACTGCCAATGCACTCAGGGTAGAGGGTTGCAGGCAAAGTGGCGAGGGTGGCCACTTGGCTTCATGACGTCAGAAGCAAAAGATCGCAGCCTTCGGCAGCTCCTACATTGGAATGCGATCCTCTGTAGGAGCTGCCGTAGGCTGCGATCTTTTGATCTTCAACCCTGAGCGTCAGCTTCTGCGATCTGTGTCCACATCGCCGGCCCGCCCGCCGACTTGGCAATAATCTCCAACCGCACCAGATGCGCCGCCAGTTCATCTTCAGTCGCACGAATGATCCGCGCGGGCTGACGATCCGCCGGGAAACGACGAATCTCGGTCGCCGAGTTGTCCGCGCCCTCGCCCGAGCCATTACCGTCAGAGGCATTGCCGGCCAGCGACAGGCTGGTCTGGCCACCGGTCATGGTCAGGTAGACGTCGGCGAGAATCTCCGAGTCGAGCAAGGCGCCGTGCAGTTCACGGCCGGAGTTGTCGACGCCATAACGTTTGCACAACGCATCGAGGCTGTTGCGCTGACCCGGGTGACGTTCCCGGGCCATCATCAGGGTGTCGAGGATCGAGCAGTGTTGCGTGATGTCGGCGCGATCCTTCTGCCCCATCAAGGCGAATTCGTTGTTGATGAAACCAACGTCGAACGCCGCGTTGTGGATGATCAGCTGTGCGCCTTTGATAAATTCAAAGAATTCATCGGCAACTTCGTTGAAACGTGGCTTGCCGACGAGGAATTCGTTGGTGATGCCGTGAACGCCGATGGCGCCTTCATCACTCTCGCGATCCGGTTGCAGGTAGACGTGAAAATGCCGGCCCGTGAGGCGCCGACCGATCAGTTCGACACAACCGATTTCAATGATCCGGTGACCATCGGTCACCGGCATGCCGGTGGTTTCGGTATCGAGTACAACGGATCTGGTGGCCATCAGTGCTCAGCTCTCAACGGGTCAATCGGGCAAAAACGCGGATGTTAACACGCCCACGGTTCGCATCGCGCGCGCCGGCTTGAATGACACCCCGCCACCCTGTGAGCTGCCGAAGGCTGCGATCTTTTGATGTTGGTTTTTAAAATCAAGATCAAAAGATCGCAGCCTGCGGCAGCTCCTACAGGGGGACGTATTGGAAATCAGGTCTGCTTGTAACCGCGCACTTCATCGACGCCACGGTTGGCCAACTGGTCAGCTCGCTCATTACCGTGATGACCAATGTGCCCGCGCACCCACTTCCACTTGACCTTGTGGCGGTTGACCTGCTCGTCGAGTTCTTTCCACAGGTCAGCGTTCTTCACCGGCTCTTTCGCGGCGGTTTTCCAGCCGCGCTTCTTCCAGTTGACCATCCACTCGTTGATGCCCTTCATCACATACTGCGAGTCGGTTACCAGCAGCACTTCGCACGGCCGCTTCAAGGCTTCGAGGCCGCGAATCGCGCCGAGCAGTTCCATGCGGTTGTTGGTGGTGTTGGCTTCGCCGCCCCACAACTCCTTTTCAACGCCCTTGCACACCAGCAAGGCGCCCCAGCCGCCCGGGCCGGGGTTGCCTTTGCAGGCGCCGTCGGTGAACAGTTCTACGGTGTCGACGCTTTCAACGCTTTCGCTCATGCCACTCTATCCAGAATAAATGCCTGCCTCGCCGATCACGGATCGACGATGGCCCGGGCCGGGACATACCCGGCCACAAATAAAACAAGGTTTACGGTTCGATGCGGCGGCGATTGACCTTGGCCATCGGCAGCGGAATCAGCTTGCCCATTGGCTCGCGGCGCTCCTGACGCAATGGCCGCAGGCCCACCACGATCTTGCGCGCCACCAATAAATAGAAGCCGCCGCCCGACAATTGCCAGTCACCGGCCTTGCGTTCCCAGCCGGCCAGTCGGGCCTGCCACTTGGGCGACGCGAGCGGCGGACGATAGCACCCGAAGCGGCGTTTCTCCAGCGCAAAGCCCAGCAAATTGAGCCAGTCGGCGACCCGTGATGGCGAGATGCAGCGCGCCTGGCGCAAGGCATCGTGGGCGAAGACATGCCGCAATCCCCAGGTGCTCCAAGGATTGATGCCGATGATCAACAGATGCCCGCCGGGGCGCACACTGCTCGCCGCTTCACGCAGCAAACCGTGGGGCGACAGGCAGAAATCCAGACCGTGCTGCATCACCACCACGTCGGCTGCGTGTTCGCTCAACGGCCAGGCTTGTTCCTCGCAGACAATCTCGACCCCGGGCAGCGGCGCGCCCAGACGCACATTGCGCTGCACCTGCGGCGCCGACGGCGGGGTTTCGGCCGACGGCCCGTAATGCACCAGATAGCCGCCAAAGAACCGACCCAGCTCGTCGTCGAGCATGCGCCGCTCTTCATCCAGCAGAAATTGCCCGAGCGGCCCCGACAGCCATTCACGAGCGGCGCTGATCAACGCCAGCCAGTCCGGATCAGCCTGAGCGAACGCTTTATCGGTCATGTCATTCTCCAACGCGCCAGGAACTACTAAGATGCGCCAATGTTTTCCGCTTGGCGAATTCCGACGATGATACAGATCAGTGCCCTGCCCGCGTTCACCGACAACTACATCTGGTTGTTACAGGATCACCGCACCCAGCGCTGCGCGGTGGTCGATCCGGGCGATGCCGCGCCCGTAATGACATGGCTCGAGGCCCATCCGGGCTGGGTCTTGAGCGATATCCTGATCACTCACCACCACCATGATCACGTCGGTGGCGTCGAGCGCCTGAAAGCGCTGAGCGGCGCGAAAGTCTACGGCCCGGCCAGCGAAAACATTCCGGGCCGCGATGTGGCCCTCAAGGACAACGATAGCGTCAGCGTGCTCGGCTGGGACTTCGACGTCTATGCGGTGCCCGGTCACACTCTCGGCCACATCGCCTATTACCATCACGGCCTGCTGTTCTGCGGCGACACCCTGTTCGCCGCCGGTTGCGGCCGTTTGTTCGAAGGCACGCCGGAACAGATGCATCACTCGCTCAGCCGTCTCGCCGCGTTACCGGAAGATACGCTGGTCTACTGCACTCACGAATACACCCTGAGCAATCTCAAGTTCGCCGCCGCCGTCGAACCGACGAACCCGGACATTGCCGCCCGTCTGGAAAAAGTCACCCAGCAACGGCAGAACGGCGTCATGACTTTGCCTTCGACGCTGGCTCTGGAAAAGCTCACCAATCCGTTTTTGCGCACCGGTGAAACATTAGTTACACAAAAAGTGGACGAACGGGCAGGCGCTCAAAACCGGGCGCCGAGTGAGGTTTTTGCGGCTCTGCGGGCATGGAAAGATAAGTTCTAAGCCCCCCTCTGCTTGGTACAAAAATTCTGAATGGTTGACCGCAAGGGGTGCGCTTTCTAGAATCGCCCGACATTTTTGCCCGGAACTTACTTCCAGCCAATGTCGTCATCCATACGTAAGTCCGTCAATTCAGACGCATTGACCCGCTTGGCGCAAGCCATCGCGGTGGCTGTGTCCGCCACGCTGGCGGGCTGTTCCAGCCATGCTCCGCAGACTGAAGCGACCCATACGCCGAACATTGCTGCGCGAGCCAAGCAGAAGCCGATCTGGCTGAGCGAGAAGCCCACCCCACAGGTTCCCCAGGATATCTGGGAACGCATGCGCCAGGGCTTCCAGTTGCAGGAAGGCCTGGGCGTGAACCCGCGCATCGAACAACAGCGCCTGTGGTTCGCCAGCAATCCCTCTTTCCTCGAGAACGCCGGTGAACGCGGCAGTCTCTATATTCACTACATCGTCGAACGCCTCGAAGAACGCAACATGCCGCTGGAACTGGCCCTGCTGCCAGTGATTGAAAGCGCCTACAACCCGATGGCCTATTCGCGGGCCGATGCTGTGGGTCTGTGGCAATTCATTCCTTCCACCGGGCGTTACTTCAACCTGCGCCAGACCCGTTTCTACGATGGCCGCCGCGATATCACCGCTTCGACCACCGCCGCGATGGACTACCTGACCCGTCTGCACGATATGTTCAACGGTGACTGGTTGCTGGCCTTGGCCGCGTACAACGCCGGCGAAGGTACGGTCAGCCGCGCCATCGAACGTAACGAAAAACTCGGTTTGCCTACCGACTACTGGAACCTGCCGCTGCCGGCAGAGACCCAGGCGTACGTGCCGAAACTGCTGGCGCTGTCGCAAGTGGTACTCGCGCCAGAAGCCTATGGCGTGAACCTCAGCCCGATCGCCAACGAACCGTACTTCCAGGTCGTCGAAATCAACCAGCGCATGGACCTGTCCAAGGTCGCTGCGGTGGCGAACATCGACGAAGACGAACTGTTCCAGCTCAACCCGGCGTTCAAGCAGCGCACCACCATCGACGGTCCCCAGCATCTGCTGGTGCCGACGTCCAAGGCGCAATTGCTGACCGCCAGCTTGCAGACCATGCGGCCGGAAGAGTTGATCAGCCCGCGTTCGCTGAAACCGGTGTTCGAAGGTTCCGATCCGTCTGAAGTGGCGCAGCTCAAGCGCGCCTATCGCGTCAAGCGTGGCGACAACCTCGGTTCCATCGCCAAGGCCAACAAGGTCGAAGTCAAGGATCTGCAACGCTGGAACAAGCTCACCGGCAAGAACCTCAAGGTCGGCCAGACCCTGGTCATGCAGGACGCTACCAAGCGCGCTCCGGCGCGCAAGTCAGGGCGCGTCAATACGGTGATTGCGTCGAACAGCAAGACCAAAAGCAAGGACGACAGCGCGCAGCAGACCCAGTACAAGGTCAAGCGCGGCGACACGCTGTACGTCGTGGCCAAGCGATTCAACGTTGAGATGCAGCATCTCAAGCGCTGGAATCCGGGTGCGGGCAAGGCTTTGAAGCCGGGGCAGATGCTCACGGTTTATCAGCCGCACTGACAGAAGAGCCCCTGAATTTTCGGGGGCTTTTTTTTGTTTCGGATTTTGTGGCGTGCTTTAGATCGATCCCCCTCACCCCAGCCCTCTCCCCCACGGGGGGGGCGAGGGGGAAAGGGAGCCGATCGGGGGCTTTTCAAAACGTGAGTTCGACTCGACAGTTCAGGTCGGCGTAGCTCGAAGAAACAACTCGGTCAGTCCCCTCTCCCCCCGGGAGAGGGTCAGGGTGAGGGGCTCTTTAACCCGCATCTTTTTCCTGTCCAGACAAGCTGTTACTGTACGGCCCACAAAGCCCAAGCCGCCTGGATCGGATCTGACTTGAAGCGTCCCCTCCTCCTGCTCCTGATCAGCCTGGCCTTGAGCTCAACCGCAAGCGCGACGATTACCGAAAGTCACGGTTATGCGCAGTTCGGCACGCTCAAGTACCCGGCCAGATTTACCCACTTCGACTGGGTCAACCCGCAAGCGCCCAAGGGCGGTACGTTGCGGGTGATGGCGTTCGGCACCTTCGATACGGTCAACCCGTACACCTTCAAGGGTACCAGCCCGGTGACCACGCCGAATTTCCTCCAGTACGGCATCAACGAGCTGAACGAGCCGTTGATGGTCGGCACCGGTCAGTATTCGCCATCCGGTGACGAGCCGGCGTCGAGTTACGGCTTGATCGCACAATCGGTGGAATACAGCGAAGATCGCAGCTGGGTGGTGTTCAATCTGCGCCCCGAGGCACGTTTTCACGATGGCACGCCGATCACCGCCTACGACGTCGCGTTCTCCTATCGCCTGTTGCTCAAGGAAGGTCATCCGCTATACCGCACCGCGCTGCAGGAAGTATTGCGGGTCGACATCCTCAACAAGCAGCGAATTCGCTTCGTGCTCAAGCGCTCGGGCAATCCGCTGCTGATCCTGCGCCTTGGTGAATTACCGGTGCTGCCGCAGCATTACTGGAAAGACCGCGACTTCAAGGCCACCACCTTCGAACCGCCGCTGGGCAGCGGCCCTTACCGCATCACCGCAGTGACGCCGGGCCGGCAGTTGATCTTCGAGCGGGTCAAGGATTACTGGGGCAAGGATCTGGCGGTCAATCGCGGCAAGTACAACTTCGACCGCATGGAAGTCGAGTTCTACCGCGACAGCGATGTCGCCTTCGAAGCGTTCAAGGCCGGCGAGTTCGACATCTACATCGAGCATCAGGCGAAGAACTGGGCCAACGGCTACAACTTTCCGGCCATACGCCGTGGCGATGTGATCAAGGCACAGATCCCGCATCAGATCCCGACGCAGAGTCAGGGCCTGTTCATGAACATCCGCCGCGCCACCTTCGCTGACGTCAAGACCCGCGAAGCGCTGGGCCTGATGTTCGACTTCGAGTGGACCAACCGCGCACTGTTCAGCGATGCCTACAAACGCACGACCAGCTATTACCCCAACAGCGAATTCAGCGCCAGCGGCCTGCCAGTCGGCCACGAATGGCTGATGCTCAAGCCGTATAAAGACCAGTTACCGGCGAAGCTCTTTACCGAGCCGTTCACCTTGCCGCAAACCGATGGACGCGGTATTCCTCGCGAGACCATGCGCAAGGCCCTGGCGCTGCTCAACGAGGCCGGCTGGAAGCTCAACGGCCAGCGCCTGCAGAACGCCAATGGCCAGCCGCTGAGCTTCGAACTGTTGCTGGTCAACCCGAATCTGGAGCGCATCCTCCAGCCGTACATCGAGAACCTCAACAGCATCGGCATCGACGCGCGCCTGCGCACGGTCGATCGTGCGCAGTACAAACAACGCCTCGATCAATTCGATTTCGACATGATCCTGATGACGCTCAACCAGACCCTCAGCCCAGGCCTTGAGCAGTGGCAGTACTTCCACTCCAGCCAGGTCGCGGTCAAGGGCAGCAAGAATTACGCGGGCATCGCCAACCCGGTGGTCGATCACCTGCTCGAACAATTGCTCGCCGCGCGCACCCGCGACGAACAGGTCGCCGCCGGTAAGGCTCTCGACCGCGTGTTGCTCTGGCAGCACTACAGCATTCCCAACTGGTACCTCAATTATCACCGCCTGGCCTACCGCAACCGGTTGGCCTTTGTCACCACGCCGCCCTACACCCTGGGCCTGAGCGCATGGTGGCTGAAGTCTTCGGAGAAAGATCAATGACGCCCATCCGCGCCCTGCTCGTCCAGGCCAGCGGCTTGCTGTTCGCCGGGCTGGCCTGTGCCGCCCCGCAACACGCCGTGACCCTGTACAACGAGCCGCCGAAATACCCGGCCGATTTCAAGCAATTCGACTACGTGAACCCCGACGCGCCGAAGGGCGGGATTTTCCGTCAGGCTGGTTTCGGCGGCTTCGACAGCCTCAACCCGTTCATCAGCAAAGGCGTGCCGGCCGATGACATCGGGCAGATCTACGACACCCTGACCAAGCACAGCCTCGACGAACCGTTCACCGAATACGGCCTGATCGCCGCCAGGATCGAAAAGGCCCCGGACAACAGCTGGGTGCGTTTCTACCTGCGCCCGGAAGCGCGTTTCCACGATGGCCATCCAGTACGCGCCGAAGACGTCGTGTTCAGTTTCGACACGCTGACCAAAGAAGGCTCGCCACTGTTTCGCGGCTACTACAGCGACGTGTCCGAAGCGATCGCCGAAGACCCGCTCAAGGTGCTGTTCAAGTTCAAGCACAGCAACAACCGCGAGTTGCCGTTGATCCTCGGGCAGTTGCCGGTGCTGCCGAAACACTGGTGGGCCCATCGCGATTTCAGCAAGGGCAACCTGGAGATTCCGCTGGGCAGCGGCCCGTACAAGGTCGCCCAAGTGAAGGCCGGCCGCTCGGTGCGCTACGAGCGGGTCAAGGACTACTGGGGCAAAGACCTGCCGGTCAATCGTGGCTTCTACAACTTCGACACGATGACCACCGATTACTACCGCGACAACACCGTCGCCCTCGAAGCGTTGAAGGCTGGCCAGTTCGATTACTGGCTGGAAATGACCGCGAAAAACTGGGCCAACGCCTACAACATTCCGGCCGTCACCGAAGGTCGCCTGATCAAGGAACAGATCGCCAACAGCAACCCGACCGGCATGCAGGGTTTCGTTTATAACCTGCGCCGTCCGGTGTTCCAGGACGTGCGGGTGCGTCAGGCGCTCGGTCTGCTGTTCGATTTCGAATGGACCAACAAGCAACTGTTCAACGGCGCTTACTTCCGCACCCGCAGTTATTTCGAGAACTCGGAAATGGCCGCCACCGGCCTGCCCGACGCCGATCAACGGGCGATCCTCGAGCCGTTCCGCAGCAAACTGCCGGCGCAGGTGTTCAGTGAAGCGTTCGACAATCCCAAGACCGACGCCAGCGGCATGATCCGCACCCAGCAGCGCGAGGCCTATCAACTGCTGCAAGAGGCTGGCTGGAAGATCGTCGATGACAAAATGGTCGACGCCACCGGCAAACCGGTAGTGATCGAATTCCTGCTCGCGCAGACCGAATTCGAACGCGTGCTTCTGCCGTTCAAGCGCAACCTCAGCGACCTTGGCATCGATCTGGTGATCCGCCGCGTTGACGTCTCGCAGTACATCAACCGCGTGCGTTCGCGGGATTTCGACATGATGGTCGGCAGCTTTCCGCAGTCCAACTCGCCGGGTAACGAACAGCGCGAATACTGGATGAGCGCCGCCGCCGATAAACCGAGCAGCCGCAACACCATGGGTTTGAAGGATCCGACCGTCGATCAACTGGTCGAGAACCTGATCAACGCCGAGTCGCGCGTAAGCCTGGTGGCCCATGCCCGCGCGCTGGATCGCGTATTGCAATGGGGTTACTACGTGGTTCCCAACTGGCACATCAAGACCTGGCGTGTGGCTTACTGGAATCACATCGGTCACCCAAAGGTCTCACCCAAATACGACATCGGCATCAGCACCTGGTGGGTCAAGCCTGACGCGAAACCTGCGGTAGAAGTCGAAACCAAACTGCTAGCCGACCCTGTGGGCACGGAGTAATCAGATGCTGGCGTATATTTTTCGGCGACTGCTGCTGATCATCCCGACCCTGTTCGGCATCCTGCTGATCAACTTCGTGATCATCCAGGCCGCGCCCGGCGGTCCGGTGGAACAGATGATCGCCAAGCTCGAAGGCTTCGAAGGCGCCACCAGCCGGATTGCCGGCGGCGGTGCCGAAGTGTCGGTCGCCGGCTCGTCGTATCGCGGCGCTCAAGGGCTGGACCCGGCGCTGATCAAGGAAATCGAGCACATGTACGGGTTCGACAAATCGGCCCCGGAACGCCTGTGGATCATGGTCAAGAACTACGCGACGCTGGATTTCGGCGACAGTTTTTTCCGCGACGCCAAGGTCATCGACCTGATCAAGGAAAAGATGCCGGTGTCGATCTCGCTCGGGCTGTGGAGCACGCTGATCATGTACCTGGTGTCGATCCCGCTGGGGATCGCCAAGGCCACGCGGCACGGCAGCCACTTCGATGTGTGGACCAGTTCGGCGATCATCGTCGGTTATGCGATTCCGGCGTTCCTCTTTGCAATCCTGCTGATCGTGGTGTTTGCCGGCGGCAGTTATCTCGACTGGTTCCCGCTGAGAGGCCTGACCTCGAACAACTTCGATGAACTGAGCTTCGGCGGCAAGATCCTCGATTACTTCTGGCACCTGGCGCTGCCGGTGACCGCGCTGGTGATCGGCAACTTCGCGACCATGACCCTGCTGACCAAAAACAGCTTCCTCGACGAGATCAACAAACAATACGTGGTCACCGCCAAGGCCAAAGGCCTGACCCGCCATCGCGTGCTCTACGGCCACGTGTTCCGCAACGCCATGCTGCTGGTGATTGCCGGGTTCCCGTCGGCGTTCATCGGCATCTTTTTCACCGGCTCGTTGCTGGTGGAAGTGATCTTCTCCCTCGACGGCCTCGGCCTGATGAGCTTTGAAGCAGCGATCAACCGCGACTACCCGGTGGTGTTCGGCACCCTGTTCATCTTCACCCTGCTCGGGCTGGTGGTGAAACTGATCGGCGACCTCACCTACACCCTGGTCGATCCGCGCATCGACTTCGAAAGCCGGGAGCATTGAGATGAACCTGTCCCCTCTCAACCGCCGCCGCTTCGAACTGTTCAAGGCCAACAAGCGTGGCTGGTGGTCGCTGTGGCTGTTTCTGATCCTGTTCGGCGCAAGCCTCGGCGCCGAGCTGATCGCCAACGACAAACCGCTGGTGGTGCATTACGACAACAACTGGTACTTCCCGGCGATCAAGCGCTACCCGGAAACCGCCTTCGGCGGCGAATTCCCGCTGGAAGCCAACTACAAGAGTCCGTATATCCGCGAACTGCTCAAGGCCAAGGATGCATGGGTGCTGTGGGCGCCGATTCCCTATAGCTACCAAAGCATCAACTACGACCTGAAAGTCCCGGCCCCGGCGCCGCCGTCGGCGGACAACCTGCTGGGCACTGACGATCAGGGCCGTGATGTGTTGGCGCGGGTGATTTACGGTTTCCGCATTTCGGTGCTGTTTGCGCTGACGCTGACCGTGTTGAGTTCGATCATTGGCGTGATTGCCGGCGCGTTGCAGGGATTTTATGGCGGCTGGGTCGATCTGGCCGGGCAGCGTTTCCTGGAGATCTGGTCGGGGTTGCCGGTGCTGTATCTGCTGATCATTCTCGCCAGTTTCGTGCAGCCGAATTTCTGGTGGCTGCTGGGGATCATGCTGCTGTTCTCGTGGATGAGCCTGGTCGACGTGGTGCGCGCCGAGTTCCTCCGTGGCCGCAACCTCGAATACGTCCGAGCAGCACGGGCGCTGGGCATGCAGAACGGCGCGATCATGTTCCGCCATATCCTGCCCAACGCGATGGTCTCGACCATGACGTTCATGCCGTTCATCCTCACCGGCGCCATCGGCACCCTCACCGCGCTCGACTTCCTCGGTTTCGGCTTGCCGGCCGGCAGTCCGTCGCTGGGTGAACTGGTCGCTCAGGGCAAATCCAACCTGCAAGCGCCGTGGCTGGGCATGAGTGCCTTTGCTGTGCTGGCGTTGATGTTGAGTTTGCTGGTGTTTATCGGCGAGTCCGCTCGCGATGCCTTCGACCCGAGGAAGTGAAATGAATCAGGACAATCTGATCGAAGTGCGCGACCTCGCCGTCGAATTCGGTTTCGGCGAGCGCGTGCACCGGGTCGTCGAAGGCGTGAGTTTCGACATCAAGCGTGGCGAAACCCTGGCGTTGGTCGGCGAATCCGGCTCGGGCAAATCGGTAACCGCACACTCGATCCTGCGCCTGCTGCCCTACCCGATGGCCCGTCATCCGGCCGGCAGCATCAATTACGCCGGGCAAAACCTGCTGGGCCTGAGCGAAAAGACCATCCGCCATATTCGTGGCAACCGCATCGCGATGATTTTTCAGGAGCCGATGACCTCGCTGAACCCGCTGCACTCGATCGAGAAGCAGATCAACGAAGTCCTCGGCATCCACAAGGGCCTGACCGGCAAAGTCGCGACCAAGCGCACGCTGGAGCTGCTGGAGATGGTCGGCATCCCCGAGCCGCACAAGCGCCTCAAGGCCCTGCCCCACGAATTGTCCGGCGGCCAGCGCCAGCGCGTGATGATCGCCATGGCTTTGGCCAATGAGCCGGAACTGCTGATTGCCGACGAGCCGACCACCGCTTTGGACGTGACCGTTCAGCTGAAAATCCTCGATTTGCTCAAGGAATTGCAGGCCCGCTTGGGCATGTCGCTGTTACTGATCAGTCACGATTTGAACCTGGTGCGAAGAATTGCGCATCGTGTATGTGTCATGCAGCGCGGTTGCATCGTCGAACAGGCATCGTGCGAAGAGCTGTTCCGTTCGCCGCAGCATCCGTACACTCGGGAATTGCTCGGCGCGGAGCCCAGCGGAGGCCCGGCGAGCAATAAAATCGGTGCGCCGCTGCTTGAGGTCGAGGACTTGAAAGTCTGGTTCCCGATCAAGAAAGGCCTGCTCAAACGCACGGTGGATCACGTCAAGGCAGTGGACGGCATCAATTTCAGCCTGCCTCAGGGTCAGACTCTGGGGATTGTCGGGGAAAGCGGTTCCGGCAAATCCACGTTGGGTCTGGCGATTTTGCGGCTGATTGGCAGCAAAGGTGCGATCCGCTTTGAAGGCAAGCAGCTAGACTGCCTGACGCAGAACGAGGTTCGCCCGTTGCGTCGGGAGATGCAGGTGGTGTTTCAGGACCCGTTTGGCAGCCTGAGCCCGCGCATGTGTGTCAGCGATATCGTTGGCGAAGGCCTGCGGATTCACAAGATGGGCACCGCTGAGGAGCAACAGGCGGCGATTATTGCGGCATTGAAGGAGGTAGGTCTGGATCCGGAAACCCGGCACCGCTACCCCCACGAATTTTCCGGTGGGCAACGGCAACGAATCGCCATTGCCCGGGCTTTGGTGCTGAAACCGGCGCTGATCCTGCTGGACGAGCCGACTTCGGCGCTCGACCGGACGGTGCAGCGGCAAGTGGTGGAGCTGTTGCGTTCACTGCAAGCCAAGTACAACCTGACGTATTTGTTTATCAGCCATGACCTGGCTGTCGTCAAAGCGCTGAGCCACCAGTTGATGGTGGTCAAGCATGGCCAAGTGGTCGAACAGGGAGACGCGCAAAGTATTTTTGCCGCCCCCCAACATCCGTATACACAGCAGTTGCTGGAAGCCGCTTTTTTGGCACCAGCCACTGCGCAATAACCTGAAAGAGGAGCAACACATGGGTTTTCTCGCCGGTAAGCGCGTACTGATCGTCGGTGTCGCCAGCAAGCTGTCCATCGCATCCGGCATCGCTGCCGCCATGCATCGCGAGGGCGCTGAGCTTGCCTTCACTTATCAGAACGACAAACTGAAAGGTCGTGTTGAAGAATTCGCCCAAGGCTGGGGTTCGAGCCCTGAGCTGTGCTTCCCGTGCGACGTGGCCAGCGATGAAGAAATCGCCAAGGTCTTCGAAGCACTGAGCAAGAAGTGGGACGGCCTGGACTGCATCGTGCACTCCGTTGGTTTCGCCCCGGGCGACCAACTGGACGGCGACTTCACCGAAGCCACCACCCGTGACGGTTTCCGCATCGCTCACGACATCAGCGCCTACAGCTTCGTCGCCCTGGCCAAAGCCGGCCGCGAAATGATGAAAGGCCGCAACGGCAGCCTGCTGACCCTGTCGTACCTGGGCGCCGAGCGCACCATGCCGAACTACAACGTAATGGGCATGGCCAAGGCTTCGCTGGAAGCTGGCGTACGTTACCTGGCCGGCTCCCTGGGCCCGGACGGCACCCGCGTCAACTGCGTATCGGCTGGTCCGATCCGTACCCTGGCAGCGTCGGGTATCAAGAACTTCCGTAAAATGCTGGCCGCCAACGAAGCGCAAACTCCGCTGCGTCGCAACGTCACCATCGACGAAGTCGGCAACGCCGGCGCTTTCCTGTGCTCCGACCTGGCGTCGGGCATCAGCGGCGAAATCATGTACGTCGACGGCGGCTTCAACACCACCGCCATGGGCAACATCGAAGAGTGATCTTCGGTTAGCCCCTAAAAAAACCCGCCGATCTGGCGGGTTTTTTTATGCCTGCAACACTGTCACCTGTGGGAGTGAGCTTGCTCACGAAAGCGGTGGGTCAGCCGATGAAGATATTGAATGGGCGGGCGCCATCGCGAGCAGGCTCACTCCTACAGGGGATCTGCGGTGCATTCACTAACAACGCTTCAGGGCCTGCTTGTGCGCATACATTGCCCCATCAGCGTCGGCGAGCAAGCGATCCACGGTCTCATGGCGTTTGACGTCGTATTCGATCTGGCCGACGCTGAAGCGAATCGCATACCCACGGTGCAACGTGGCATTGCGCTCTTCAAGAATTTCCTTGAGCCGCGCCATGATCGCGTTGGTTTCGATATGGCTCGATCCCGTCAGCAACGCGACAAACTCATCCCCGCCCAGCCGCCCGACCACATCACTCTCGCGAAAAGCAATGCGCAGCACGTCGGCAAAAGTCTTCAGCGCACTGTCGCCTTCGGCATGCCCATATAGATCATTGATCTGCTTGAAATCATTCAGGTCAAAAAACAGCAACGTCGCCGGCCGCTCCAGGCGGGCGCAGGCGTCCAGCGCATGTTGCGCCAGTTGTTTGAAGCCGCGTCGGTTGGACAGCAACGTCAGCTCGTCCATGCTCGCCATCTGCACGGCGGTCAACTCTTGCTCGGCCATCTCCGCCAGATCGCGCAGCAGCGCGCGCTCCTCGTCGTCGAGTTCACGCGGCTTGGTGTCGATCAGGCACAACGTGCCCATCTTATTGCCATTCGGCACCGTCAGCGGGTAGCCGGCGTAGAAGCGAATATTCGGTGCTCCTGTGACCAGCGGATTGTCATGGAAACGCACGTCCTCGCGGGCATCGGGCACCAGCAACAAATCGTTTTGCAGGATCGCGTGACCGCAGAACGACACATCCCTCGGCGTTTCAGTGGCGTCCAGGCCCACGCAGGACTTGAACCACTGCCGATCCTTGTCCACCAGCGTGACCAGGGCAATCGGCACATTGAACAGGCGTTTGGCCAGCCGCGTCAGCCGGTCGAAACGCTCCTCCGGCGCCGAGTCGAGAAGGTTAAGACCGTGCAGCACTTCAAGCCGCACGGTTTCATTGGCGGGTTTTCCTGGAACCAGCATCAGCACACTCCATTGGCAACAATGCTTGTAAGCGTAGCGTTAATTCGGCAAGCGTTCACCCGATCAAAGGCCTGCCACCGGACACGGCCCGCCCGCATCGGCCCAGAGCTTGAATTGCGCGACAAAAATATCGTGCGGCACCGGCACCGGCGCGCGCCCTGCCCCGGGATTCCAGCCCCACAACACCAGTTTGTCTTCATTGACATGCTTGAGCAGTGCGGCGAAATCACGGTCGCCGTTACTCGAGCGATCTTTGATCAGCGCGCAGAGCTTGTCCGGCGGCAGGCCGATCCAGGCCATTTTGTGCGACGCTGGCGGCAGGCTCCAGTGCGGCGCACCCGGTGGCGCATGCGGGCCGTAACTGGCCGGCGGATTGCCTTCGGCGTGACAGGTTGCGCACGGCAAACCGGCCGCACCCTTGCCATCCATGCCGCGCACCACGTTCATTGCGTGCGGGATGCCCGCATCGAACTGCAACGGCGAATCACCGGGAATGTGACAGTTCTGGCAGCGCGGGCTCTGGAAGACTTTCTGCACCGTGCCGAATGCCTTCAACGCTTCCTGATCATCCGCGAACAAGTCCGAGGCATAGCCGCCCAGCCCCAACAGAATCACCCCACCCAACAACAGATGTCGTTTCATCTCACACCCCCGACAGTTGCAACGGCAACTCGCGCAGACGCTGCCCGGTCAGGGCGAACACCGCGTTGGCCACCGCCGGCGCGGTCGGCGGCACACCGGCCTCGCCGATGCCGCCAGGTTTGTCGCTGCTGGGCACGATGTGCACTTCCACCACCGGCATCTCGTTGAGCCGCAACACCTGATAATCGTGATAATTGGACTGCACCACCGCGCCATCCTTGAGCGTCAGTTTGCTGTGCAGCGCCATGCCCAGGCCGAAGGTGATGCACGACTCCATCTGCGCAGCGATGCTCTGCGGGTTCACCGCAATCCCGCAGTCCACCGCGCAAACCACGCGATGCACACGAATCGCCAGATTGTCCTGCGACACTTCGGCGACCTGCGCCACGTAGCTGCCAAAAGATTCGTGTACGGCGACGCCGAGCGCATGACCGTCCGGCAGTGGCGCTTTCCAGTCAGCCTTCTCTACCGCCAGATTGAGTACGCCCAAATGCCGAGGATGATCCTTGAGCAAGGTGCGTCGGTATTCGACCGGATCCTTGCCCGCCGCCGTGGCCATTTCATCGATCAGCGATTCCATGACGAAACCGGTGTGGCTATGGCCCACCGAGCGCAGCCACAGCACATTGATCCCGGTCTGCGGCGAATGCAGATCGACCTGATGATTGGCCAGGCCTTTGACGTAAGGGCTATCGGCAACGCCTTCGACCGAAGTCGGGTCGATGCCGTTCTTGACCATCGTCGCCTCCATCAGTGTGCCGGTCATGATCGACTGCCCGACCAGCACGTGTTGCCAGCTCGACGGCAACCCATCAGCGCCCAAGCCGATTTTCGCCTGATGCAGGAACATCGAACGGTAATAACCGCCACGAATATCGTCTTCGCGCGACCACACGGTTTTCACCGGCATCGCGGCGGCCTTCGCCACTTGCACCGCTTCGGCGACGAAATCTGAGGTCGGGTTGGCGCGACGACCAAAACCACCGCCGAGGAATTCAGTGTGGATTTCCACCTGTTCCGGTTTCAGCCCGGTGATCTTGCCGGCGACCATTTGATCGAGCGTCTGAAACTGCGTGCCGGTCCAGATTTCGCATTTTTCAGCGCTGATCTTTACCGTGCAATTGAGCGGTTCCATCGGCGCGTGAGCCAGATACGGCACGCTGTACTCGACGTCGATTTTCTTCGCGGCTTTGCCGAAACCGCCCTTGGCATCCCCGGCCTGACTGGCTGAGGTGCCTTGCGTGGCGGCCAGTTTGCGGAAACTCGCCAGCAATTTCTCGCTGCTCAGATCCGCATGCGGGCCCAGATCCCAATCGATCTTCAGCGCATCGCGGCCCAGTTTCGCCGCCCAATAATGATCGGCAATCACCGCCACGCCCGTCGGCACTTGCACCACCTTGTGCACGCCCGGCACCGCCAGCGCTTCAGCCCCTTCGAAGGATTTAACGCTGGCACCGAACACCGGCGCGCGCGCGACCATGGCCGTCATCAAGCCTTCAAACTGCACGTCCATGCCGAACTTCGCGCGGCCGGTGATTTTCTCCGGCGTGTCGAGGCGTTTGGTCGGTTTGCCGATGACTTTCCAGTCCTTGGCTTCCTTGAAGGTGATCGACTTCGGATCCGGCACCGGCAGTTGCCCGGCGGCATCCGCCAACTCGCCGTAAGTCGCACGTTTATCGCCAACAATCACCACACCGGATTCGGTGCGAATCGCCGACGGCGCCACTTCAAAACGTTTCGCCGCCGCCTCGACCAACATCTGCCGGGCCGTCGCGCCCGCCAGCCGATAACGGTCAAACTCCATCCAGGTCGACGTCGACCCGCCGGTAATCTGCATGCCGCCAAATCCCGGCATGCCGTAATCCGCCGCGGATGCCGGTGAATGTTCAACGCGGATTTTCGACCAATCGGCATCCAGCTCCTCGGCAATCAACATGGTCAGGCCGGTCCAGATGCCCTGCCCCATCTCCGAATGCCCGAGCAGCACCGTCACACTGTTGTCCGCGGCAATGCGCAAAAAGGCATTCGGTGCAAAGACCTTGCCTTCATTTTCCGCCGCATAGGCAAACTTGTGGCCACCGGGGACGACAAACGCCACCACCAAGCCGCCGCCCAACACGGCGCTGCCCTTGAGAAAACCCCGACGCGATACAGGACTGTTCATCGTCTATCTCCCCGCAAAATCAGCCGATTTCCGACGCACGCTTCACAGCCGCGCGGATCCGTGGATAGGTGCCGCAGCGGCAGATATTGCCGGAGAGCGCCTGATCGATATCGCTGTCGGTGGGTTTGGGGATTTTCGCCAGCAAGGCGGCGGCCGACATGATCTGCCCCGACTGGCAGTAACCGCACTGCACCACGTCGAGTTCGGCCCAGGCTTGCTGCACCGGGTGCGAACCGTCGGTGGAGAGGCCTTCGATGGTGAGGATTTTCTGCCCGTGGGCCACGGCGGTCGCGGGCGTGATGCAGGCGCGCAACGGCGCCCCGTCGACATGCACGGTGCAGGCCCCGCACTGGGCCATGCCGCAGCCGAATTTGGAACCGGTCAGGTGCGCGACATCGCGCAGGACCCAGAGCAACGGCATGTCCGCGGGGACATCGAGCTCCTGATCCTTGCCATTGATATTCAAGGTCAGCATCGGGAAATTTCCTCAGACTCACGGTGTTCTGAAGGGGCGTCGCTGTGGCCATCAATGCCTACGCGCGCCTCGGCTTATCCCTTTCAGCAAAGCCTAATTTGCGCCTGAAGCCAGACGTTGCGACCACCGGTCATGCAGATGTCGACTTTAATCCTACAGTTGATAACGGCTCGCACCCGAGCCATTAGAAGCCACGTCATCAGCGAAACCGGTCCGCGCCCACCACGCGGGTTATCCATCACATTGGTCTGGAGTAGCGAACATGGGATTTGTCACCACCAAAGACGGCGTCGAGATTTTCTACAAGGACTGGGGCCCGAAAGACGCGCCGGTGATCCACTTCCACCACGGCTGGCCGCTCAGCTCGGACGATTGGGATGCGCAGATGCTGTTTTTCCTCGGCAAAGGCTTCCGGGTGGTTGCCCATGATCGGCGTGGGCATGGGCGTTCGAGTCAGGTCTGGGATGGCCACGACATGGATCATTACGCCGACGACACGCTGGCAGTGGTCAATCATCTGGGTCTGAAGAACGTCGTACATGTCGGCCATTCGACCGGTGGCGGTGAGGTGATCCATTACATCGCCCGGCATGGTCAGGACAACGTCGCCAAAGGCGTGCTGATCAGTGCGGTGCCGCCGCTGATGGTGCAGACCGAGAGCAATCCGGGTGGGCTGCCAAAATCGGTGTTCGATGAGTTTCAGGCGAATTTGGCGGCGAATCGCGCGCAGTTTTATCGGGATATTCCGAGCGGGCCGTTTTATGGCTACAACCGGCCAGGGGCTACACCTTCAGAGGGGATTATTGCCAACTGGTGGCGTCAGGGCATGATCGGTGGGGCGAAGGCGCATTACGACGGGATTGTCGCGTTTTCGCAGACGGATTTTACTGAGGACTTGAAGAAGGTCACCGTGCCGGTGCTGGTGATGCATGGCGAGGATGACCAGATTGTGCCGTATGCGGACTCGGCGCCGTTGTCGGCGAAGTTGCTGCCGAACGGCACGTTGAAGTCGTATCCGGGGTTTCCGCACGGGATGCCGACAACGGAGGCCGAGACGATCAACGCGGATCTGCTGGCCTTTATTCGCGGCTGAGATCATTGGCAGCCGTACACATCCCCCCTGTGGGAGCGAGCCTGCTCGCGAATGCGATCTGTCAGTTGAACTTGAGCTGAATGACCCACCGCTTTCGCGAGCAGGCTCGCTCCCACAAGGGGGATGTGATTGGGCTCACGTCCATCATTCCTCTGTGCGTCCCGTGCTTTCACGATCACGCTCGTAGTGGTGAGCCAATGGCAGCGACGGTAGCCACGATTCGCGGCGGATGGTCCAGAGTTCGTAAGTGGGTTTGAACTGATTCGGCTCATCGAGCGATCCGACGTTGACCTCTACTTCATCTTCCGAACGCGTGAACACCGGTGAGCCGCAGCGCGGGCAGAAAAAGCGCCCGTTGTAGTCGCGGGCTTCACCGGTGACCTTCAACGCATCCTCGGGAAATATGGCCGAGGTGCCGAACAGCGCGCCGTGGCGTTTGCGGCAGTCGAGGCAGTGGCAGATGCCGACGCGGTAAGGTTGGCCGGAGAGTTCGAAACGGACGTTGCCACACAGACAGCCGCCGGTGACTGGTTTCATGGTGCACCTCCTTTTTCCTATGTTTAGCGTAAATAAACACAACTTTGCACGCACGTTTAAATTACACAAACCGTTACGCCACAAGCCCTACAACGCCTTGCGCCGTTACCTACGCTTACGCCAGAATCCGCCGGCATACGCGCTTTGGTGCGGGCTATATCGTTTCCCTGTCACTGCAAAACAGTGATCGGGTTTGGTAGCCCGTCTTAAATTGTGGTTATTGCGACACCGTCATACGATGTTTTTAAGGCATCGCTTTGTATGGTGGGCATGCGTGGGGCTCATTCGTGAGCGCCGGGTTTCCCGATTTGACCGGTCTACCAACCTGCGCATGGCCGCCACCCGCCGTTTGGTAGCGAGGGTGATGGCTCCAACTGTTCAAATTGGAGTTCCATCAATGTTCAAACCAACACCAAACCCACCGGACGTCGATCCGATCCCGTACGACCCAACTCTCGAACCTCAAAAGATAAAAGAAGCGACTGACCGCGCCATCAACTTCTATCTCAACCCCGGCTCACTGAAGCTCTCAATCCCTTCCCGCAAGACCAGCAAGATCTTCCTCATCGACCCCGCCGTGGACGAAGAAACTCTGCTCGTAGAGGCCTGCGAATCGTTAGCCGCTGCCAGCGACATGGCCCGCGATATCGGCGATGTCGTCGACAACACACAACGCCGGGCCATGCTGATGCTGCATCAGGTGATCATGCTGAGTGAGCTGATGGTCAATCGAGTCCTGGACAGCCGCCGCTTGCCGCACTAGCAAACTCGCCGAAGTCCCCCTGTAGGAGCTGCCGCAGGCTGCGATCCTTTGATCTGTTTTTTAACAATCAAAGGCAAGATCAAAAGATCGCAGCCTGCGGCAGCTCCTACCGGGTGTCATTCTTTCGCAGTGCCTCGAGGAGTTTCAGTTGATGTCAGAAACCACAAAACCGCTGGTCACAGATCCGGCTTCACCCTACGAATCATTCGATTCGAAGAAGCTTTACGCCGCCGCCGAACGCGCCCTCGATCATTACCTTGCGCCCGCGCAGATCATGGCCACGCCTTACTGCCCCAGCAGCATGTTCATGGTCAACCCGAAAACCGATACCGAATCGTTACTGGCGAATGCGTGCGAGTCTTTGGCCTCGGCAACGGTCATGCTTGGCGATTTTGCGGGATCGCTGGACGGCCCCAATCGCAATACGCTGCTGGGCATTGCCCAAGTGGTGATGCTGGGGGAACTGGCGGTGAATCAGGCATTGGATAACGTCAGCTTGAAGGAGTAACCGCTGTTGTTCGCCGTCGCCTGCAGCGCGGATTTGAATTCAGCGAACGCGCGCGGTGGCGTCCATACTGTGGGTTTTCAATAGTACGGACACCGCCATGCCCTCCCCCGAATCCAGCCTTTTGCAGAGCTGGCACGACAACGCCGATGCCTGGATCGAAGTGATCCGCAGCGGCGGCATCGAAAGCCGTCAACAGGTGACCAATCAGGCAATTCTGCTGGCGATCATGGGCCGCCAGCCGCAGCGTGTGCTTGATCTGGGCTGCGGCGAAGGCTGGTTGTTGCGGGCGCTGGCGGACCTGGGCATTGCCGCGGTGGGCGTGGACGGTGATGCGAAGCTGGCTGAAGCAGCGCGTTTGGCTGGTTCTCCCACCGTGCACGTCGCCGACTACGACGCGCTGGTCGAAGCCAAGGTTGATATCGGTTGTGACTTCGATTTGATCTGCGCGAATTTCGCGCTGCTGCATCAGGACATTATTCCTCTACTGGCCGCGATGAATGTGCTACTGGTTCCCGGCGGTGCGCTGGTGATTCAGACATTGCATCCGTGGGCGGCAGCGGCAGGCGATTACCAGGACGGCTGGCGCGAAGAATCCTTCGCCGGGTTCAAAGGCCAGTGGCAGCCGATGCCGTGGTATTTGCGCACGTTGTCGAGCTGGTTCAATGCGCTGGACATGGCCGGATTCCGCTTGGTCGGCATGCAGGAGCCACAACACCCGCAAAGCCCGGTGCCGCAGTCATTGTTGATGGTGGCTGAACGACGCTGAAATTTCAGTAACACCGTTCCCCCAGGATTTTGCGTTGACTGCAGATTCTGGAAACCCTGCTGCCATTGTGGGAGCGAGCCTGCTCGCGAAAGCGGTGTGTCAGGCAACATAGACTCCGACTGTGCTGACGCCTTCGCGAGCAGGCTCGCTCCCACAGGGATTACGCGGTTTGCGGGATCATCTGCGGACCACGGATGCGGTATTGCGCCAGCAGGCGCATGACGTAGCCGATCTTGATCAGGGTCGGGCCGAGGATGGTCAGGGCATGCATCGCCACCAGCAGTGCAATCGGCATGTGGCCGTTGTAGAGATACGCGCCGTAGATGCCGGCCAACAGCATGAGCAGACCAGCGACGAGGATTTTGCTCGAAAGGTGCAGAACGTTCAGCGGGCTTTCAAAGAAAGTGAGCATGGTGGCGTACTCCTGAGCGGTTCGTTTAGGTCAGCTGAGTACATCAAGTCTCGTGCCAGATTTTTAATTCAATAGATTCAGCTGGTTGCACGATAACAGGTCAATTTGACACAAGCCGGACATAGTCAATTCGACCTGAAACCTTGTCATTACGACTACATCAAGGCCCGAAAGGAAAAGCCGGTCTGCGGCCCGGTGTCTCCGTCGTCGGGATTTCCAATGCTCGGCAATTGTCGATCTACGGCACCGGCAATCGACCAAGGACTGACTACGCTGTAAATCCTGCGTGTCTAACCTGCCGAGGATGACTGCCATGCAACGCTTTCAAAAGCTCACGCCCTGCCTGTGGTTCGATGATCAGGCCGAAGCGGCGGCGAAGTTCTACTGCTCGATCTTCGATCACTCGAAAATCACCAGCCTGACCCACTACAGCAAGGTCGGTCAGGAATTTCACGGCAAGCCGGAAGGTGCGGTGATGACCGTCAGTTTCGAGCTGGATGGCCAGACGTTTACCGGGCTCAACGGTGGGCCGATGTTCAAATTCAGCGAGGCAATTTCGTTTCAGGTCAACTGCCAGAATCAGGAAGAAGTCGACCATTTCTGGGGGAAGCTGTCCGAGGGCGGCCCCGTCGAAGCCCAGCAATGCGGCTGGCTCAAGGACAAGTTCGGCGTGTCGTGGCAGATCGTGCCAGTGGCCTTTATGCACATGATGCTGGACCCGGACACCGCCAAGTCACAGCGGGCGATGCAGGCCATGTTCAAGATGAAAAAACTCGACATCGCCGAACTGGAACGAGCCTTTGCCGGCCAGAGCTAATACACTCGGGCACTGGCCTGCCGGGAATAATCACAATGAAACACGCTGCCGCCAAAAACCCTGAAAAAGCCCCGCGCTTCTGGCGCGACGACACCCTGCCCTTCATCGAAGCGCGGGCCATCGCCGATGGCCGCGAAGTCTGTTACGCCCGGCATTCCCACGCGCATTTCTCGATCGGTGCGATCACCGCCGGGCGCAGTACTTACGTGCATGAGCAGGCGCAATTCGAGGTGGCGGCGGGCACGGTGGTGTTGATGAATCCCGGCGATGTGCACGCCTGCAACCCCATCGATGATCAGCCGTGGTCGTACGTGATGTTGTATGTCGAGACGCCATGGCTGACGGATTTGCAGCATCAGTTGGGCTTTGCCGAGGATGTGGAATTCCGACGGTTCTCGGCCACGCACTTGCACGATGCCGAGCTGTTTCGCGACTTGACCGCGCTTTACCAAGTGCTGGTCGACGAGCAGCAGGATGTGCTGCGTAAGCAGAGCACGGCGGTGGAGTTTTTCAGCGATCTGCAACTGCGCCTGAATCCTGCCGGGCAAGCGTTGCGCGAACCGAATTTCAAACTTGAGCGCGCCGCAGAGTTCATCCGCGAACATTGCACCGACCTGCTCAGCCTCGACGCCATCTGCGCCGCGGCGCAGCTGTCACCGTCGTACCTGATCCGCGCGTTCAAGCAGCATTACGGTATGACCCCGCATGCGTTTCTGGTCAATCAGCGCATCCAGTTCGCCCGCGAGCGTTTGCGCAGCGGTCAGTTGATTGCCCACGTCGCGCTGGAGGCCGGGTTTGCCGATCAGGCGCACTTTCAGCGGGCCTTCAAACAGCATCTGGCCGCAACACCTGGGCAATATCGCGGCTGACCGATCCGCCACAAAGGTTGTGGCAGGGTCAGGTGAACAGCAGGTAGATCGCACTGACAGCCAGCAACAGCGCCATGCTCCGATTGAACCAGCGCATTCCCGCCGCGTTGCTCAGATACCCACGCAAAAACGTCCCGGCATACACCCAGCAGCCCACCGACAGATAACAGATCACCAGATATACCGCTGCAAACTGCCAGACCAGCCACGCCTCGCCATCCGCCACAAACGCACCCATTCCCGCCACACAGGCCAGCCAGGCTTTCGGATTGAGCCACTGCATCACTGCGCCATAAAGCATCGATGGCGCCCGCGCAGAATCCTTTGCGTGCAACTGCCCGTCATCGCTGGCCAGTTTCCAGGCCATGAACAGCAGAAATGCCACCCCGGCCAGTTGCACCACCCGGGTCAGCGATGGCCACAGTTTCAGTACCTCATGCAACCCCAGCCCCATCAGCACCAGCAACAGCACAAAACCCAGTGTGGCCCCCGCCACATGCCGCTGGCTGGCCCGGAAGCCGAACTGCGCCCCGGAGCTCAACGCGACGATATTCACCGGTCCAGGGGTAATCGACGCCACCAGGGCAAACGCCGCCATCGACATCATCAGACTCATCGCACACCTGCTTCAAATCGGGGAACAAGGCGCCAAAGGTAGCCACCACCGCACGCTGGTGTATTGAACAAAATCACCCACCACCGTCGCCCTGCAAGTTGAGGTCGTCGCCCCTGCTTCAGCAAAAAAAATTCTGACGCTTCATACAACCCTTATACATCTCGACACTTTTAACAACAGCCTGAAACCTAAAACCAACACCCACCAAAGTTGCATGATTTATATTCCCGACCACTTAACGAGTAGCCACTTAACGTTGACTGTGAGTTGCGTTATATCAATCCAAAAACAGAAGAAACCGATATGGACATTAGCCGCAACCTGTTTGCCTCTCCCCCTGCATCCGCTGACGCGAAAGAGCGCTTCAGTATTGCCAGAGCGCTGGAAAACCGACAATTTCTCAGGCAGACTTTTCGTGTTGACGAAGACTTCATGCAACTTGCCACGGAGGTGGTTTCGCAAAGCCAATTCGACAATGAACACCTCGCTGGAAAACTGCTCCTGAAGACATTATGCAAACAGGCGGACTTCATCAGATTCACTGCCACTCTCGCCCTCCCGGACGACCACTTCGTCATGGTAAAAAGCAATGGGGAGGTTTACATAAGTTCTGAAGAAATTGACGCCACAGGCATTTACATTCACTCCACAATCATCACTGACGAACTTTATGAAGTTGAATCGTTGCGGGCCGACATTGAACTTCTGTCTGCTACAGCGTGGCGCACAGGCGGCATTGTATGTTCTGGCAACACAATACCTCTGCGTCACTGGCTGGCCTTTCACGAAATCGATACACCGCAAGACCAGGCAGACATCGCGAACCTGATCGACTGCCTGAACTTCAACATGCCAACAGCGCCAAAGTTCGGCAACTACTGGGGTATTTCCGAGGAAACCCAGGATGTCGCGCTGATAGTCGAGCCAGAGCAATACCCACTGATCCTGCAGAAAACCCGACAGTTGATGACCGATGCGGGCCGGCACACCGAGCCGCTGATCAACTACCTGACCGATGTGCTGTTGCAGAAGTGGAGCGGCGCGATGGTGCAGGAGGATCCACTATTGGCGTGGGAACACCTGGTGCAAACGAGCGAGGCGCAGAGGTTTGCGCAGAGCTGTTTCGACGCGCTGCCGACAGATGAAACGAAACAGACAATCACCGAGATCACTCGTAGCCGGCTACTCCTGGCCGCCATTGTGCTGGATCTGGACATGGGCTCGGAGGAACGGGTCGAGACGCACCGTGGTTTGCGCTATGCATCGCTCTACGTACACGAAAACGCGGCGCAGGCGCGCGTTCGTCTCAGAGCCCATTTTGAGCAGATCAACCGTGCCAGTCCGTTCGCCGCACTGCTGGCCGTGGAATTGGTGCTGGCCGGGCAATCCCCGGAGTTTCTGGTCGTCACACCCGCAACACTGCAGATCAGCTCGCCCGGCTGGGTAATGTTGCGCAAGTCGGTCCTGCTCACTGAAAGGATCGCACCCGGACTATCGCGCAAATTGTCTTACGACCAACTGATGAAGTTTGCCGCGCTTGCCCCGCTCAGCGATGCCCAACGAACACTGCATCAAATCCTCAATCTGCAGTGCGTGATGGAGTGGGCAAGCATCAACGAACTGATGCCGCGTGAAAACGCAGCGTTATCGGTAGAACAAGTTGCCACAGCGGCAATGAATCACTACAGCACCTACGCCAATGAACTCGAGGCTGCGCTGAAGGCGGTAACCGCTGCCCCGGTCAGCCGACGGCAACTGGCCAGAAAAACGCTGTTCGATGCTGGCATCGATAAACATGGGGAGGTGTTCTTTTCACCGAAGAACAAAGGGAATCGTATTACCGACACAGTGATCAATCTTTATCTCGCCAACCAGCTACAGCGCAAAAATCTCATCAGCCAAGCGAGCGGCCGCAATCTTCACGATGTGCATCCAGGCCTGGCGGCACTCGCGCCAATCAATCAGTTGTATGGCGAAAAACTCAAGCCACAGCACGAAAACTTCAGGTCCGGGCTCAGCACAATGATCCGGCTGGCATTTTCCAACCTCGGCATGAGTGATCGCGAAGCCCTGACACAGGGCGCGTCAACCATCTACCTGGTACGCGGAAACCGCAATATTCAAGGTCACAGCGCGGACCACTTCTCCCCGCACGGGGTGGTCATCCTGTGCCGTTACAAGAAGCAGAATCATTGTTTCGAACTGTTCCCCTTACAGGGTGTATGCCGCAAAAGCGATCGCCTGGCCGAGGCATACGCAAAGGCATCTGCGTTTAACGAAAACACCGGAAGCTTCGACGACACGACCAACGCGGAAACCGGAAATTTTCCGCGCCTGACCTACCTGGAAAATATCGTTACCGAGCACGAAGCCTACTTCAAGGGAGAAGCGCCGCATCAGAGCGAACAGGCCGGCATCAACACATTATTGCCGCGCCATCACTGGCAACTGGAGGAGTATGCACATATCCGCGAGTTCGGCATGTTGCTTGATCGATTGGGTGAGTTTGCCGAGTACGACCAGGCTTCAGGCTGGTACACCTCACCCATGCAAAGTTATCAATCGCCCAGACTCAAGAGCATTGCCGATTTCATTGCACAGAAGAACCCGACCATCACGTATGACGAATATTACCGGATGGGCTATGACCAGACGGAATACGAAGAAAGGCAAGAAGCGTACGAACGCATTGCCAACATCATTCTGAATATCTTCATTCCGTTCAGAGGCTGTATTCAAGAACTCAGCTCGGACGATCCCGATCAACGCAGCGGGGCAGCGTTCAGTTGCGTTATCGATACACTCGCCGTGGCCTTTGTCTTTATCGGGGCTTTCGGGGCCCTGGCCAAGGCAGTGGCCAGCAGCACCCGGCTGTTGAGTCTCGGTCGAGTGGCCGGCAGCGTTCTGGTGTCGCTCTTCAATCCGCTCGACGGGGTGCCGCAACTGATTGTCGGCGCCGGCAAACTGGCGGGCAAAGGCGTGTTGAAACTCGGTCACTACGGCAGTTCGATCACTAAAGCCGGAACCCGTCAACTGCGTCGCCTGACCACCGCCAGTAGTGGCTCCTATGACCTGGTCAAGGCATTGGGAAAAACCGGAGCCGCCGCCGAGATCCGCATGACATTGCCGACGGTGGCGCACGCGCGTGCACTGTTCAAGGACGATACCCTTGAAACTGCGGCCCAGATCCTTACTCGCCTGACGGACAAGACCATTGCGTTGCCGAAGACTGCCAGCCCCTGGGAGCTGGAACACTTGTTCAACAATGCCGTCATCGATGCCACGCGAAAACTGCAAAAAGCTCAGGAGCTTGAGGCGCTGATCGGCAAATCGGCACTCGACGATCTGTTGACGACTGTCCTGTCCAAAAATGGTCTCGATTACAATTCCGCCCGTTCGGCAGGCAGCGGTTATTCCGACCTGCTGGAAACGGTCAGCGAGATCGAGGCGCGCAAGGTCAACTACATGAAAAGCCATCAGCAGAATTTGCTGAAACAGGATCTGGGGGCAGCACCTTACAACGGTGTACTGCCCGAGTCGCACTACAATGCTGGAGCCTTCACCGATAACGCCGAGCGAGCCGGTGCCTGGATCGTTCATGCCTCGAACTCACCCGGCAACGACCTCGACAACATTGTCACTATCTTGCGCGAGTACGCCGCCAGCAATAAATCACTGACCGACCCGGATGTGATCAGACAGTTGCATGTCAGCATCGCACCGGCCACCTCGGACATCGTTCGCGTGGGTGTCAGTGACAAGAAATATGCCAGCAGCATCTCTGGTTTTGCCGTGATGCAGGATCACCTGAAAACTCTGGACACCGCGCACGAACATTTCAGCAAGCAGCTGTTGGGAGCGGTGGTTGGCTTCCACGGCTTTGGTGACGGTAACGGTCGTACGGGCCGTGCGTTGTATGCGATCAGCGAAATAAGAGCTGACCGGTTCAATCCGCTGTCGAAAGACGCGTTCAGCGCGCTCCATGGCCTGGACTGAACCGCAGCAAAACCGTAACGCTGGATAAGCAATCAGCCCGGCCGGCATACACCTGCCGGGCTGTTGTGGTGAGGATCCGCGCCTGTCAGTCGCACACGGCCATCACCGGCACGGTAAACCGGAACTCCGTCCCCTGCCCCGGCTCGCTGCTGGCCTCGATCCGCCCACCATGGGCTTCAACGATGCCCTGCGTGATGTACAGACCCAATCCGGTTCCGGTGGGATTACCCTCCTTCACCGTCCAGTAACGATCAAACACCCGTGCCAGGTTTTCCTTGGGAATGCCTTCGCCGGTATCGCGCACGGTAAACACGATTTCCTCACCCACCGACTTCGCCAGCACGCCCACCGAACCTTTGCGCGGGGTGAATTTGATCGCGTTGCCGATCAGGTTCGACAGCACCTGGAACAAGCGCTCCGGGTCGGCATGGATTTTCAGGTCGGGGTCGGTTTCGAACGAGATGCTGATGTCCTTGTCCAGCGCCAGCGGGCCTAGCAACGACTGGGTTTCCTCGAACATCTGCCCGACATCCAGAATCTGCGGGGCAATGCTGTAGCGCCCGGCATCGATTTTCGAGGTGTCGAGCAAATCCTCCAGCAGCGTGTTCATGCGCCCGGCGGCTTGCTGCATGGTATCGATCGCCGTCGAGATGCGCCGCGAGGTGTGCGGCCCATCGGAGCTGAACGCTTTGTGCAGCATGCCGCAGAGCATCGAGATCACGGTCATCGGATTGCGCAGGTCGTGGGAAACCACCGCCACTAGCTCGTCACGGGCGCGCACCGCTTCCTGTTCGCGACGGACCTGCCGGGCCAGATCGTTTTCCAGCGCCGAACGACGCAGGTCGTTGGCGGCAAACAGATCGCCGTGGCTCCATTTGGCGGAGATGCCCGCCATTTCGACCTTCCAGATTTCGAACGAGGTACGCGGTCGCAGGCGCAGGCCGGCGTCGGAGTTTTCCAGGTCCAGCGGCTTGCGCGGATCACCGCTCCAATTGATGTTTTCTTTGACCTCCGGGCGGAACCACAGCACGCCGTTGTCGACCGGTTTGGGCAGGCTCATGGCAAGCACGCCACTGGCCACTTGCTGATACTCCGCGGCCGGTGGATACACGCTGGCCAGATTATGACTGGCGAACACCGGCTCGCCGCTGTCCTGCAGCCACTTGTGCAGGGCGCGGATCTGCGCAGGCTCCGGGCAGTTGCCGTAACGGTGCAATTGGTTGTCTTCAATGATCGCGATACCGCCGGCGTTGTTCAGCGCCATGAGCACTTGCGGCTGGTTGGCCAGGCCATCGAAAACGTTTTGCGGCGAATCGATCATCGCTTGATTGAGCAGAGCCAGCGCCTCGACTTTTTCTTCACGCTGACGGCTGATTTCCAGCGCTTCCATCGCGCTGATCTGCAACGACAGTACCTGGCCGATGGTCTGGCACGCCGCGCGCAATTCATGCGGCACGTGCAGCGGCTGACGGTTGCCGCAACTGATCAGACCCCAGAGCTTGTCGCCCTTGAGCAGCGAGATACTCATTGACGACAGCACGCCCATGTTTTTCATGTACTGACAGTGGATCGGCGACACGCTGCGCAGGGTGGCAAAACTCAAATCCAGCGGGGTGTCGGTGTCCGGACGCAGCTTCGGCAGCAACGGCACCGGCTGGTAATCGGCATTGGGGATGATCCGCAGCCAATTGGTCCGATACAACTCGCGGGCCTGCTCGGGAATGTCCGAGGCCGGGAAGAACAGACCGTTGAACACTTCCATCGACGGGTCGGACGCTTCGGCGATGACCTGGCCGTGTCCTTCCTCTTCGAAGCGATAGATCAGCACCCGGTCGTAACCGGTCATGGCCTGGATTTCCTTGACGCTGATGTCGTACAGCGCCTGCAACGAGGTAGCCGCGTGCAGACGCTGGAGCATGCGCCCCAAATGGGTCTGGTTGCCGGCGACATTGCGCGGCTGGAAGTTTTCGACGTGGATTTCCAGCTCCAGAATCAGCACGCCCTGATGCCGGTGCAGCAAGCCATCGAACGCCGTGCCATTGAGGCGAAAGTGCAGCGGCGGCGTGTCGGACAATGCCGGTTGCAGCATGGCCTCGCGCACTTGCGCGGCCTCGGCGTCGCCGATCAGTTGCACCAGTGGCTGGCCGATCAGGCCGAGCGGCTCACGGTCCAGCAGGGTTGCAACGTTGGCGCTGACCTGAACGATCTCCAGCGCAGGCTCGCTCAGGGTCAGCAGCAAGCCGTGCGGCTGGATCGCGCCGGGGAAACGGATCGGCTCGTCGGCACAGTTCGCCAGCAGCTCTTCAAAGGCTTCTTTGTCTTGTGGGGTCATGCCAATACCTCCCGGCTTTCGAGCCAGCGCTCGAAACAGCTGAATGTGGTTTGTGCCGCTGTGACGACGGCGGTGCGTTCGTCGGCGCTGATCGGGCGATTGCCCAGATATTCGATGAAGTCGCGCCAGCGGCGACCAGTGGCGGCGCCATAGATATCGAGAAACGCCGCGCCATTGTCGGCTTCCAGGCCCAGTCGCGTGGCGATCTCGCGGCGCAGGATCTGCCCGCCGAGTGTCGCGCCTTCAAGTACGTAGAGCGCGCCGAGGCAGGTGGCGCCGGAGTCGATGACGGGCAGTTGCTCGCATTGCGGCAGACGTTGCAGCGCTTCGGCGTCCATGCCCAACGCTTGCAGGTCGGCGCGCAAGGTTGGTGCCTTGAGACGTGGCTGCAGATCAAAGTCGCAGGGGATCGAACCGCTGTTTCGCAAGGCGTTTTCCAGCGGCAGATAGAAGCCGTAATAGGCCTGCATCAACCGCACAAAAGCGTGTTTATCGAGGGTATCGGAGAAAAACGGAAGGCGTTTTTCCAGTGCGATGTGCAGTTCGGCAGTGCCGGCTCGCAGATCTTGCAGCACCGGTGGCACATAAACTTCACGGGCCTTTGCTTGCATGTAGATCGCTCTTGATAGGGCCGCCTGGGGCCGTGCGGGGTGGGTGAAACAAGGGGGGCAAGTCTTGCACGGCAACCGTCGTTTGTTGATCGACCGGAGAGTTTTTTTGCCGAAACCATCGCCCTCTGAGGGTTTCAGAGTTGCAGCTTGTGCAAAAAGTTCGACCGCGTTGTCCAGCATGGCCGGGCTGTACCGCGACAGCGCCGCCTGACTGTATGGGTCTGACGGCGTGTGGGCTGTGATAAAAATGGCGCACTCGTTTCTGGAGCGCCGTCATGGACCTCGCCACCCTCTCGCTGTTTCTCCCCGCCTGTTTCGCCCTGAACATGGCTCCCGGCCCGAACAACCTGTTGTCGGTCAGCAACGCCACGCGCTATGGCTATCGCCGTGCCTTCGCCGCCGGTATCGGACGGATTCTGGCGTTCGCCGGGATGATCGCACTGGCCGGCGCCGGGTTGTCGGTGGTGCTGCAAACGTCCGAATGGCTGTTTCATGCGATCAAGATTATTGGCGCGGGGTATCTGCTGTATCTGGCCTGGCAATTGTGGCGCGCCAATCCCGAGGCCGAACAGCACGTGGCGGGAGCGTCGGTGGGCTTGTTCAGGCTGGCACGTCAGGAGTTTCTGGTGGCCGCCGGCAATCCCAAGGCGATTCTGCTGTTCACCGCATTCCTGCCGCAGTTTGTTGATCCAGCGCGCCCGGTGCCGGCGCAATTTGCCGTGCTCGGCGCGCTGTTTCTGTTGCTGGAATGGATCGCCATCGCTGCGTATGCCTGGATGGGCCTGCGCATGCGCCGCTGGTTCGCCGAGCCGCGCGGCAAGCGGATGTTCAACCGCTGCTGCGCGGGGCTGCTGTCGGCGGCGGCTTCAGTGCTGTTGCTGGCCAAACGCGCGTGAGGCTTACGCTTCGGACGGGCCTTTGAGTTCGACCTGATTGCCGTCCGGATCGAAGCAATACAAAGACAGGCCATAACCTTCAGCGCCAAAGCGTCGAGCGGCTTTTTCCACGGTCAGTCCGGCCGATTGCAGGTGCGCCGTCAACGCTTGTTCGTCGAACGGCTCGATGCGCAGACAGAAGTGATCGACATTGCGCCGCTCGGCACCGGCCGCCCCGCCGCCCTTGCGCCCGAGTTCACCGGCCAGGTCGACGAGATCGATCATTGAGGTGCCGGCACGCAAGTGCACCAGCCCCAGCGGTTCGTTGTGCCTGACCACCTCGGCGCCGAACACCCGAGCGTAGAAATCGATGCTGCGTTGCAGGTCTTTTACGCGCAGCACAATGTGATCAATATGTTGAATGGAAAACGGATGCATAAACCAACACCTCACAATCTCTGTAGGAGCTGCCGCAGGCTGCGATCTTTTGATTACCGGACGCGGAGCGTCCCCGGGTGCATTCCCACGCAGAGCGTGGGAACGATCATCAAAAGATCGCAGCCTGCGGCAGCTCCTACACAGTAGATCAGCAGACGGAAAATTCACTGTCGATTTTTCGGTGGAGCCATCGAGAATCTGCTTTTACAGTCATGCCATGAACATACAGACCGCTGTCCTGCCGCCCCACGCCGAGATGGTTCGCGCCATGCTCGAACGCGACACTGCCTATGAAGGCGTGTTCTTCACGGCCGTGAAAACCACCGGAATTTTCTGCCGCCCCAGTTGCACGGCGCGCAAGCCGAAACCGCAAAACGTCGAGTTCTTCGCGCACGCCGATGAATGCCTGACCGCCGGTTATCGCGCCTGCCTGCGCTGCAAGCCACTGGACGCCGCAGCCATTGCGCCAGACTGGGTGCAGCGCCTGCTCACTGCCGTGGAAGCCGCCCCTGAGCTGCGCTGGAGCGATGCGCAACTGCTCGCCGCAGGCATCGAACCGTTGAAGTTGCGGCGCTGGTTCAAGCAGCATTTCGGCATGACTTTCCACGCTTGGCTACGTACTCGGCGGTTGGGCATGGCATTGGGCGGGATCAGACAAGGCACCTCGATTGATCATGCCGCGTTCGACTCGGGTTACGAATCGCTCAGCGGTTTTCGTGACGCTTTCCAGAAGTCCTTCCACATCACACCGGGCCGCGCCGAACAGAGCGAGCCGCTGCTGTTCACCCGGCTGACCACGCCACTGGGGCCGATGATCGCCATGGCCGAACGCCGTGGATTGGTGTTGCTGGAGTTTCTTGATCGACCGGCGCTGACCGGCGAAGTTGAAGCGTTGCAGAACCGCTACGGCTACGCGGTCGCGCCGGGGCATAACGCACACTTGCAGCAGATCGAAGAGGAACTGGCGGCCTACTTCGCCGGCAAACTGAACGTATTCACGGTGCCGTTGCATTTGCCCGGCAGCGAATTTTCCCGACAGGTCTGGGCGGCCCTGCTGCAAATTCCTTACGGTCACACCAGCACCTACGGCACCATCGCCGCAGGGTTGGGCAAACCCGGCGCGAGTCGCGCGGTCGGGTTGGCCAACGGGCACAATCGGCTGTCGATTGTCGTGCCTTGTCATCGGGTGATTGGCGCGGATGGCTCGCTGACCGGCTATGGTGGAGGACAACCGCGCAAGGCATTCTTGCTGAGGCTGGAAAACGCCGCGCTGCAGCTCACCCAACCGTTGGCTTTCTGACAAATTTTGCACCATCAACAACAAGGAATTTCGATGAGCACGCTTGACACCCGCTTTCACCAGTTGCATCAGCAAGGCCTGTTGATCCTGACCAACGTCGCCGACGCCACTGGCGCGCGACTGGTCGAACAGCTCGGTGGCCAGGCCGTCGCCACCAGCAGTGCGGCGGTGGCCTGGGCCCACGGTTATCCGGACGGCAACACCTTGCCCCTCGAACGCCTGGTATCCACGGTGGAATCGATTGCCCGGGTGATCAGCGTGCCGTTGACCGTGGACGTCGAGGCCGGTTATTCCGATGACCTCGGGCGTGTCGCCGAGGTGCTTGAAGCGGTCATTGCGGCGGGTGCCGTCGGGATCAATATCGAGGACGGTTCCAACGCGCCGGAGTTGCTCGCGCGCAAGATCGAGGTGGCGCGGCAAATCGCCGACAAACGTTCGGTCAAGCTGTTCATCAATGCGCGCACCGATGTCTATCTGAAAAGCCTGGTGCCGGCTGAAGATCGCGTCGCCGAAACCCTGCGGCGCGCCGCGTTGTATCAGGCGGCCGGTGCCGATGGCTTGTTTGCCGCCGGTGTCACCTCGGCCTACGAGATCGAAGCGATCTGCAAAGGCACGACGCTGCCGGTCAACGTACTCGGCTTCGCCTGCCTGCCCTCGCCCGAAGAACTGCAAGCGCTGGGCGTGCGCCGCTTGAGCGCTGGCTCCGGCATCGCCGAATTCCTTTACGGGGCGATGGGCGGGCTGGTGAAAAGCTTCCTCGCCAGCGGCAAACTCGACACCCACGACCTCAAGGCCTTCACGTATGGCGAAGTCAACGGCTTGCTGAAATAACATGCCCGAGCACTATCAGGCAGCGAGCGAATTCCTCGCTGCGCTCGACCCGCACTGGCAGCAGCACATTGCCGCTGTCGGCCCGTGCCTGCATCAGCCGCATCCGGCGCGCGATCCTTACGAGTCGCTGGTACGGGCGATCGGCTACCAGCAACTGCATGCCAAGGCCGGCGACGCGATCATCGGACGGTTGGTCGGATTGTTTCCCGGGCAGTCATTCCCCCGCCCGGAACAAATCCTTGCGACCGATTTCGAACGGATGCGCAGTTGCGGATTTTCCGCCGGCAAGATTGCGACGATTCAGGGCATTGCCCAGGCAACGCTGGATGGCGTGGTGCCGGATTACGCCACGGCGCTGGCGATGGACGATGAAGCGTTGATCGAACGCTTGATCAGCCTGCGCGGAGTGGGCCGCTGGACCGTGGAGATGCTGCTGATCTACAGCCTGGAGCGCATGGACATTCTGCCGGCCGATGACTTTGGCGTACGTGAGGGCTATCGGCGGTTGATGGGACTGGAAGTGCAACCGACGCGCAAGCAAATGATCGAAATCGGCCTGGCGTGGAGCCCTTATCGAACGGTGGCTGCGTGGTATTTGTGGCGTGTGGCCAAGAGATAGACCGCGTTATCGTTCTTCGCGAGCAAGTCCGCTCCCACAATGATCTGTCTCTGTACAACACAAATCCCTGTAGGAGCTGCCGCAGGCTGCGATCTTTTGATTTTTATTTTAAAAAACAGGATCAAAAGATCGCAGCCTGCGGCAGCTCCTACAGGGGGATTTGCGGGGTCAGAGGCCGGATTTCAGGCGGCTGAATGCGCGGATCAAGGCGCGATTGAAGGCTTTGCCGTTATCGTTTTTGCTGTACAGCGTGGCCCTGACGTCGGCCGAGGGGTAGGTGCCCGGATCATTGCGGATCGATGCATCGACCAAGCCATCCGCCGCCGTGATCGCATTGGCGTAATGAATGGTGTCGGTGATCGGCGCCATCACTTCCGGCGTCATTAAATAATCCATCAACGCCAATCCGGCCTGAGGGTGCGGGGCGTCCTTGGGAATGACCATCGCGTCAAACCAGATCAATGTGCCCTCTTTCGGAATCCGGTAACTGAGCTTGAATGGCTTGTTCGCCGCCTGCGCCTGTCCCGCCGCAATCGCCACGTTGCCGTTCCACGACATCGCCACGCAGGTGTTGCCGTTGGCCAGATCGCTGATATTCAGATCATTGTCGAAGTAGCGGATGTACGGGCGGATCTTCGCCAATTGCTGCTCGGCGAGTTTCAGGTCATCGAGGTTCTGCCGGTTGATGTCCAGGCCCATGTACTTCATGACCGCGGCGAACACTTCGTTCGGGTCATTAAGCAAACTCACCCCGCAGTCGGCAAATTTCGAAACCACCGCCGGATCGAACAGCATCGCCCAACTGTCCGTCGGCGCATCAGGCAGACGTTGCTTGATCGCCTCCTCCTGATACCCCAAGCCAGTGGTACCCCAAGCGTAGATGCCGGCGAAACGATTGCCCGGATCAAACACCGCCATGTGCTGACGAAACTCCTCGCCAACCCCGGCAAAGTGTGGCACCCGGGCCTTGTCCAGCGGCTGGATCGCGCCGCTTTCAATGGCCCGCGACAGATGCTGGCCGGCGGTCAGCACCAGGTCGTAGCCGCTGCGCCCGGTAAGTAGTTTGGTCTCGACGGTTTCCAGCGAGTCGAAGTGATCGGCGACCACATGAATGCCGGTTTTCGCCTCGAAATTCTTCAAGGTGTCCGGGGCCAGGTACTCGCCCCAGATGTACAGGTTGACCACCGGTTTCGCGGTGTCGGCGGCCTGCACACACAAGGGTGCAAGCACCAGCAATAACGCTTGAGTCAGTTTGTGCAGGCGCATGGTCAGGCTCCCTTCTTGTGGTCGGGCGTGCCGGCGTATTGCGGCATGGTGATGCACGCGACGTTGCCGCCACCGAGGAGGATTTCCCGGGAGTTTTCGATGCCGACGATTTTGTGCTGCGGAAACAGTTCGGCGAGCGTCGCCAGTGCGGCCTGATCCTGACGATCGCCAAACAGCGGCACTACGATCGAGCTGTTGCCGGCGTAATAGTTGATGTACGACGCGCAGATTTTAGTGCCGGCCTGGCGGGTGTGGGTGCTGTCCTGCTGATCGAGGCCTTCGGCTTCTTCGGCGGTCCACTCCAGCACATCCGGTTGCGGCAGTTTGTGCACGATCAGCTCGCGGCCACGGCTGTCACGGGTGCTGCGCAGAATATCGTAGGCCTCCTGATAGATTTCCCATTGCGGATCGTCGCGATTGTCGGTCCATTGCAGCACCACTTCGCCGGGACGGACGAAACAGGCGAGGTCATCGACGTGGCCATCGGTTTCGTCGAACTTGCAGCCGCGCGGCAGCCAGATCACTTGTTCGGCGCCGAGGTAATCGGTGAGCCTGCGGGTGACTTCATCCTTGCCCAGATGCTGGTTGCGATTGCGATTGAGCAGGCACTGTTCGGTGGTGAGGATGCTGCCCTGGCCGTCGCTCTGGATACCGCCGAGTTCGGCAATCAACGGCGCGCGGTAGCGGTCGAAACGCTCGATTTCAAGGATCTTGCTGGCGATCTGATCGTCCTTGTCCCACGGGTAGTAGAGGCCGCCGTCGAGACCGCCATAAGCATTGAATTCGAAGTCGACGCCGCGCACTTCGCCGCTCTGGTCATTGACCACAAAGCACGGGCCGCTGTCGCGAAACCAGGTGTCGTTGCAGGTCATTTCCACGACGCGTACTTGCGGCGGCAACTGCCGGCGCGCGGTGGCGAATTGCGCGGCCGAGGCGCAAACGGTGACCGGTTCGCTGTGGGAGATCGCGGTGACGATCTGCACCCAGACTTTCTGCGCAGGCTTGGCGCCGTTGCGCCAGACGTCGGTGCGCTCCGGCCAGCCGAGCCAGCAGCCGGACTTGCTTTCGAATTCGCCGGGCAGACGGAAGCCGTCGTGTTTGGGGGTGGAGTCGAGCAAACGTGCCATGGTCAAACCTCGTTGTTCGCGATGGGAATGACCACAGGCTACGGTCGCAGGCAGAGCCCCCGCCAACGATGATTATTGCGGAACAGTTGAATTCAACTCATCAATCCGTCAGTTGATCGTTGAACCATTCGAGCATTTGCGCGACTGCCGGACGCTCCATGCGCAGCCGTTCACAGACCAGCGCGTATTGGCCGAGGGCGGTCATGCTCGAGGCGAATGGCCGCACCAGCCGACCGTTCTGCAAATCTTCCTGCGCAGTGAGGTTGTCGCCCATCGCAACGCCCTGCCCTTGCGCCGCCGCTTCCAGCGCCAGCCCGGCGTGGGCGAAATACAACTGGCGCTGCGGGCGCAGATCGCCGGCGTGGCTGGTGAGCCATGCGGTCCAGGTCTTGCCGTCCTGATCGTCGTGCAGCAGACAATGGCGGGCCAGATCCTTCGGCGTCTTCAGCGTGCCTTGGTTGAACAGGCCGGGGCTGCACACCGGGAAGAATTGCAGCGCCGGCAACGGTCGGACGAAATAGGCGCTGCTGTCGACCGGGCCGGTGCCGTAGGTGATTGCCAGGTCGATGTCTTCGCCGGGGGCGCTGGCGTCGATCGGCTGTTCGTAGAGGTGCAAGGTGATGTGCGGATAGCGCGCGTAGAAATCGCTGAGACGGCTCATCAACCACTTTTGCGCGAGTTCGGCGGTGACGGCCAAACGCAAGACCGCCAGCGAGGACGGATCGCGCAGTTCATCGCAGGCATCGCCGATCAGTTCGAAGGCTTGTTGCAGGCTCTGCATCAGCCGTCCGGCGGCGATGGTCGGGCGAATCTGCCGGCCTTCGCGGATGAACAGCGACACGCCAAGTTGCTCTTCGAGCTGGCGGATCTGGTGGCTGACGGCGCTGTCGGTGACGCACAGTTCAGCGGCGGCCCGGCCGAAATGCGCGTGACGGGCGGCGCATTCGAAGGTTCGCAGGGCGGCCAGTGAGGGCAGTCTACGCATGGGTTGGGATCCCTGTTTTTAGGACGACATGCTGACCGCACCTGTCGCACGAGTCCAGTAGGAGCTGCCGCAGGCTACGATCTCTTGATGGTGTATTTTGAAGGGCCAGATCAAAAGATCGCAGCCTGCGGCAGCTCCTACAGGGGAAACGCTTGCCAGCGATGGCGGCAGCGCATTCACCACAACTCTTCTAGGCTGAACCGAACCCATCCAGCCCACCGGAGGCCCCTCATGCACCTCGAAGGCTCCTGCCACTGCGGCGCCGTCACCTTCAGCCTGACCAGCGCCCACCCCTACCCTTATCAACGCTGCTACTGCTCGATCTGCCGCAAGACCCAGGGCGGTGGTGGCTATGCGATCAACCTCGGCGGCGACTCGGCCAGCCTCAAGGTTCAGGGGCGCAAACACATTTCGATCTACCACGCGAAGATGAAGGACGAAGGCGACAAACGTGCACACCGCAGCACCGCCGAACGGCATTTCTGCTCACTGTGCGGCAGCGGTTTATGGCTGTTCAGCCCGGAGTGGCCGGAGCTGATCCACCCCTTCGCCTCGGCCATCGACACGCCGTTGCCGGTGCCGCCGGAGCACACGCACTTGATGCTCGGTTCGAAGGCTTCGTGGGTTGAGGTGAACGCAAAGCCCGCAGACAAGCAGTTTGAGGTTTATCCCCAAGAGTCAATTGCGCAGTGGCATGAGCGGTTGGGGTTGCTCAGATGAGTGGGGAATTGTGGTGTGATTGATGGCCTCTTCGCGAGCAGGCCGGGACTGGCAACGCAGATCAATCCAGATGCGCCCAGGTCATCCGAAACGATGCCCCGCCCCATGCCGATTCACCGACTTCGACCTGCCCGCCATGCGACTGCGACACTCGTCGCACCAGCGCCAGGCCCAAACCAAACCCGCCGGTACGCCGATCGCGGCTGGCATCCAGCCGCGAGAATGGCTCGAAAATCTTCTCGCGCCCATCCAGCGGCACTCCCGGCCCGTCGTCGTTGACCCGCACCTCGTAGTATTCGCCATTGCGCTCCAGCGTCACCTCCACGCGCTGCTCGGCATAACGAATGGCATTGCGCAGCAGATTGATGACCGCCCGCGCCATGAACCGCGGTTCGATGCGCACGGTGTCGAGCCGGCAATCGCCAATCAGCAACTGCACCCCCGCCGCTTCCGCTTCCAGCGCCACGCTGCCGACGACGCTGTCGAGCCAGTTGGCGGCCTGGATGTTTTCGCGCTTGATCACCGTCGCGCCGCGCTCAAGGCTGGCGTAGGTCAACAGTTCGGAGACCATCTCTTCCAGCTCGCCGAGATCGGCATACATATCGGCAATCAGCTCGCGGTTCTGGCTGGCGTCCGGTTGTTGCTTGAGTTGGTCGAGCTCAAACGACAACCGCGCAATCGGCGTGCGCAGTTCATGGGACACAGCGTTGGTCAGTTCGCGCTGATTGGCGATCAAACCTTCGATACGCGCCGCCATCAAATTGAAGTGCTCGGCCAGGTCGCGGATGTTCGAGCGTTTCGACAATTGAATGCGCGACGACAAGTCATTGCCGCCAAAACGCTCGGCGGCCAGCCGCAGTTTTTCCAGATCACGCCAGTGCGGACGCACCCAGAAGAACAGGACGATACCGATCACCACGGCAATCATCAGGTACGCCGCGACGATGTAGAAAGGCATCAGGCTCGGTTCGGCGGGCAGGCGAATACTCAGCAACTGCGGGCCGCCATCGATGGCGGAAATGTATTGGCTGTATTTGTCGCGGATGACCAGCAAGCCATCGGCCAGCTCGGTTTTTTCCTCGTCGGTCAGGTTCAGTTGGCCGGCATCGACCAGCGTCAGCCCCAGCCCGTAGTGCGGGCGTATCGATTGCAACTGGTTTTCCCGCGCAGGGCCATCGAGTTCACGTAACTGCTGAGTGAGCGTCCAGGCCTGACCGCGCACGGCTTCACGGTTGTAGTCGCGTTGCTGATAATCGAGCAGCGCATCGAACGTGTGTTCAACCGTCTGCAACGCCAACACCAGCCCCACCGTCATGACCAGAAACAGCCCGAAAAATAACCGCAGCATCTACAGCTCCCAGGCGAACGGATTGAACAGATAACCTTTGCCCCACACGGTCTTGATGCACACCGGCTCGCGAGGGTTGTCCTTGAGTTTGTTACGCAATTTGCTGATGTACACGTCGACGCTGCGATTGAGCCCGTCGAAGGCAATGCCGCGCATGCGGTTGAGAATGTCGTCGCGCGAGAGCGTCTTGCCCGCCGCACTGGCGAGCAGCCACAACAGCTCGAACTCCATGGTGGTCATTTCGATGACTTCCCCGGCCAGGCGCACTTCGCGGCAACTGCGGTCGATCCTCAAATGGCCGAACTCGAGCAGGCTGACCACATTGCTGTCCGGCACCTGCCGCCGTTGCAACGCGCGCAGGCGGGCCAGCAATACCGGCGGTTTGATCGGTTTGATCACGTAGTCATCGGCACCCGATTCCAGGCCGAGAATGTGGTCGAGGTCGTCTTCCTTGGCGGTCAGAATCACGATCGGCGTATCCGACACGCTGCGAATTTCGCGGCACACGTGCAGGCCACTCTGCCCCGGCAGCATCAGGTCGAGCACCACTACTTTCGGCTTGAATTCGAGAAACGCGGCCACCGCCAGATCGCCGCGATGCACCGAGCGGACTTCGTAGCCGTGTTGTTCGAGGAAGTGGGCGATCAGCGCGGCAAGACGCTCGTCGTCTTCCACCAGCAGGACTTTGCCAAAACCCAGATTATCCATATCGACCGTGTGCCAACCCATGTGTAAGGGCCGACATTATGGCGACATTCGTGGGCGAGGGCCGTTTTGCGCTGATGTTTCATACTCTTAAGAGTTTTTAACAATCACACGCGCAAAGATCGCAGCCTTCGGCAGCTGCTACATCTTGAATGCATTTCCCTGTAGGAGCTGCCGAAGGCTGCGATCTTTTGATCTTAACGGTTTACAGGCACACCGCTGTGAAAGCGGAATTCTTCATCCGGCGATTCAATCAGCTCTTGCTCGGCAGCGCGGACTCGCTCGATCACCTGCGCAACATCCTTGGCATCGCCGTACTGATAAGCGAGCTTCAGATAACCCTGAAAATGCCGCGCCTCGCTTTTCAGCAGGCCAAAGTAGAACTTGCCGAGTTCTTCATCCAGATGCGGCACCAGCGCTTCGAACCGCTCGCAACTGCGCGCTTCGATAAACGCCCCGACCACCAGCGTATCGACCAGTTTCACCGGCTCGTGGCTACGCACCACCTTGCGCAGGCTCGACGCGTAACGGCCGGCATGCAGCTGGCGCAGCTCGATCTTGCGGCGTTTCATCAGGCGCATGACCTGCTCGTGGTGCACCAGTTCTTCCCGGGCCAGACGCGACATCATGTTGATCAGGTCGACGTGGGAATGGTACTTGGCTATCAGGCTCAGCGCGGTGCTGGCAGCCTTGAACTCGCAGTTCTTGTGGTCGATCAGCAGGGTTTCCTGATCGGCCAGTGCGGCCTGGACCCAGGCGTCAGGGGTGCGGCAGCCAAGGAATTCGTGGATTTCGGGAAGGATCATGGGGCTCACGGTAAAGGTGTTCGAGCGAAGGGCGCCGATTATACCGGCCTGCCCGCAGACCACCAGCCGCCCGCGTTGATATGCATCAAGTCGCAGGCGCATGAGCAGCAACTATAGTTGTGCAACGCCGTGCCTTTTCTTTGCTGGAGACTCCGCTCATGCAAGCCATTCGCAGCATTCTGGTGGTCATCGAACCCGAACATTCGGAAAGCCTGGCGCTCAAGCGCGCCAAGCTGATCGCAGGCGTGACCCAGGCCCATCTGCACCTGCTGGTGTGTGACAAGAAGCACGACCACGCCGGCATGCTCGGCGTACTCAAGGCCGCGCTGTTAGCCGATGGTTACAGCGTGACGACCGAACAGGCGTGGAACGAGAGCCTGCACGAAACCATCATTGATGTGCAGCAGGCCGAGGGTTGCGGGCTGGTGGTCAAACAGCATTTCCCCGACAGTCCGCTGAAAAAGGCCCTGCTGACGCCGGTGGACTGGAAACTCTTGCGCCACTGCCCGACCCCGGTGCTGTTGGTGAAAACATCCACGTCCTGGAAGGACCGCGTGATCCTGGCCGCCGTCGATGTCGGCAATGCCGATGGCGAACACCGGCATCTGCACACCACGATCATTGATCACGGCTATGACATTGCCAGTCTGGCCAAGGCGCACCTGCATGTGATTGCGGCGCATCCTTCACCGATGCTGTCGGCGGCGGATCCGACTTTCCAACTGAGCGAAACCATCGAAGCGCGCTATCGCGAGCAGTGTCGGGCGTTTCAGGCGGAATTTGATGTCGATGACGAACATTTGCACATCGAGGAAGGCCCGGCAGATGTGCTGATCCCGTTTATGGCGCACAAGCTGCAGGCGGCGGTGACCGTGATCGGCACGGTGGCGCGAACCGGTTTGTCAGGAGCGTTGATCGGCAATACCGCAGAAGTGGTGCTGGACGAGCTGGAAAGCGACGTTCTGGTGCTCAAGCCGCAGGAGGTCGAGGATCATCTGGTGGAGTTGGCGGTGAAACATTAAAGATCAAAAGATCGCAGCCTGCGGCAGCTCCTACAGGTATTGCGGGCGCCCGACGTCACACAAACCTGTAGGAGCTGCGGCACGCTGCGATCTTTTGAGGTTCAGGCGCCAAAGGCGTCTTTGAGGAATCCGGGGGCGATGTAGCGCTGATAATGCGCTTCCGACAGCAGGAAGAATTCCCGATCAATGGCATCGCGCAATTCCGGCAGGTTCCACTCGCGAAACTCCGGCAGCAACACCATCCCGTACGCTTCCAGATTAATGATCACCCGCGCACCACGAGCGATCAGTTGATACGCCCAGCAATATTCCGATTGATGCGGCACGAAGCGGATCTTGCGCTGTTCGAGCTGCTCGCGCAGGCGCGCCGAATCGAAAATCTCGACCTTGCCCGCCATCACTTGTGACAGCAATTGTTCCAGACGCAGCCACACCGCGCGTTTTTCCTCCTCGTTGTAACCATTCCAATGGATCACTTCGTGGTGGAAACGCTTGCAGCCACGGCACACCAGATCACCGTAAACAGTGGAGCAGAGGCCGACGCAGGGGGTCTTGATGGTCTGATTGGGCATAAAGTAGGCAAAGGCACTGAAACGCGGAACAGGTCGGCATGTTAGCCCTTTGTCTAACATTCATCACCCCTCAAACTTCAGGGACGAACTTACGTTTAATTTTTTTTTGCCGTAGAATCAGCCAGCCTTTTAAGGCGCCAATGTCCGTTAGAAGCTGTTTTCAAAGCGTCACGAGCACAGTCGTTCCTTCAGAGCGGTGTTGGCGAGCGGTTTTTCCAGCGGGGAAAAGCCCATCGCCAACCCTCATCAGCTCCCCGTTCTGCAGGCGTAAAACTTTGAAAGCAGCTTCTGTAAGGAATGGTCGGTAATTCTGGCTAAGTGGCCCACAACGCCACGCAGCGCATGAGTACGACCATTTCGGGATGAGCGTCCCGGACACCCATTTGGGACCACTGATGAGGGTAATAACTGTGCTTGAAGCCTACCGCAAACATATCGAAGAGCGTGCAGCCCTGGGTATCGTTCCCCAGCCGCTTAACGCCGAACAAACAGCAGGCCTGGTCGAGCTGCTGAAAAACCCTCCGGCTGGCGAAGAAGAATTTCTCGTTGACCTGATCACCAATCGCATTCCACCAGGCGTGGACGAAGCGGCCTATGTAAAAGCCGGTTTCCTGTCTGCTCTGGCCAAGGGCGAAGTTTCCTCCCCGCTGCTGGACAAAAAGCGCGCTGTAGAACTGCTCGGCACCATGCAGGGCGGCTACAACATCGTCACTCTGGTTGACCTGCTGGACGACGCCGAGCTGGCGCCAGTCGCTGCCGCGCAACTCAAGCACACCCTGCTGATGTTCGATGCGTTCCACGACGTCGCGGAAAAAGCCAAGAACGGCAACGCTCACGCTCAAGCCGTGCTGCAATCCTGGGCTGACGGCGAGTGGTTCAAGAACCGTCCGACCCTGGCCGACAAGATCAGCCTGCGTGTATTCAAGGTTACCGGCGAAACCAACACCGACGACCTCTCCCCTGCTCCTGATGCCTGGTCGCGTCCAGACATCCCGCTGCACGCCCTGGCCATGCTGAAAATGGCCCGCGACGGCATCGTTCCTGATCAGCAGGGCGCCATCGGCCCGATGAAGCAGATCGAACAAATGCGCGGTGAAGGCTTCCCGATCGCCTACGTCGGTGATGTGGTCGGTACCGGTTCTTCGCGTAAATCCGCTACCAACTCGGTACTGTGGTTCTTCGGCGATGACGTTCCTTACGTGCCGAACAAGCGCGCTGGCGGTTTCTGCTTCGGCAGCAAAATCGCTCCAATCTTCTACAACACCATGGAAGATGCCGGCGCACTGCCAATCGAGTTCGACGTTTCCAACATGAACATGGGCGACGTGATCGACCTGTACCCGCATGCTGGCAAAGTCTGCAAACACGGCACCGACGAAGTCCTGACCACCTTCGAAATGAAGACCCCGGTTCTGTTGGACGAAGTCCGTGCTGGCGGCCGTATCCCGCTGATCATTGGCCGCGGCCTGACCGAGAAGGCTCGCGCCGAACTGGGTCTGCCGGCGTTCGACCTGTTCAAGAAGCCTGATGCACCGATCGAAAGCACCAAGGGTTACACCCTGGCGCAGAAAATGGTCGGCAAGGCTTGCGGTCTGGCAGAAGGCAAAGGCATCCGTCCTGGCACCTACTGCGAACCGAAAATGACCACCGTGGGTTCTCAGGACACCACCGGTCCAATGACCCGTGACGAACTGAAAGACCTGGCGTGCCTGGGCTTCTCCGCTGATCTGGTAATGCAGTCGTTCTGCCACACCGCAGCCTATCCAAAGCCGATCGACGTGACCACCCACCACACCCTGCCTGACTTCATCATGACCCGCGGCGGCGTTTCCCTGCGTCCGGGCGACGGCATCATCCACTCGTGGCTGAACCGCATGCTGCTGCCAGACACCGTCGGCACCGGTGGTGACTCGCACACCCGTTTCCCGATGGGCATTTCGTTCCCGGCCGGTTCCGGTCTGGTTGCGTTTGCTGCGGCCACCGGCGTCATGCCGCTGGACATGCCGGAATCGATTCTGGTGCGCTTCAAAGGCAAAATGAAACCTGGCATCACCCTGCGTGACCTGGTTCATGCGATTCCTTACTTCGCTATCCAGAACGGTCTGCTGACCGTCGAGAAGAAAGGCAAGAAAAACGCCTTCTCCGGCCGCATCCTGGAAATCGAAGGTCTGGAAGGTCTGACCCTGGAGCAGGCGTTCGAACTGTCCGACGCCTCGGCCGAACGTTCGGCTGCCGGTTGCACCATCAAGCTGTCGAAAGAGTCGATCACCGAGTACCTGAACTCCAACATCACCCTGCTGCGCTGGATGATCGGCGAAGGCTACGGCGATGCGCGTACTCTGGAACGCCGTGCTCAAGCGATGGAAGCCTGGGTTGCCAACCCGGAACTGATGGAAGCCGATGCCGACGCCGAATACGCCGAAATCATCGAAATCGATCTGGCCGACATCAGCGAGCCTGTACTGTGCGCGCCGAACGATCCGGACGACGCCCGTCTGCTGTCCAGCGTTGCTGGCGAGAAGATCGACGAAGTGTTCATCGGTTCGTGCATGACCAACATCGGTCACTTCCGCGCTGCCGGTAAATTGCTGGATCAGGTCAAGGGTCAGCTGCCAACCCGTCTGTGGCTGTCGCCGCCGACCAAGATGGACGCTCACCAGCTGACCGAAGAAGGCTACTACGGCATCTACGGCAAGGCTGGCGCGCGCATGGAAATGCCGGGCTGCTCGCTGTGCATGGGTAACCAGGCACGTGTAGAGCCGAACGCGACCGTGGTGTCGACGTCGACCCGTAACTTCCCGAACCGTCTGGGCGACGGCGCGAACGTCTACCTGGCTTCGGCCGAGTTGGCGTCCGTCGCTTCGATCCTGGGTCGCCTGCCGACCGTCGAGGAGTACATGGAATACGCTGGCAAGATCGACAGCATGGCGGCCGATATCTACCGCTACCTGTCCTTCGACCAGATCGCCGAGTTCCGTGAAGCTGCTGCGAACGCCAACATTCCGGTCGTTCAAGCCTAACGCTGCAACGCAATGAAAAACGCCGCCCATCGAGAGATGTGCGGCGTTTTTTTATCCCTGAAAAACACGGGGACCTGTGTTCACATACCTTCGGCCCGGCAGCTCCTACAGTATCGGGTTGAGGTTGAGGGCTTGCTGGACAGCACCGTCGACGCTCAGGCCACTGAGGATCACATCATTGGCCGGCACCTCTGGCAGTTCCGCCAACGCGCTCAGCGCCTCGTGCTTGAGCCGCGCCAGAATCAATCGTTTGCCGTCCAGATGCACCCGCAGGAAAAACTCCTGCAACGCCTCAATGCTGGTGCCATCCAGATCCGGCGTTTCTTCCAGACTGAGAATCACCGTGTGCACCGGTACCTGCGAATGCCGCACCAAGCGCAACGCCGCCCCCAGAATCCGTTCGACGTTGGCAAAGAACAACGCCTCGCCCGGCCGAATGATCAAAATGCCGGGTTCCGTCTGCGCAATGGGATGGCGCTGCATATCGACAAAATCGTGCCCGCCGTCGATCCGCCCCAACACCTGGATGTCCGCCGCCGACATCTGTTTGAGCATCAACAAGACACTGATCGCCACCGCTACCAGCAAGCCGTCCAGCACGCCAAGCACCAACACCGCCGCCACCGCACAAATCACCAGCACCCGATCCCGGCGCCAGACGAAATAACGCCACAGCGGCTGCAAACTCAAACCCCGCCCCAACGCATGCATGACAATAGCGGCGAGGATTGGCTCCGGCGTCAGCGCGATCCATGGCAAAACGGTCAGCACGATGGCCAGCACCACCAGCGCCGCCACCGCGCCAGCCATCCGTGAAGTAGCCCCCGCGGCCTCATTCGCCGAGGTTGCCGAATACCCCGCTCCCGCCGGCATGCCATGGAACAACCCGGACAGCAGATTCGCCGCACCGAGTGCCAGCAAGTCGCGGTTCGAGGTCACACGGTCGCCATGCTTGAGTGCATACGAACTGATCGAGCCGTAGGACTCCGCGTACAGAATCATCACCAGCGCAAACCCCACCTCCCCTAACCGCAGCCAGTCGGCGAACGGCAAGGCCGGTAAATTCGGCACCTCCAGGCTCAGATCGATCACCCCGATCAACTTCACGCCATACGCCGGCAAGTGAAGCCATTGCCCGGCGAGGATGCCGATCACCACCACCAGCAATCCGCCGGGCACTCGCGGGAATCGCGCAAACACGCCGAGCAACACCAGCGCCACGGCAGCGACAGCCGCTGCCGGCCAGTTCCACTGTGGCAATTGCTCCAGCAGTTGCGGAGCGAAGCGCACCAGATTGGCGTCGGTCAGATGCACCCCGACCACACTGGCAACTTGCTTGAGAATGATCGTCAGCGCCAGACCGAAGGCAAACCCGCGCAAGACCGGTTTGGCGATAAACGAGGTGACGCTGCCGAGGCGAAAGATCCCGGCCAGCAGAAACAACGCGCCGGTGACCAGCACCAGCCCGACCGCCAGCGTCGAGCGCAGTTGCGGATCACCATTGGCCAAGGTCGCCGTGGCTGCCGCGAGCACCGCCGCTGACGATGACGTCGCCGACACAATGGCGAAGCGACTGGTGCCGAACAGCCCGTAACACAGCAACCCGGCAAACAAGGCGATGACCCCGGCCTGAGGCGCCAGTGCGGCGATGGTCGAGTACGCCACGGCTTCAGGCAGCAACAGGCCGGCGATCGACAGGCCCGCGAGGACGTCCTGCCAGCGATTGGGTTGTTCCACAGTTGGCGGGGCGCTCGACAATCCACTGTCTCCAGACGAAAAAAAGCCGCTACGCATCAGGGATGCGTAGCGGCGTACTGTAGCTTAAAAGCCAAAGATCGCAGCCTGCGGCGGCTCCCGCACGGAGCTATGCGATCTATTGGTCTTTAAACGGCCAGCTTGTAAACCAGCGCCGAAATCGCCACCAGGCCAACCGCCGCGACGAAAACGTTCGACGCCTGGCCACGATAACGCGCCATCGCCGGAATCTTGCGAATCGCGTACATCGGCATCAGGAACAGGATCGCTGCGATGACCGGGCCACCGACGGTTTCGATCATGCCGAGAATGCTTGGGTTCAGGGTCGCGATAATCCAGCAGACCACCAGCATCAACGCTGCAACGATGCGATCCAGTGCCTTGGCGCTCGGACGCTTGCCGCTCTTGATGATCAGGCCTTTGAGGCCTTCGCTGGCACCGATGTAGTGACCGAGGAACGACTTGGAAATCGCCACGAACGCAATCAGCGGAGCGGCAAATTCGATGGTCGGATTGTTGAAGTGGTTGGCCAGGTAAGACAGGATCGACAGATTCTGATCTTTCGCTTCAGCCAATTGCGCGGGTGACAGGGTCAGTACGCAACTGAACACGAAGAACATCACCATCAGCACCATCAGTGCATGGGCGCGCAACAGGATCTGCGAGCTGCGCTCATCGGCATTCACGCCATAACGACGCTTCTGATCCACTGCAAACGCCGAGATGATCGGCGAGTGGTTGAACGAGAACACCATCACCGGAATCGCCAGCCACAGCGTGTGCAGCAGCGCGGACGGCGCGGGCACCTGCGAAACGGTGGTGAGAATGCCGCCGTTCCAGTGCGGAATCAGGTACACCGCGAGGAACAGCAGCGCGACGATGAATGGATAGACCATCAGGCTCATCGCCTTGACGATTGCCTGCTCGCCGCAACGCACCACCGCCAGCAAACCGAGGATCAGCACGAACGACAGCAGCGCGCGCGGTGGCGGCGTGATGTGCAGTTGATGTTCGAGGAAACTGGCGACCGTGTTAGTCAGGCCGACGCTGTAGATCAGCAGGATCGGGAAGATCGCGAAGAAGTACAGCAAGGTGATCAACGCACCGGCCTTGATGCCGAAATGCTGCTCGACCACTTCAGTGATGTCGGCGCCTTCGCGACCGGACAGCACAAAGCGGGTCAGGCCACGGTGCGCGTAGAACGTCATCGGGAACGCCAGCAGCGTCAGGATCACCAGCGGCCAGAAGCCACCGAGCCCGGCATTGATTGGCAGAAACAGGGTGCCGGCGCCGATGGCCGTCCCAAACAGTCCCAACATCCAGGTGGTGTCCTGGCGATTCCAGCTCGAAAGTTCAGCGGGTGCTGCTGCATCAAAGCGCTCTTCGACGCTATTGGCCTGATCATTCATCCGGTCGGATCTCCGCATTCCGGTCACTTGCCACTCGGTCAGGACGCGTCGGAAAAAACCGACAGACATGCTCCGGCCGAAACAGGGGCGCGATTCTCCGTGATAAATGTTCAGAAGCAAAGACTTAGCTGAGGAATGGTTATGCGGTGCAGATCAACGGGGTGTCGTTTTCGGGAAAATGGCTGTCGGCTACGGATACGTACAATGTCGTTTTCCGACAGCCTCCAGCGTCGAACCTGAGCGGAATAACCGGATCAGATCGATCGAGCCAATATGAATCCCAATGACATGCAAAAGATGCCGAAAGCCAGCATCCCCCAGATGGGGTACATATCGCCTTTGCCCTGGATACGCATTTTTTCGACCCATTCATCGTGCTCGCGATCTGATTGTTCCATCATGGCCTTGCGGTCAAATGTGTTCATGCTGATTCCTCTCTGGGTCATCGATTTGATGGTTGTCGAACACCTGTTCAGAACTTGAAAAAAACACCCGCGACTCGCCCAAGCTGCCTTGTGCCCTGATGATTTCGCATTCATCGCCTGCCGGATAGCAGATGGATCTTTCAAGTTCGTAGGCAAAATCCGGCATCCCTGTAGGAGCTGCGGCACGCTGCGATCTTTTGATCTTCAGGGTCAGGATCAAAAGATCGCAGCCTCGTTGCACTCGACAGCTCCTACAGGGGTTCAGGATTCAGGGTTGGGTAACGAGGGGCATAAGCTTTCAATTTCGCGCACATGATCTAGCGTGATACCAGTCCCCTGCCCCATGGAGTCATTACTCATGCCGCTCGTCCGCGTCGAAATCAAAAAACACCCCGACCCCACCTTCGCCAAACGCATCGGCGAGCAGATCTACGCCGCCATGCGCAGCGCCATCAATGTGCCGGAGCACGACAATTTCCAGATTCTCAATGAGCACGATGCCGAGCACTTCATCTTCGACCCGCAATATCTGGGCATCCAGCGCAGCGACCAACTGGTGATCATCCAGATCACCCTCAACGAAGGCCGCACCCTGGAGCAGAAAAAAGCCCTGTACCAGACCATCGCGCAAAATCTCAACACGCACCTGTCCGTGCGCCTGGAAGACGTGTTCATCAATCTGGTCGAAGTGAAAAAAGAGAACTGGTCGTTCGGCAACGGCATCGCCCAATACGCCGGTTGACAGCCCGTCGATGCCACCCGCATGATCGGCCGATGAACCTTCGCGCGCTGCACCTCACCCGTACCACCACGACCGCCAATGGCGGGTCGTGGTGTTTCTGTGTGAGTTAACTCCAGCGCAGCAACCCCAAGGCCCCGCCAGCAATGGACGGGGCCTTGTTGTTTCTCCCGTCCGTGCGGCATCCGCAGCACTCAAGGAGAACCACCATGCCCGCAGCACTGTTGATCATCGATATGCAGGTCGGCCTGTTCCATGGCCAGGAAAAGCCCTACCGAGGCGAACAGGTTCTGGCCAACATCCAGCGTCTGGTCGCTCAGGCCCGCGTGAATCAAGTGCCAATCTTCGCCGTGCGCCACACCGGCCCGGACGGCTCACCGATTGCCGCTGGCAGTCCATTCTGGCAATTGTTGCCCGCGCTTGAACTGGACGCTGAAATCGACACCCTCTTCGACAAATCCCGCCCCAATGCTTTCCATGGCACTGACCTAGCGCAGCAACTCAAAGCCGCACAGATCGAAGACCTCTATGTGGTCGGCATGAAAAGCCAGTTCTGCATCGACAGCACCTGTCGCAGCGCTGCCGATCTGGGCTTCAGACCACTGCTGCTCAGCGACGCCCACACTTGCATGGACACCGCTACGCTATCGGCCGAAGTGATCATCAACCATCACAACGCGACCCTCGGTGCCGCTTTCGCACGGTTAATCGACAGCGCTGCAGTGAGGTTCTAAGCAAGCGTCCCGAAATAGACGCAACTTCACTTGCTGCGGTTGCGTCAACCAGAGATTTGTTACGGCATCTCTTGTCCTACAGCATCGTGTAATTAGTTAATGGCGCCAGCAACGTTAACCACAGAAAACGCCAACAAATAAATGAATCAACCAACAACCCTGCAGAACAACCCTACAAGTTACACAGCCAAAAACACTTACAACAAAACATTACTTAAAATCGAATACCAGCCATTTGTTACAAGCGACTACCCAGCCATTGAACATTATTCCATGGCAGGTCAATATTTTTATCGCCCCGAATTCGAAAACTGATAATTAAAGTGTGATCAAGAGGACACAACATGCAAAAGAACATGATGACCGGACTGTTGTTGGCCGCACTGCTTGCGCCGGTCGCCAACGCCCACGCCGATGTCCGCGAGCTGGCTTCTTCGCCGCGATGGCTGACCACCAAGGTCTATATCGACGGCGCCCCTGAAACCGACGTCAAAGCCAGGTACCCCGGCGTAGTTGGCATATCGACGTGGGATCCCGAGCGTAATCGATACGAGTTCTTTTACACCGATACAGGCGAATCAAAGTACAACAACGGCGGTGGTGGTTACTTCTTTGTCACCGGCGATCAGCAGCAGCACATTCTTGTACCGGATATCGGCCCGACCAAAACATGGGTCAGGCGCTTGGAAACATTGAACAACCGTGAATTCACTTATTCTCGGGAAGTCCCCCGCGACATGGTCGACAACAATCCTCTCGTTCGCATTCATGTCGTTCACGCGCCCTATACCGGAACGATAGAAACCAAGTCCGCCATTAAGCAATAAACAGGAGTTCAATATGCAAAAGTCACTAAAAAACCTGCTGATGTCGACGTTACTGATGTCTTCCGTCTATTGCGCCGGGGTCAGCGCGCAAGCCGCTACCCAACCCGCAAACAATGTCGTCACCACTGCCGACAACGCAATGATGCTGACTGTGTTTCTGAAACATGATCAAACCCGACCGTTAAGTGAACTCAAGGCTCAGCTCGCGAAACAGGGTTTCCATAAAACGTTTCCCCCGGCCGGGGTCGAAGTGGTGAGCTGGAACATCATGATGGGTATAGGCCAAGTCGTTACCGTGCGCTTTCCTGTCACGCGTCTGGCGGAAGTGAACCTCGCCCTGGAAAACACCGCGTGGGGCAGTTATCGCACCGAGTTCTATCCGACCTACGATTTCAAGCCGATTGCCTTGGCTGAACAAGCCAAAGCCCAAGCGGCCCAATGATGTCGACAGCACACCGGATCACCGGTGTGCTGCCTACCCTTGCTTCTTGCCCGAAGCCGTCCAGAATCAAAGCACCACTGCGCGAATGACAACGATTGCCAAGTCGGCGCGGATTCAGCAATCTGAAACGACTTTCGCGACCAACTCGCCGACGATCACAGGAGCCGCGCAATGCCCGCAACCGTTCTGGTACTGGTTGAAACCATCAACGATTATTTGCCGATTCTCGAACATCAGGGCTTTCACCTGATCCTCGCGCCAACGCCGGCCGAACGTGCACAAGCCATCGCCAGCCACGGCAGTCGCATCGATGCGGTATTGACCCGTGGCCCGTTGGGCCTGACCGCTGACGAAATCGCTGCCCTGCCCGCGCTGAAAATCATCACCGTGATCGGTGCCGGCTACGAACACGTCGACCTGCAGGCGGCCAGTGATCGCGGGATTACCGTGACCAACGGCGCCGGGGTCAACGCTTCGTCGGTGGCCGACCATGCAATGGCCATGCTGCTGGCGTTGGTGCGTGATATTCCGCGTTGCGATGCTGCCGTGCGTCGGGGCGAATGGCCGAAAATCATGCGTCCGTCGCTGGCCGGAAAACGCTTGGGGATTCTTGGCTTGGGTGCGGTGGGCATGGCCATCGCCAAGCGGGCAGCCCTCGGTTTCGACATGCAGATCAGCTATCACAACCGTCAACTGCGCAACGATGTGCCCTACGCGTTCTGCTCGACGCCGACCGAGCTGGCCCGCGCTTCGGACTTTCTGATCGTCGCCACGCCCGGCGGGATCGGCACGCAGTCGCTGGTAACGCGTCCGGTGCTCGACGCGCTCGGCCCGAACGGGTTTATCGTCAACATTGCCCGCGCCAGTGTGATCGCCACGGCGGATCTGATCACCGCCCTTGAACAACGCCGCATTGCCGGCGCCGCACTCGATGTATTCGACCACGAACCGCAAGTGCCGGATGCCCTGAAAGCGCTCGGCAATGTGCTGCTCACCCCGCACGTCGCCGGCCTTTCACCGGAAGCCACGCAAGGTACGGTGGAGCTGGTCGGGAAAAACCTGACCGCGTTCTTCTCCGGGCAACCGGTACTGACGCCCATCGCCCTGCCGCCTAAAATCAGCAACCAGCGGGTGCACTAAAGCACCCCGAGCAGCGTCCACAAGCGGCGCGATTCAGCGTCGGCGGAGATCAACTCTCCGAGCAGTTCGCTCAGCGGTTTATTGCCCCATTCGACGCCGCGGCGGATCAGATACGGCACCGGGCTGTGGGGTTCGGTGCGGGCCAGGTATTCGGCGATCGACAACAATTGCCGATAAGCCTCTTCACGGTTGGCCGGCTCGCGAAACACCGCTGCGGCTGGTGCTTGTTGTTCAGGCTGCGTCACCAGCACAGGCGTTTCGATCACGGGCGGGGGCGGCGCCGGTTGTTGTGGGTGCATGGCGATAAACTCCTGAACCAGTGTCAGCAGCGCTTGAATGGTTTCCTGCAACGGACGCAATCCCGGTGCCTGATCGCCCAGGAAGGCATCGCTCCAGCGGTCCAGCCGTTGCAGGTGTTGCAGGCTCAACAACAGATTGCCCTGCGTGCGTAACCAGAATGCCAAGGGCGTCGCGCGAATCTGCTCGTTGATTTTCTTCTGTTCACTGCGCGCGGTTTCTGCCGAGGTCTTGGCATTTTTACTGTCGTTGGCCTGCACTTGCTGAATCTGCAAACGGCGCCAGACTTCCAGGGTGCAAGCCTCGAAATCGCTGTTGCGCGCACCGAACAGCGGCACTCGCGTGAGCAATATTTCACTGTAGCGACGCACCAGCCATTCCAGCGGAATCACCCGCCACGACTGATCGCCATCCTCGGCCTGCGGGTGCAAATGCTCGGGAAAGCGCTCGCACAATCCGGCGATCAGCGCCAGGCTGCCGGGCAGTCCGTCCAGCGCTTGCAGGTGCAGCCAGGCTTCGCCCAGCCAGGCGCTGAGCATCAGGTCCTTGCTGCGTTCGAGCAACAGCGTGGTGGTGAGTTTCTCGACTTCGGGCCAGCTCGCCCGTTTCAACGTCGACTGCCAGACCCCGGTCGGCAGACTGGCGTCGTCCTCGCGGCGCAGGTCGCGCAATTGGTCGAACTCGCGCTCGTAACGCAAATCGACGCCACAGGGCGCGTCCGCGCTGATTGGCGCGAGCAACTGCTCAATCAGGTCCGGCAGTGTGGTCGATGGCAGGCTCACAAGCCCTCCTTCTGCGATTCAATGGCGGCGGTGCTACTGCTCAACTGAAACGGCGAGCGCGGTGCGCGGGTCGGCAACGGCGCAATCGACAGCGGCAGTTTCGAGCCTTGGCTCATCAGCGATAGGCGCACAAACATCCGCGTGAACTCACTGGTAACGCTGTCGCTGGATGCGGTCACCGGCAGGCGCAAGGCCAGTGGAAACTCGGTGTAATCCATGCTCGGCTGACGCTGCACGGAAAAGTGCGCACGCATCATCCGCAGCAATGACCAAGGGCCGCCGTACTCCCAACCGGCCTCCAGATCACGTACGACCAGATTCGGTTGCAGCGGATCGTTGACCGGGCGCTCCTTGCCATTGCGCGCCCAACGCAGAGTCAGGCGAATCGGCTGACCAACCATCCAGCGCAGATTGGCCTGCTCGCCGGGCACCGGATAATTGATCTGCTGGTTACCGGCCAGCAGGCCCCCGGCGATCACTTGATCGGCGCCCTTCTCGTCATCGCGGTCAGTGCGCCAACGCACGTCGAGTTCGACGCCGAGAATGCCGCTCTTGTCGCGCACGAACAGCGGCGCCAGCCAGGTACTGGCCTGTTTCAGCCGATTGAGAAAGTCTGCTGCGGCGACACGCTCCGGGGTCTGATTGGTGGCCAGTCCCGCCTGCGCCACCGGCAAGCGTTTGTCGATCAGCTCCAGTAAATACTGGACCCGCGCCGGGTCGGCATCTTGCGCCTGCACACCGTTGGCAAAGGGAAACCGATCCGCGAGGTATTGATTGAAGTAGTTAGCCAGCTCATTCCACGCTGCCGCCGCTTGCTGCACCTGGAGCATCTGGCAGCGTTGCATGGCCGTCTGTTGCAGCTCCAGTGCGCGCATCGCCAGGGTTCCACGGCCGCCAGACAGATTGGCGGTCTGCAGCATCTGCAAGCAGGTATCGGTGTCCATCTCGACGAAATCGCGGCTGACCAGTTGCTCGATCTGCGCCGGTGAACTGGCCGGATTGGCCTCCTTGTACTTGAGCAATTCGTCGTTGAGCGCACTGAACTGCGTCACGCGTTCGTAATCGAGCGCGGACAGATTGGCCTGCTGCGTCATCAACCACTGCAACGATGTCGCCCGTCGCTCGGTGATGCCGAGCATGGTGTTGAACTGCTGCTTGAGGCTCAGTTTCAGGTCCTGCACATCGTTGGTGCCGAACAATTGCAAGCCGAGGTTTTTCGAGCCGTCCCACTGGCTGATTTCAGTACGCCCGCCGAACAACGGTTGCGCGGTAATTTCATCCAGGCCATTGATGATCTGCGCCATGGCACGGCGGTTGAGCGCGGTTTGCAGGCGCGTCGCCAGGTCCGTGCGATGAACTTCGACAAAAGCCTTTTGCAGGTCCATGGCTTGTTCGGCGCGGACATTGAACACGGCGTAAGGATGCGCTTGGTCGTTGAGATCCTTGAGGCTCAACCACATGGCCTGGGCGGCGGCGCTCTCGGCGGTTTTCATCAACGCACTGCGATAATCCGGCGGAATGCGCGGCAGCTCTTCGGCGACGTAACTGTTGTAATCGGCGAAGTATTTCAGCGACTCATTGAGGTCATCGCCGTCCACTGTCTGCCCTTGCATATTGACGTTGTCCTGGCTGGCCCGCAGGGCCACCGAGACAAAATCACGTTTGAACAACGCCTGAATCGCGTTGTGCAGCTTCACTACCTGCTCTTGCAACGCCAGTTGCCCGCTGGCCTGTTGCACCAGCAAATTGTCGCGCGAGCCGACCTGGGCGATCCATTGATCGCGAAAGCTCTGCTGCAACTGCGCCGCCTGGGTGTCGAGGTCTTGTCCGACCTGCTGCCCCAACAACGAGCTCTTGCGCACCTTGTCGATAAAGTCGCGATAGCCCGGCACCAGTTCCTGCCCCTTGCCGCGACTCCAGGTGGAATTGGTCAGGGCAATCGCCGCTTGCAGATCGTGGATCAGCGCGCTGAGGTCTTCCAGCTCGCGCAGGCTATTGCCGCTGCCGGCTTGCAGTTGATCCAGGTGCAGTTTCAGGTAACCGGCGCGACTGACAAAATTGTCGGCGAGAAAGTACTGATCGAGCCAGCGCTGCATCAGTCCGGAGAAATTGCTGACGATCTGCGGGCGGTCGACGCTCAGGTCGAGAGCCTGCAAATTGTCGCCGTCGCTGTTACCGGCTACCAGCAATCGGTTGTAGAACGGCGCGTAGGGCAAGATCGCGCTGTTGAGGTTCAGCGACAGCGCGCTGTTGCTCAACTGCACCAGATCATCCAGCGGCGCGCGCTGATCGGTTTGCACCTGATTGAACAATTGGTTCTGTTGTTCCAGCCGCAACGCGCGATCGACCAGATCGGTAGCTTTTTGATAATTCTGCCACTGCGCCGGGTCTTCGCTCTCGATGCTGCTGCGCCGGTCGGTGCTGCGGATCGCTTTGATTTTCGCCAGATCGGAGATCAGCAATTGATGCAGAGGCAAGAGAATATGCCGTTGCGTCGACTGAAAGACCTCTTGCTCAAGTTGCGTATCGAGCGAAGAAAACCATGAGGTCGGAAACGCCAGCGAGACATAGTTCCAGTGCGGAGCCTTTTCCAGCACCCGCCAAAAAGACTGGACGTTGCGCCGGGTCGGTTCGATGCGATGCGCGTCATCGGTGACCGCGACATAGCTTTTCTGCGCGTTTTGCATCAGCCGCGCCAGCTCGTGCGCGTCCCTGACCGAGACATGCCAGGCCCAGACCATCGCCACCGCCCAGACCACCCCGATCACCAAGGCCACGCCGGCAGTCAGCCGTTGCCAGCGCTGGCGCAGACGCAACAGGCGCGGCACGCTTTGCGCCAATCCGCGCTCACCGACCAGTCGCTGCCGCCACAACTGCCGCGCAAACGCACTGCGCTGCAGGCCGCTGTCGTCGGCGGAAAAACCGTCCTGCGCATCTTCGCCGGCAATGTTGGCAGTGAAATACACGCCGCGAAAACACGGCGCTTCGCCCTGTGCGTTACCCTGAAAAACCGGTTCGAGAACATTCTGCAAACCACGCCGCAATGTCTCCAGACGATCCGGCAAGGCGTATAGATCCGCACTCAATTGCCCGGACAACGTGCCGATCTCGATCACCGCTTCCGCCACCGCCCGATGCAGGCGATCCAGCGCCTGATCACTCCATTGCCCTTGCCAGACGGCGTCACGCGGGTACGGTGACGACCAGCCCAAAGTGCGTTCGCGCGCCTCTTCCGGCAGCGCGGCGATCAACTCCTGAAACCCCGGCAAATCTTCCAGGCCGGTGACAATCACATACACCGGCACACTCAGGCCGAAGCGTTGCAGCAGATCAATGAAGCGGCGGCGCGCGGCCAAACCAAGGCTGGTGGCCTGTTCGAGATTGCTCAGGCGACTGGCCGGCACCGTCCAGATCACTGCGTCCAGCGGCCGTTTGCTGCGCAGGCGCAGGATCAAGCCGAGCAGTCGCCACCAGCCGCCGCGTTGCAGATGCATGCCGTCATCCGGCAGGAACAGCGCTTGCGGCACCACCAGCACCGCGCCTTCGGGGTCCGACCACCAGCGGCCGAACCAGGCGGGTTTGTCGGTCGGCTGCAAGCGCCATTCGCTGACCAGTTGCGTGCCCTGGTTTTCATCGCCAAGCATCAGCAGCCACGGCATCTCATAACGATCCTGACTGCCCTGCTCCTGCTCCATTTGGCGCACCGACGCATAAAAACTGCGGATCGCCGCGCCGCTCTGGGTGCGCAACCACCACACCGCCACGGCGATGATCACCAGCAGCAGTAACAGCGCAACCACCCACGCGACAATCGCCAGCGGGCTCATGAGCCTTGCTCCGGTGCGGCGACCACATCGCTGGTTTGCAATACCGGTTGCAACTCCTGAGCGATATCGCGCCACAACCAATGACCGAGACCCGTCAGCAACAGCAGCATCGCCAGAATCCCCAAGGCCAGGCGAAAGCCGTCCGGCAGCGCCGTGCGCACCGGCAACTGCAATGGCGTCGCGAGCGAAGGCTGCATCAGCCGCCGGCTGACATCGTCATACGTGGCTTCGTCCTGCCAGGCAAAGTTGAACAGCGCCAGCCGCCACTTCGCCAATTGCGCGAGGCTGTGCTCACCGCGCAGGCGTCCATGGAAACCCAGAATCAAGCATTGCAAATAGACGTTGGCCAGGTCGCGTGTGAGCGGTTGCTGATCATCGAGCAGACTTTGAATTGCCGCCGGCACCTGCTCGCCGGCCTGACGACTGGCATAAAGCCGCGATTCCAGCGGTTTGTCCTGCCACGCCGCCTGCCCCGGCCAGGGTTCGAACAACAGGGTTTCATCAATCAAGGCGACGAAGGCGTAAACCAGCGCCTTGACCTGCTCGGTCGCCGAATCGCCAACCCGCGAATACGCCGTGCGCCACAACCGTTGCGAAGCCTGCGTCGACAACTCGACCACGGTCTCGACCAGCGCTGTTTCGTCCTCGCTGTCCTTGGGCAAATGCACCCAGTCGTGTTGCCATTGCTGCCATGCCTCGCGGAACGCGCTGCTCAACGGTGCGTCCTGCAACCCCAGGCTTGCGGCACTTCCTTGCGACATACGGCGTTCCTTGTGTGATCAGGCACTTTCACTGTTCTGGGCAATAAACAGCACCACTTGCCACGGACTGCTGGTCAAATTCGCCGCCGGGGCAGCGATCATCAGCGGCAGTTGCGCATCGAACCAGGCACCTTCGGCAGTGATCACAAACAGCCGCGTGTCGTCGCCGACGCTGTAGGCCACCTGCTCGCTGCGGCTCATGGCCTGATGGCTCAAACCGCTCATGCGCTGACGGCTGAGCAGCGCGATGTGCGGCGCCGAGGCGATGATCGCGCCGCGCAGCCAGTCGTTCGCCGCCTGCTCGCTGGCACCGTTGGGCATGCGCAAACCGATGACCAGACGCTGGCTCGGTTGCTCGTCCGGCAACTGAATCGAGAAGCTCTGTTCACCGCGTTCGAAGGCCAGGCTGCGGTAGCCGGCGCGGATCAGTTCAAGGGTTGTTTCCAGCCATTGCAGCACGGCGTCGTAACCACGCTGCAATTCGAGAAAATCCAGCGCTGCAAACGCCGGCACGCCGGCCAGCGGATCGAGCGCCGACCATGCGCCGGCCAGGCCGAGCAAGTGCACGTAGAGGATCTGCGGCTGCGCGATGCGGCTGTTCAGCAGGCCTTCGATTTCCGGCAGACGCAGCCACAACGCGGTCAACTGACGACGGATTTCCAGCGCATCGTCCTGATTGCCGGCCTGCTGCGCCTGACGCAAACGACCACCAAGAAACAGGCACTTCTCCCGCGCCCGCGCGCACAGTCCGGCGATGCGCCGACCAAGCGGCGATTCCGGTAGCAGCAGCGGTGTTGGCGGCGTGTAGGACAACGGCAGAAAACCGCCGCCCTCCTTGCGGATTTTCAGCAGCGGCAAGCAAATCGAATCGGCTTTGTTCAGTTGCGTGCATAACCGTGGATTGGGACGCCAGACAGTGATCGACTCCGGGAATTCGCCGCTGGTGAGATCCGGCAGCGCCTCGCCGACAACCGACTGCAAGCGGCCCTTGAGCGGCAGCAACTGACCGGCACGCCACATCGGGCTGATCGCCAGGTACACGGTGACCGTCGCATCGTCGCTGACATCGATCGCCGCACCGACATCCAGCTCCAGGGTCGGGCCAATGCCGGCCTGCAGGTCCACCGGCAAACCGTCGGGCATTGTCCCTTGCAGCGACAACACCCGCACCACCCCGGCGCTCAACGCCGAAGGATCGATCTCCATGTGGCTGACGCCCCAGAACCACGGGTTGCATGCCAGCGCCAGATGCGCACCGAGCGCTTCGGCACGCAGCCCTTGCAACTGAAAATGCTGTGGCAGCAATTGCATGCCTTCGTGCCAGCAAACCGCGTCAGGTAGCAGACTCATACGACTCCCTTCGACCAAGCCGCGATCCGGCGGCAGCGGTGGCATTTCAGTGCTCGTCGGCGTTGACCAGACTCATCTCGCGGCTGTCGAACTTCAACCACGCTTCGCTCTGATCATCGAGCCGCAAGCGGTGCGCTCCGGGAGTGTTATAGCTGGCGAAGACCAAAAGTCCAGCGGCCTTCTTGCCCCCCAAAGGGAACGGTTGCCGGTCGATGAATTGTCCCGGTACCAGCTCCAGTCCCCACACGCTCATCAGTTGACGATAGTCGCGCTGATACTGCTCGCGCCCGGCAAACCACTGGCTGGCACTGATCGCCGACAACTGCTTGAGCAGATCGGGGTCGGCGACCGCAATGAAATCCACGGCGATCGGCGTGTCGTCGTTGGCCTTGGGCGCGACATCGAGGGTCAGGCTGTCGAGGTCGACCTTCGGCCCGAAAAAGGAACAGCCCGCCAGCAGCGCAAACAGAAACGCTACAAAAAATCGTCCGTACAAAATGAATTTTCCTTTTCCCGAGCCTGTCCAAAAATGTTTTCGCTTGCATTTTTATAGACCTGTTCTAGCGTCTTGGGTAGTTCGGCAGGCACTGCCGAATGAGGAAGGTTTGTCAAAGGAACGACAGGTCATCTGCTCCCCTTTCTAACCTACGGTCCAGTAAGGGAAAGCGATGAACGGGCCTCCCCGATGCATTGCGCCCGCCCATCGCATCGGAGTCCGCCGACATGGCAGAAAGTACTCAGCACAAGCTCGACCGGGTGCGCCCGCCCCGAGTGCAAATCACCTACGACGTCGAAATCGGCAACGCCATCGAGAAAAAGGAACTGCCGCTGGTGGTCGGGATTCTCGCCGACCTCTCCGGCAAGCCGCTTGAACCATTGGCAAAACTGACTGAACGGCGTTTTACCGAAATCGATCGCGACAACTTCAACGAAGTACTCGCCTCGATCAGCCCGCGCGCCACGCTGCAAGTCAACAACACCCTCAGCGGCGACGACAGCAAGCTCAATATCGAACTCAATTTCAAACACATCGACGACTTCGACCCGGTCAAGGTGGTGGAGCAAGTCACCCCGCTGCGCCGTTTGTTCGAGGCCCGCCAGCGTCTGCGCGATCTGCTGACCAAGCTCGACGGCAACGATGATCTGGACAAGCTGTTGCGCGATGTCATCGCCAACACCGAAGGCTTGCAAGAGATCAAATCGGCCCGCCCAGACACCGCTACCCCGGCAGCTGATGCCGAGGCGCCGGCCGAACCGCAAGCCTGATCATCCACCTGATTCGAGGGAGAATTCGTCATGCCCGCTTCTGCTCAGAAACAAGCCAGCGACAGTACGACCGAGACACTGTCCCTGCTCGACCAGATCATTCTCGACGGCCGCATGGCCCACGATGACAGTCAGCAGGATTACGCCCGCGACATGCTCGCGGAATTCGCCACGCAGGTGCTTGACGAAGGCATGGCCATCGACAAGGACACGGTGGCGATGATCAACGACCGCATCAGCCAGATCGACGAGCTGATCAGCGCCCAGCTCAACGAAGTGCTGCACCATCCCGACCTGCAGAAACTCGAAGCCTCGTGGCGGGGCCTGCACATGCTGGTGCAGAACACCGAAACCAGCACCCGGCTGAAACTGCGTCTGCTCAACGTCACACAGAAAGAGCTGCAGAACGACCTGGAAAAAGCCGTCGAATTCGACCAGAGCGCGCTGTTCAAGAAGATCTATGAAGAGGAATACGGCACCTTCGGTGGCCACCCTTTCAGCTTACTGGTCGGTGACTACACCTTCGGCCGCCACCCGCAGGACATCGGTCTGCTGGAAAAACTCTCGAACGTTGCCGCTGCCGCGCACGCACCGTTCATTGCCGCCGCCAGCCCACGCCTGTTCGACATGAACAGCTTCACCGAACTGGCAGTGCCGCGTGATTTGTCGAAAGTCTTCGAGAGCCAGGAGCTGATCAAGTGGCGCTCGTTCCGCGAAAGCGAAGACTCACGCTACGTCTCGCTGGTGCTGCCGCACTTCCTCCTGCGCCTGCCGTATGGCCCGGACACATCGCCGGTGGAAGGCATCAATTACGTCGAAGACGTCAACGGCACCGATCACAGTAAATACCTGTGGGGCAACGCCGCATGGGCGCTGTCGCAACGCATCACCGAAGCGTTTGCCAAGTACGGCTGGTGCGCGGCGATTCGTGGCGCTGAAGGCGGTGGTGCGGTGGAAGGTTTGCCGGCGCATACCTTCCGTACCAGTTCCGGCGACCTGTCGTTGAAGTGCCCGACCGAAGTGGCGATCACCGACCGCCGCGAGAAGGAGCTCAACGACCTCGGTTTCATCGCCCTGTGCCACAAGAAGAACAGCGACGTCGCGGTGTTCTTCGGCGGCCAGACCACCAACAAATCCAAGGTCTACAACACCAACGAGGCCAACGCCAA